>JBGSPJ010000583.1:0-11557 GCA_041738655.1 Rhodothermales bacterium | reverse complement strand
CAAACGGCTGGAGGGCCGGCGCGAGGTCGTCGAGGCGTCGTTTCAGGCGGGACTCGTCTCCGGCGTCGATCAGCTTGCGCATCTCGGCCTCGGGCAACTCGCGCTGGCGGTAGTGCTCCTCGAGGTCGCGCAGCAGATACGGGAGATCGCGGAGGAGTTCGTAGAGGGCGGGTTCGGACTGCTGGAGCGCGACGATCTTGGCGAGCAGGATGGCGCGGAGGCCGGCGTTGGCGGCCAGGCGCCAGAGGAGGAGGAACGAGTTGACGGTGCGCTTGATCTGGCGGGGGCTTTCGCCCATGCCGGCGGCAAACACCTCGGCGCAGTCCGCCAGGGCTTCGGGCATCATGTTCCGCACGAAGCTGCCCATCACACCGGGTTCGATGGACGGAATGCGGAACGGGACCTGGATGATCTTCTCCAGGTATTTTGTGCCATCTACGGCGAACGGTCGATCCGCGCCAGCCTGGAGGTGCTCGCGGTATTTCATCGCGATCCCCCGGGCGATGACCTCGCGATCGAGCCCGAGTACAAACAGGCATCCCGGCACATCCATAAACAACTTGATGGCCTCGAGCACTTCAATGGCTTTTTCAGGGAGGCAACGATCCAGGTCGTCGACGAAAACGACAAGCCGGCGGCGTTGGTGGGTGAGCACGGCCTGGATGAGTCGCTCGAACTCGTGCTGGAATTGTTCGAGGGATTGGATGTGATCTCGATGGACCTTCTGGCGCTCGCGGCGGATGCCGTCGAACAGGTGCTCCATGTCCTCGGCGGCGAGCTGATCCTGGCTCTTGTCGAGTAATTTCGGCAGGATGGAGCCGAGGCCTGGGATCATGTTGAGACCGAGATGGACAAGCGTTTTGCCGGCGCCTTTCGCCACCTCGCCCCATTGAATTTCGATCTTACCCAGTTCCTCCCGTTCGACGACGCGGTAGAGGCTTTGCTCGAGGTCGTCGAACTGTTTCTCGAGCGCCTTACGCCGGGCGGGATCCTCCGGAGCCGGCAGCTGGCGCACGGTGTACAGTACGCGGAGGACCAGCGCTCGCCATAGCGCGTCCTCGCGTTCGTACTTCCAGGCGTCGAACCAGACGACGGGGTAGTCTCGGGCCTCCGGGTATCGATCGGCGACCGGCCCCGTCTTTAGCGAGCGCTCGATCATGCGCATGAGCGAGGTCTTGCCCGATCCCCATGGGCCGAAGACCCCGATCGTCAGCGGCGTGTCCGAGTCCGGGTCCGCCACGACCTCCGCGAGCGCGCGGACGTACTCGGCGAAGTTGAGGCGGTCGACGTCCGTATACCGGTCGCTGATGATGGAGTGGTATTGCGGTTGGCTGGCCATGTGTGTCGGGAAGTCGTCCGGGCGATCGGGAAGCGGTCAGGGTTCGCGTTGAACCACCCACGTGGTCATCGCGCGCATGCCCTGAACGACGGTTGTCTTCAGGGGATCGAGCAGCGATCCGCCCAGGGATCGCGTTGCGTCCATAAGCAGGGCTTCATCGACGAGAAACCGATCGGACCCGTCGGGCAGGCGATGCCACCGCCCGTGGAGGGGCGTGACGGCGTGTTCGACGCCAATCGTGGAGGCGAGCCGGGCGAAGAAGAGGCCGCCCGGGCGAAGCACCCGCGTCATTTCCCGGATCATCCCTTCGAAGTGAGATTCGTCCCGAGCGAAGTGGAGCACGGCGCTGCAGATCACGGCATCAAAAAACGCATCTGGATAGGGAAGATCGGCGAGGTCGGCCGTCTGGAAGCGACGCTCGGGATCGGGCACGCCCAGCCGGCCGGCGAGGCGTCGGGTGCCGGCGATGGCCGCTTCTTCCTGATCGACGCCGTAGACATCGAACCCCTCGTGCATGAAATAGACGAGGTTGCGGCCGCGGCCGCAGCCGGCGTCGAGGAGGGTTCGGCGCGCCTCGAAGCGTCCGCGCATGAGTTGATCGAGCAGGTAAATGTCGATCTGGCCAAAGGCATCGAGCAGACGCGAGGCGACGGACCGGGGCTCGGACATGGTATGGCGGGCGATCGGTCAGACGGGCATCGTTCGCGCCGGCTCCTTGCCGGCGAACCAGTCGCGGAGCGGCGTGAGGAAGACCATGACAAGCGCGATGATGTTCAGCGTGGTTCCGATCGGAGCATACCAGAGGCCGGCGACGAGCGCGACCGTAAACGCCATGCGGCCCCAGCTGAAGCGACGGAGGAACGCAAACGTCAACCACAGCAGCACGGCCCCATAACCGATGAAGAGGAAGCCGACCGTCGTGCTCTGCGTGTCGAGTCCGGCGGCCCCCAGCCATTCCGCCCAGACGCCGAGCAGCAGGGGCCGGCCCTGCGTGATGATCTGGATGCCCTCGACGATCATGAGACCCCCGTTGAGCAGCGTGATGACCAGGACAAACCATCCGATCCAGGGAACAGGGGTGGTGGTGCGCATGGCGTTAACTCGTTTTTTCGTTGAACGTTTTCTCGTTGAACGTTATTGGAATGTACAGATTACGGGTCAACGTTCAACGCCCCAACGTTCAACGCGTTAACGCGTTAACGCGTTCAATGCTCTGCATCAGGGAGCGGCCGTTGTGGTAGGCGCCTTTCCAGATCTGGGACTTGGGGTCGGTTTTTCGTTCGGGGGAGACGTCGAGGCCGTGGCTGTACCAGTCGCCGTGTTCTGTATCGATGAGGTAGGCCTGGATGTAGCGCCACTGGTAGGTGAACAGTTCCAGGAAGCGTTCCCGTTCGGCCGGCACGTGTTGGGCCATCACCATGAACGTGGTGAGGGCTTCCGCCTGCGCCCACCAGGTTTTGGTGCCGAGGACGATCGTGGGACGGCTCTCGCCGGGGAGGTAGTAGCCCATGTCGTAAAATCCCCCTTTATCGGCGTCCCAGCCATACTGGAGGGCGTGTTCGACCATGGTGCGGCCTACCGCCAGTGTGGTATCCAGCGGCAGGCCAAGCGTCTCGGCGGCGTCGAGCATGAGGAAGGCGGTTTCGACATCGTGGCCAAAGGAGACATTGTCGAGGGAATAGTTCGCTTCCCGGACGGCCGCCGTCGAGTCGCGGAAGGAGAGCGGCTGCCAGTCGCGCGAGAAGAAGAGGCGGAGGTAGCCCCGCTCGTCGGTCATCGTGTCGCGGATGAGGTAGAGCATCTCGGCGAGGCGCCGGCGGACGCGTTCGTCGGGCCAGACGCGGTACAGCTCGGTGAAGGCTTCCATGAGATGGATGGAGCTGTTCTGGTCCTTGGGCGGCGTGCGTCCGAAGCCCTCGACCTGCGGGGTCCCATCGGTTTCGATGAACTGGAAGTAGCCGCCGTATGCGGGATCGTGACTGTGGGTTTCGAGCCAGGCGAAGGCGCGTTGGGCGAGGTGGAGGGCGACCGTGTCGCCCGAGGCGCCGGCGTAGGCGGCGAGCCCATAGATGGCGAACGCATTGCCGTAGGCCGTCTTGAAGCGGTTCGACCCATCGGTGAGGCGTATTCCGTCGCGTGTTACGAGCTGGTAGAAGCCGCCGTGGAGCGAATCCCACATCACCTCGCGCAGGAAGCGGGCGCCATGGGCGGCCATGTCCAGGTAGCCGGCGTCGGGGTAACGTTCCGCCGCTTTCGCGAGCGTCCAGATGTGGCGGGCCTGGGTGACGATCATCTTGTGCTGGTCGCCTTCCGCTCGCCAGTCGTAGGTGAAATCCGTCAGATAGCCCCCGTGTACTTCATCGATTACACGGGGGTACCAGGCGTCGAGCAGGTTGGATTTGAGCGAGATTTCGAGCTCCTCAACGGGCGGTAATACCGTGTTCGGGGGCGCCGGCGTGCAGGCAAATGCCCCAAAAACGATCGAAATGACCGATATTGAAAAGAAAAATTTTAGAGCCGTGCGCATTTTTTTTTACAAATGATTATCATCGCATATGGCGAGAAACACGCCGCTGTAAGAATACTCTGGTCAGACATACCCGTCTGAGCCCCCGGCTTCCACCCCGCTCGACGGGTAGAGGCAGACGACGCGGGCGGGACACGCGTATTTTTGACCGCTCATTTTTTACGTACACACACCTATGCCAACCGGAAAAGTTAAATGGTTCAATCCTGAAAAAGGGTATGGATTCATCATCCCCGATGAAGGCGGTCGCGATCTTTTCGTGCATCTTTCAGCGGTGAAGGGGATGTCCTTCGGCGACTCACTCGAGGAAGGGCAGCCCGTCGAATTCAACGTACAGGAAACCCAGAAGGGGTTGCAGGCCGTCGACGTCAAACTCACGGACTGAAGCTCCCTAGCTCCAGAGCCGATCCCAGGATCGATCCTCATTCCATTCCGGTGTAGGTGCGAAATACGCCTCTCCTTCGACCAGGTGCTCTTTGATCACCTCTGGATTGAGTTCGATGCCGAGCCCGGGCGTTTCGGGCACCGCTACAAAGCCTTCTTTGTTGAGCGGTTTATCGATGCCGGTCACCAGGTCTTCCCACCAGGGCACTTCAACTGAATGATGCTCGAGAGCGAGGAAGTTCTGGGTGGCGGCGGCGCAATGGACGTTCGCCATGAATGAGATCGGCGAGCCGGCGAAGTGCATGGCCATGGCCACGCCCCGTTCCTCGGCATAGTCTCCGATCTTTTTGGTCTCCAGGATGCCGCCGGCCGAGGCGAGATCCGGCTGGACCATGTCGACGGCCCGCGCGTCGATCAGTTTGACGAAAGCCTCTTTCAGGTAGATGTCCTCACCCGTCAGGGTGGGGACATTTACGGCTCGCGTGATCTCCTGCCACATCTCGGTGTATTGCCAGGGCACCATGTCCTCCAGCCAGGCCATCTGGTAGGGTTCGAGGGCATTGGCCAGGCGGATGCATTCGTTGAGGCCGATATGACCGAAATGGTCGGCCGCAAGCGGCACCTGGTATCCGATCGCCTCGCGAACGACAGCGACGAACTCGGCCATCAGCGCGATGCCTTTGTCGGTAATCTGTACGCCCGTGAACGGGTGCATCTGCTGACCGTAGGCCTGCCAGTCGAAATTCAACGGCGTGATCAGCGCGCCGGGTACGTCGCGGATGAGGCCGATCCCCAGGTCCATCTTGAGGAAAGTAAAACCCTGGTCGAGCCGGCCTTTCAGGCGGGCCGCGAACTCCTGTGGGTTGCGGGACTGCGTTGTGTCGGTATACAGCCTCACCTTGTCGCGGTATTTACCACCGAGGAGCTGGTAGACCGGGACGTCGTACGCCTTGCCGGCGAGGTCCCACAGGGCCATTTCCACCCCCGAGACGCCCCCGCCCTGCCGGCCGTGGTGCCCGAATTGTTTGATCTTTTTGAACACCCGCTCCACGTTGCACGGGTTTTCCCCTAGCAGCCGGCTCTTGAGGAAGAGCGCGAACCGCTTGCTGCCCCCGTCGCGCACCTCACCGTACCCCGAAATCCCCTGGTCGGTGTCGATCCGGATGATCGGCACGCGCATCGGCGCGTCTTTGATCTCAGCGATCCGCAGGTCGGTGATTTTGAGCGCGGAGGGATTGGAATACCGGTTGACGTGCTGGCTTGCAAAGGCAACCTGTTCGTCCGCGCCGGCATGCATCAAGGCGCCCAGGCTCAGGCCGCCCAGGGTAGATTTCTTGAGGAAGTCGCGGCGGGAAGGCGGGATGTGGAGCTTCGGGGCCATGGGCGGGGAGGGAAAATGATTAATGATTAATGATCGATCATTGTTCATCACCACGTGCGGGTGCGGAGCAACTCTTCGACGCGGGATTGGGGTACGGGCAGGGATTGTTTGTTGGCTTCGAGCCAGCCGGCGAAGTCGGCCTCGATCGCCTCGCTCCAGCGCGTATCGATCTGACCCGGGGTGTACGTCCCCTCGCGGAGGCGCTGGTGCCCGAATCGGTCGCGGAGGAGGACGATTTCGGCCGTTTCGACGACTTTGAGCGCGAGGTGGGGTGGGATGAAGACCACACCTTCCTCGCGCGCGAGTACGACATCGCCGGGGAGAACGGTGGCGGCCCCGATGCGGGCCGGCGTGTTGAGGCCCAGCAGCATCATGTGCTGGATGAAGGAAGGGTGCCAGTCCCGCACAAACGCGTTGAACCCGTCGATTTCACGCAAGCCTTCGAGGTCACGCGCGGATCCGTCGAATACGACGCCCTTGCCGGAGCGTGCAAAAATGGCATTGCCCAGATTGTCCCCGATCAGTGTGCCGTCCGCCACCTTCCCGAAGCCGTCGGCCACATAGACGTCACCTGGCTGTAGCATGTCGATGGGCCACGAGTTGGGCGGCCCGATGCGGCCGTCGGCGTGCCCGCGTTCGGTCATGCGTTGCTGCAGTTCCGGGCGCGCCGGCGCATACACCGCCGTGAGGGCACGACCGATGATGGGGCGATCCGGGTACATTACCTTCCAACCCCCTTCGAATTGGTTGTGGTAGCCTTCCCCACGGAGTACGCCCCAGGCTTGCTCGGTAGAGACGACGGCCATTCGTTCGAGCACCTCGTCCGGCACCCGCGGGCGCCCATCGGGAAATCGTTCGCCATCCCATTCCGCCGTGTAAAAAAGCAGTTGATCGCGCGAAAGGGTCTGCCCCTGAATGCCGATCGGGAAGGCGAGAAAAAGCGCTACAAACGTTAGAAGGGCCGGTCGTGGGGACATATCGAACGGGGGGCTCGTGGGGTGGTCGGTGGGAGTATTCGTAATGTGCGGCTTTCTTTTCTGAGATGCCAGACCCGGGGGGCGGGGTTTAAGGTTCGAGGTTTAAGGTTCAATGGGGGGAGGTCAGCCGGGGGGCTGTCGGGGGGGACCTCACAGCGAGAGGGGGAGTGGGCCGGCAGAGATGACGGCGGAGGGGTGGTAGGTTGTCTGGAAAGGCCGCCCTCGGAAGCATTCTCCTCTCTGCGATGATTCACGCCATGCCCGCACGCCCGCTTGCTTCCGAGGATTCCGAGCGATTCGCGCAGCTCCAGGCGCAGTTGCAGAGCCAGTTCGAAAGCGTGTTTCCCGACACGCAGCGGCCTCGGGCGGTGGTGGTGGTCCCCAGTTTGAGTCTGGACGCCGGCCAGTTGGCGCGGATCTCGGGTGCGCATCACTACGAGGAGCGGCTGTTGTGTATGCTGATGCTGCTCCGGATGCCTCGGACCCGGCTCATCTACATCACGAGCCAGCCGATTCATCCGACCATCATCGATTATTACCTCCATTTGCTACCCGGCATTCCGGTGAGCCATGCGAGGCGCCGGCTCACGCTGCTCAGTTGCGGTGACGCCTCGCCCCAACCGCTGACGCGGAAGATCCTCGATCGGCCACGGCTGATGGATCGGATTCGGGAGACCCTCGCGAGTTGTCCGGATGCCCACATGAGCTGCTTTAACGCCACGCCGTTGGAGCGGACGCTGGCCCTCCAACTGGGCATCCCCCTCTATGCCGCCGATCCGGCACTGGCCGATCTGGGGTCGAAGAGTGGCAGTCGCGAGGTCTTCCGCGAGGCCGGCGTGGCCACGCCCGAAGGCGTGGAGCGGCTGCGCGATCTGGATGATGTGGCGGAGGCCCTGGCGTTGCTGAAGCAGCGGAATCCGACGCTCCGCCGGGCGGTGATCAAACTCAATGACGGGTTCTCGGGCGAGGGGAATGCCCTGTTTTCCTTTGAAGGCTGCCCGGACGAAGGTCGGCTGCTGCCGTGGGTTCGGCGCGTACTGCCCGAACGGATAGCGTTCGAAGCAAATGGCGAGACGTGGGAAGGGTATGGCGCCAAGTTCGCCGAGATGAACGGCATCGTCGAGTGTTTTCTGGAGGGCCACGGCAAACGATCGCCGTCGGTGCAATGCCGGATCGATCCGCTGGGCCATGTGGCGCCGATATCGACTCATGACCAGGTGCTGGGCGGTCGCTCCGGCCAGGTCTTTCTGGGATGTACATTTCCCGCTGACGAGGCGTATCGACGTGAGATCCAGGAGGCCGGGCTTCGGATCGCCGGCGTGCTCCGCGACCGGGGCGTCCTGGGGCGTTTCGGCATCGACTTCATCTCGGTCCCCGAGCCCGGAGGCTGGAAACACTATGCCATTGAGATCAACCTCCGAAAGGGCGGCACCACGCATCCGAATCTGATGCTTCACTACCTGGCCGATGGCTCGTACGATCCGGAGAGCGGCCTCTACCTGACGCCGGCGGGGCAGCCCAGGTTCTATTATGCATCGGACAACATGGAGGACCCGTCCTACCGCGGGCTCACGCCGGATGATCTGATCGATATCGCGGTCTGTCACGATCTACATTTCCACGGCGCCTCGCAGCAGGGCGTCGTCTTCCATCTCATCGGGGCCCTATCCGAATTCGGGAAACTCGGCGTCGTATGCATCGGCGACAGCCCCGAACGCGCCCGGCAATTCTACACCGAAACCGTGGACGTGCTCGCCGGCGAATCGCACACGTCTCCCCGCGTTCGCGCTATAGGCTACTGAGATTCGCGATTAGCGATTAGCGAATAGTGAATAGCGATGGGGTTAGTCCAGATACATCCTCAATCGCTAATCACTATTCGCTATTCGCTAATCCTTAGCTGTGCGCCTTGGATTTCTGGCGCAGAGCCGTCGTGATCGAGCCGATCGCGGCATGAATGGGACAGGTGCCGTATAGACTCGTGAGGAGCAGCACGAGACCGGCGCCGCCCCACCAATTACTAAACGTGATGCCGATTCCGACCACGATAACACCGATCGCGGCACGGACCAGCCGTTCCGATTGACGTAAGTTTACTTCCATGTTTATACCGTCGGCTTCCAATTAAAGCAACCGGGGGCCGATTACTCACATCTAATGGCGGCCTTGCCGCCGTCCTGTTGCTGCATGACGGCGAGCGCACCTGAGTCCGACGATCGGGTAACGCGACGAGCGCGTTGGCTTCGTTCACCCTGAACGAGCGTGCTGTTCACCCAATAAGTCGTACCAGTGGGGACGTTCGCAGAAGCGAGACAAAAAAAGCGCGCGCTGCACGAACGGCCACCGCCGCGGCGGGCGCCACGCACGGATCATGCCATATCAGAAGAGAATCGGCTGTCCGGTTCGATTCTTAATAGCGTGTAGGGGTTGTAGGAATTTACCGGACAGCCGGACACGCCTTTTCCCTCTCCAACCTGTGGGTGCGTCCTTTCAGGTCAGGCCTGTGATGTAGCGTACTCTTTAAGCCAGAGCCGTTCTCACGAACCTGAGGAGGAAAGCATCATGCGTACCGTCAACACACTACTCGTCGCCCACGACTTTTCCTCTTGCTCTTCGCAAGCGTTGAAGGATGGTATTGAACTGGCCATCGCCAAACGCGCTTCATTGCATTTGTTATACGTGGAAGTGATCCATGCGGACTCGCCGCTCGACGGGGCCGAGGACACGGTGAAGGCGGTTCGGATGAAAGACCTGTTGCACGAGGCGATCCAGGAAAATGTCGCGGCGCTGGGCCGGGAGATGGCGGACATTCCGAGCATCGTCTACTGCGTATTGCGGGATTTCGCTGCGGCGCCAGCGATTCTGCAGTACGCGCAGGACTACGCCGTCGACCTCATCGTGCAGGGTACCCATGGCCGGCGGGGGCTCACCCGCAAGCTCATCGGAAGCACGGCGGAGGAAGTCGTTCGCCTGGCGACGTGCCCCGTGCTGACCGTTCGAGAGCACGTGCAGATGAAGCCGTTGACCACCTCCGTCCGCGCGATCCTCGTCCCGATCGATTTCTCAGAGTCGTCGACCCTCGCGCTCGCCGCCGCACGGGAATGGGCTGACTTCTTCGACGCCCGGCTGGACCTCGTCCACGTGGTCGAAGAGACGCTGCATCCCGCCTTTTACAACACCGGGGTCTTTTCCATTTACGACGTCCGTCCGGATATCGAGGCCAGCGTGATCGAGCATCTCAAAAAGGTATATGCCTCGACCACCGGGACGGAGGGCCCCGTCCGTTTCATTGTCCGCCACGGCCACGCCGTACACGAACTGCTCGAGGCGGCGCGCGAACAGGGAGACGACCTGATTGTGCTGGCCACGCACGGTCTTTCGGGGCTCGACCGGGCCATCATGGGCAGCGTCAGCGAGCGCATCGTGCGGCAAGCCCCGACGCCGGTGATTACCCTTCGGGGCGGCCACGCAAAGCCTCCGGCGCGCACGGTTCGTCGCGAGCAGGCGTCGGCCGTGCTTTGACGGGGTTACCAATCTTCACCCGATCCGATCACCAAACCAGCAGGTGGGAGCCATGTTAGCCATTCGCCATATCCTGTTTCCGACCGATTTCTCCGAGTGCGCGGAGCATGCGTTTTCAACGGCCGCCGAACTGGCGGACCGGTTCAACGCCGAAGTGGTGGTGTTTCACGCCCGGGTGAACGAGCAGGAGGCCAATAATCCACTCGCCTACTACGCAACCAACGATACCGCCTCGCCGGCCTTCTCCCTCGACGATCCGTTTTATCGCGTGATCGACATTCGGGATGGCGAGCGGGTACGGGTGGTCCAGGCCGAGATCTACGGGAAAACCGCTGAAGAGGCGATCGTGGCGTATGCCGAGCGATACGACATCGACCTCATCGTGATGGGCACACACGGCCGGCATGGGCCGATCCGCCTGCTGCGCGGCAGCACCGCGGAGCACGTGCTTCGCCTGGCGCCCTGCCCGGTGTTGACGATCAAGGAGGATGCGATGGCGATGTTCGCCAAAGAGTCGATCGACCTGATGGTGCCGGTAGACTTCTCGGACTACTCGCGCGAAGCGCTCCTGTATGCCGCGGAGCTGAGTCGGGTATTTCCGAGCCGTGTTACCCTGCTCCACATGGTCGAGGAGGCTGTATTCCCGACCGTTTACGGGGTCGAGGCCGCGCCCATATCCACCGTGAATCTCGTGCTCGATCGCTCCCGCGACATGCTCGAGCAGATAGCGCGGGAGTATTTCCCGGCGGATCGGCAGCCGGCGCTGGATGTGCGCATCGGTCATGCCGCCTCCGGAATCACGGCCTTTGCCGAAGACAACGGGACGGACATGATCGTCATGGCCACCCATGGCCTGACGGGGCTCAAACGCTTCTTCATGGGCAGTGTGGCCGAACGGGTGGCGCGTCATGCGCCCTGCGCGGTCTTTGCCGTCAAGCCGCTGGGCAAATCGGTTGTTGCCGATCGCGATGTCGTGGAAGAAGAGGGTCGGTAATCGCATGGAACGGTTAGAACGCATCCTGCATCCCACGGACTTCTCCGAGTCGTCCGCGCCGGCGTTTGCCGCGGCCATTGATCTGGCGCGCCGGCAAAACGCCGAACTTCATCTGTTGCACGTCTCTCCGACGTTTGGCGAGGACCCGTTGCACAGCGCCTACCTGGCCGCCCTCGACGAGCGCCGGTTTTACAAGCAGCTCCAGGACGAGGCCGACGCCCGGATGGTCGCGCTGATCGAGAAACAGGGAGCCGGCGACCTCCGCATCAAACGCGTGCACACCCACGGGCCATCCACCGCGCCGATGATTCTCGCCTACGCGGCGGATGAGGAGGTCGACCTCATCGTGATCGGCACCCACGGCCGGCGCGGGGTGCGGCGTTTCCTGCTGGGCAGCGTCGCCGAGGAAGTCATACGCGGGGCGTCGTGCGAC
>JBGSPJ010000566.1:0-9134 GCA_041738655.1 Rhodothermales bacterium | reverse complement strand
CCGAGGCGTTGCTGGCCGTGGGGGCGTACGGCGTCGATCCCGCGGCCGACCCGATCGACCTCGCGGCGATGACGGTGGTGGTGAGTACGATTCTGAATATGGACGAAGCGAAGATGCGGTCATGAATCCAGGCAAACCTCTGATCTACTCCAGGCCCGAACACGAGGCCGCGTTGTGCACAAATCGCCGGCACTTCCTTTCCACGCTCAGCCTGGGCATCGGCGGAGCCGCGCTGGCGTCGCTGTTGCCGGGGTGCAGCATAGGGCCCAATCCGGGGGCAGCGGGGCCGGCGGCCGGCGGGTTGCTGCAGGCCGGCCATCTGGCGCCGCGGGCGAAGCGCGTGATCTACCTCTTCCAGAGCGGTGGGCCGTCGCAGATGGATCTGTTCGATTACAAGCCGCGCCTGGCCGAGTTGCACGGGCAGGAGCTGCCGGATTCCGTGCGGAATGGGCAGCGACTGACCGGGATGACCGCCGGCCAGAGCACGTTCCCGATGGCGCGTTCGTACTTCGATTTCGCGCAGCACGGCCAGAGCGGGGCATGGGTGAGCGAACTGATGCCGCACACGGCGAAGATCGTCGACGAGTTGTGTTTCGTGAAGTCGATGCACACCGAAGCCATCAACCACGATCCCGCCATCACTTTTTTCCAGACCGGCTCGCAGCAGCCCGGCCGGCCCAGCATGGGCGCGTGGCTGAGTTACGGGTTGGGGAGCGAGAACGAGAACTTACCGACGTTCTGCGTGCTGTTATCCCGCGGCTTGCAGCGCCCGCAGCCCATCTATTCGCGGTTGTGGGGCTCCGGCTTCCTCGCGTCGATGCACCAGGGCGTCCAGTTCCGCTCCGGCAGCCAGCCCGTGTTGTATCTGGATAATCCGCCGGGGATCGGGGACAAGGACCGCCGGCGGGCGCTGGATTATCTGACCGAGCTTAATTCGCTCCGAGCGGAGACCTTCGGCGACCCCGAGGTGCATTCGCGAATCGCCCAGTACGAGATGGCGTACCGGATGCAGACCTCGGTCCCCGAGGCGATGGACCTGTCCGACGAGCCCGACGCCATCTTCGAGATGTACGGCCCGGACTCCCGCCGGCCCGGTACCTACGCGGCGAATTGCATCCTCGCACGCCGGCTGGCCGAGCGCGGCGTGCGGTTCGTGCAGCTGTATCACCTCGGGTGGGATCAGCATTCCGACCTGCCCCGCGAGATCTCGCTCCAGGCGCAGGACACTGACCAGGCGAGCGCGGCCCTTGTGACCGACCTCAAGCGCCGCGGCCTGCTCGACGACACGCTCGTGATCTGGGGCGGCGAGTTCGGAAGGACGATCTACAGCCAGGGCTCGCTCACGCCGGACAATTACGGCCGCGACCACCACCCGCGTTGCTTCACGTTATGGATGGCCGGCGGGGGTGTGAAGCCCGGTTTTACGTATGGCGAGACCGACGAATTCAGCTACAACATCGTCCGCGACCCCGTGCATGTGCACGACCTCAACGCCACCATGCTCCACCTGTTAGGTATTGACCACGAGCGGCTGACGTTTAAGCACCAGGGGCGGTACTATCGGTTGACCGATGTGCATGGCAAGGTCGTGCGCGGACTCATGACCTGACCCGGCCGTGGGAAGGGAGTCTGGGAGCGTTTCCGCGCGCAAACGCGCCGTTACCGGTCCATAGTATGAGCTGCGGAAAAAAAAGCTATCCGGGCTATCAGGACGGTCGAGCGGCGTGGCGGAAGCGTAGAAGCGCTTTTCTGGCGGAATAGGGGAGATTTTGTGCCGGCGGACAGACGAGTTGGCGCGGATTACGGTCGGGGCTATGGGGCGATTTTGAGTGCCCCGTGTGATGTGACTTGAAAATATCCGCCATGCTGCGCTAAAATAACTCCATACCTGTTGGAGCTACACGACGCCCCCCAGTAGCTACCTGTCCGATGCGTCCGGGAGGATCCACCACATCCGCCTCCTCCATGCGTCGATTTGGACGTTCGTTGTGGCGTCGATTTCCACGCGGGCCGCGGGCGTAGTGTAAAACGCTGGAACGGTCCTGCCAGAAGTTGTGATTCTCTGGCCGAGGAAAAGGGCTTCCGACCTATTCACACACATTTTGAGGAAGGCTCACATGAAAGGAGCAAGGCTACACCTTGTACTCTTGCCGGCACTGCTGCTGCTGACCGTTGGTTCGGCATGGGCGCAGTCGGGCAAGATCGCGGGTATCGTCACCAGCGAAGCCACCGGGGAAGCGCTTCCCGGCGTGAACGTCATCATCGACGGCACCACGCAGGGCGCTGTTACGGATCTGGATGGGTACTATGTGATCCTGAACGTCCGTCCCGGCACCTATACCATCCGGGCCACGTTTGTCGGGTTCACCCCGCAAGTGCTTGAGGGCATTCGCGTCAACATCGACCTCACCACCGAACTGAACCTCAACCTCCGCGAAGAGGCGGTAGGGATGGATGAGTTGGTCGTGACGGCGGAAAGGCCAGTCGTTCAGCGGGACGTGTCTTCGAGCCTCGTTAACATCAGCTCGCAGGAGATCGAGAACCTGCCGGTGGCCAGCGTGGCGGACGTGATCGGGCTGCAGGCCGGCTTCGAGCCCGGGCTGAACATCCGCGGTTCGGGCGGGGACCAGGTCTCCCTCGTGGTGGACGGCGTCACGTTCGCCGATCCACGCGGCAACCAGCCGTTCCTGGGCGTCAGCTATACAGCCATGGAAGAGGTGCAGGTGACGACAGGCGGATTCAACGCCGAATACGGCAACGTCCGCAGCGGCCTCATCAATATCGTGACAAAAGATCCGTCTCGCACGCGTTACTTCGCCGACGCGATTTTCCGGTATACGAGCCCCCAACAGAAATACTCTGGACCGCTTCCCAGCGATGTGAATACGTTCTACCTCTATCCGCGTCTCAGCCGAGACGTCTACCCGGATGCCAATGGGGAGCCGTGCGAGATCTCCATGTGCGGCACCGGAATCCTGCCACAGTACCTCTCGCGGCAGTATGAGCCTTTCGGCGGCTGGATCAACTCGGCGCAGGGGACGGGTTTGACGCCGGAACAGATGCGCGCGTCACAGGAGTGGTACTACCGGAAGGACTTTGAGATCACCAAGCCGGACTACGAGGCTGATGCGACGATTGGCGGCCCGATTCCCGGCGGCGAGTCGCTTGGCAATCTGCGCTTTACCGCATCGTTCCGCCAGACCCAGACCGCTTACGACGTATGGCAGCAACGCCAGACGCAAGACCTGCGCACAATCCAGGGGAAAGTCGTTTCCGACCTCGGCAAGGGGATGCGGCTCGTCTTGAGTGGCATGCACAGTCTCGAGCAGGGCTTCGCTCTGGACAACTTTACCGCCCAATTTCTCACGGCCGAGCAGCCGCAATATCCGTGGGATGGGCGCGGTGGTCTGTACTCGAATCAAGGCAACGGTTACGCGAACAACGGGTTATACGGGGACTGGACGTACAGCCCGTCGGACATCACGCGCCAGATTTACGGCGCAGAGTTCACGCACACCCTGAGTGCCAATACGTTTTATTCCGTCCAGATGCAGCGTAACTCGTCCGAGACGCTCACCGGCGAGCCGGGGCGCCGGCCGACGACGGCGGAAGGCGCGAGCCTCACCGCGCGTTGCGTGACGCAGAACCTGGAAGTGCGCGAAGCCACTACGTGTGCGGCGGACGAACAGGCGGTCACCTATGCGCCATTTGGCTTCCGTGAGTTGTATGAGACCTCCGTCTACGGCACCTACGGCGCTCAGGGCGGTGATGCGCGTGACTCCACCGATGTGTTGCGCTGGAGCGGCCGGTTCGACCTCACGAGCCAGGTTAACCGCTTCATGCTGGTCAAGACCGGTGTCGAGTTTCTCTACAGCGACTACGACGTGTTCCACGGCTCGTGGGACCCGGCCAACCCCCACCAGGAAAACCAGAAGATCCGCTGGAGCCGCAGCCCCGTGCAGGGCGCGCTGTACGCGCAGACCAAGCTGGAATTCCGCGGGATGATCGCCAACCTCGGGTTGCGGGCGGACTACTTCCATGCCACGGGTGAGTGGTACGACTACGAGCCATTTGATATCGTCTTCTCCCCGTTGTTCGGCTTCGATCAACTCGATGTCGAGTTGGAGACAAAGCCGACCGAACGCCAGGTCACCCTGAGTCCGCGCCTCGGCGTGTCGTTCCCGGTCACCGAGACGAGCAAGTTCTACTTCAACTACGGCCACTTCCGTCAGATGCTCGATCCGTTCCGGCTCTTCGGCATCGAATACCGAATCAGCGGGCAGATCAACAACATCGGCAACCCCAACCAGACGCTGCCCAAGACCGTCGCGTATGAACTGGGGTATGAGCAGAGCATCGCCAACCAGTTCCTGGTGCGTGTCGCCGGCTTCTACCGAGACCTCTCGAAGCAGGCCCGAGGTGTTACCTATATCGACCTCACCAACCAGGTCAACTACGCCCGCGTGGAGCCGCTTAATTATGCCGACAACCGCGGTTTCGAGATCACGCTGACAAAGAACCGGGGCCGCTGGATCCGTGGCTTCATCAACTACAGCTATCTGGTCAAGAAGAGCGGCGACTTCGGATTTGGCACCATCTACGAAAATAGACGCCTTCTTGTCGAGGCCGCCAACAGCCCGGAAGCTGTCTCGTCGAGCAAGCCCGTTCCCGAGCCGTTCGCGCGTATCAACCTCGAATTCTTGCTGCCGGCGGACTTTGGCCCGCAGATGGGTCGTATGCGCCCGCTTGGCGACTGGCGGATCAACTTCCTAGGCGACTGGCGCACGGGCGCCCCTTCGACCTGGAACGGCGGTCTCAACCTCATCGTGAACGGCGCAGGTCGAGACCTCCGGATCGCGTACAACGTGAACTGGCGGGATTATAAGATGCTCGACATGCGCCTCAGCAAGAACTTCAACACGTCCATCGGGCGCGCCCAGTTCTTTGTCGACATAACCAACGTCCTCAACCTCAAACAGCTGTACTACAGGAACGGAAACATCTTCGCCGGCACGGACGACGAGCGGGACTACATGCGGTCGTTGCATCTGCCCGGAGGCATTTTCGACAATGTGGTCACCTGTTCGAACGGGGCTAAAAACGGCGACTGTTCCTTTGAACAGAAACAAAACCTGCCTTACCTCTGGGTACCGGGGAAAGATCAGCCTGGTGACTTCAGGAAGCGAGGTGTGGCGTTCCAGCCGGTCGAAGCAGTCAATGATCTGACCGCGATCACCAATCCCAGCACGGAGATCTGGTACTGGTCCAAGGTATCCGGCAGCTACAACATCTGGACGGGTAGCAACTGGGAAACCGTTTCAGACGACAACGTGCAAAAATTGCACGACGATAAAGCCTACATCGACATGCCGAACAACCTGCGGCAGTTCCTCAATCCGAGAAACGTGTTCTTTGGCGTTCGCCTGTCCTTCTAGCCTGGCAGCCCGGGGATCCACCATCCCCGGGCTACCCCCCGCCTTCTCCTACATCCAGATGCATACCATCATGAACCTTCAAAGAACACGCTGGTCGATGCTGTTGCCGGCGTTTCTGGTCCTGGCGCTTTGTCCGGGTATCGTTCAGGTCACCTACGGCCAGTACACGTTTCGGTGGCTGAACGTGGGCGACTTCCAGCACCGCTTCTACGGCGGTGGGGCCCAGCCCGAAATCTACAATCCGTTCCCGACCATGCTCTGGCCGGGCATCCAGGCCACCGATCCGGGCGGCGTGTCGTACATGCACGGTATGGCCACCTGGATCAGCGCCAAGAATTTCACCGACGAAAACGGGACCAATTTCCCGGTGCGTGTCTCCCACGTGGGGCCGCGGTTCGACGGGGTGGGGGAGTACTTCGAGGAGCAAAATCGGCTGGTGAGCCAGTTTGAAGCCCCTGAGATGACCGTCGACGGCCTCGACACGTTTAAGGATGTCGTGGCCATCGATGAAATCGACACGGGCCTCAAACCCGATCGGATGGTCGTCAACGTCGTGAACTCGTCCGTCGGCGTGACGATGGAGCGGCGGGCGATGCAGTGGAGCAACCAGTACCACGACGACTACCACATCACCGAGTATCTGTTCACCAACACCGGCAATGTGGACGACGACGATGAGATCGAGCTCCCCGATCAGCAGCTCGAGGACGTCTTCTTTACGTTCATCCGCCGGCCCAAGACCAGCGGCTCGTCCGCCTCGTGGGACAACTCGGAGGGCGGCTCTGCCTGGGGTCACACCAGCCAGACCGACATCATCGGCAACGGCGAAAACGACTACGGTCTCGACTGGCGAGGCTTCTTTACGTTTATGCGCCATTCGCCCGAGAAGTCGGCCTACAGCACCATCGGCGCGCCGATGTGGGCACCGGGGTCCTGGTGGTACACGCTACAGACCGACACTACGGGTCGCCTGGGCGCCGCCGCCATGCATGGCGAGTTCATCTTTCACGCCGACTCGTCGCCCCATCCGGCCGGAGAGACCCAGGCGGACGATCCGTCGCAGCCGTACGGCATGAGTTACATGAATGCCGACGACGCGGACCTCACGGGCGCCAGCAACCACAATAACCTCCAGCTGATGACGCTCGAGCGCGACTGGATCGAACGTGGCGCACCAGCACGGCCCGGCTACCCGGCCGTATGGTCAAACGCCCAACCTCGCGCCGTGCCGTCGCAGATCTACGGTCAGTATCCGGCTGCAGGCCCGGTCGAAACCAGCGAGGATTTTATCAATCATTTTGCTACCACAGCCACACCCACGTTCCAGGGCAACTGGATGTATTCCAGCGTGTTTGGGCCCTTCGACATGGCGCCGGGGGCACAGTACAGGATCGTGATGTTCGACGGCGTCGCGGGCTTGAGCCTCGATCTGGCCGTTGAACTCGGCCAGTGGTACCGTCGCCGCATCGTCACGGAAGGCCGGCCCCGCGCCGAGGCCGATGCGCTGCTGTTTAGCTGGGATTCCAAGAAAAACGAGCCGTGTACCGAGGGGGCAGCGGGCTGTATAAGCCTGACCAAGGACCAGTGGGTGATGACCACGCGCGACTCGCTCTTCCAACTCGTGGAGCGCGCGAAGGCGAATTTCGACGGTGGCTACAACGTCATCAGCCCACCGAAACCGCCCACCAGGTTCGCGGTGACCTCGGGCCCGGACCGGATCACGGTCTCCTGGGAGCCGAGCGAGTTGCCAGCCGGCGGATGGGAGCTCTACCGCGCCCAGAACCGGTTCCTTGGCATCCCGGCGCCGTTCGAGGTCGAGAAATACGTCAAAGTGGCCGATCTGCCCTCGAATGCCACGTCGTTCGAAGACACCAGCGTCGATCGAAACGTGAGCTACTTCTACTACCTCACGGCCGTGGGTGGGGACAATGCAGTCGACGCTACGGGGCTCACTGGAACGCCGGATGGCTCGCCGCTCAAGAGCAGTCGGTATTATTCGCAGTCGTACGACCCTGCATTCTTGAAACGCCCGCCCGGCCTCACGCTTGATGACGCTCGTATCGTGCCCAACCCCTACAACCTGGGCGCGAACGCGGAAATCCGGTGGCCCGACCAGCAGAATAAAATCGCCTTCCTGGATATCCCCGGGAATAGCACCATCGAAATCTACTCGGAGCTCGGCGAACGGGTGACGACGATCGAACACACGGATGGCAGCGGCGACCAGAACTGGAACCTCACGACCGACTCGAACCAGTTGATCGTGAGCGGGATCTACATCGCGGTTATTAAAAACAACGATACCGGCGAGCAAGCCGTCCGCAAATTTGTCGTCATTCGCTGAGTCCGCCGGCGAGTGGATGCGGGATCGACCACATCCACTCGCCAAACGGCTACTTCGGAGCCATAACAGAAGGTGCTTCTCCATGAAATTGATTCGATTCGTGTGCCTGCTCCTGATGACCTCGGCGATGACGCTCGCGGCCTCTGCCCAGGAGATCCCGGGCTTTCAGGATCCCGACGTCAAAAAGACGTCTCAGACCAACTTCAAGTTTTTGAGCCTATCGGTGGACCCCCGGGTCTCCGCGATGGGGGGCGCCTCCACGGCGCATGACATGGCCTACTCAAACGCCATGTTCTACAACCCCGCCTCCATGGCGTATATGCAGAGCGCGGTGTCGTTTGGGGTGATGAACACCCAGTGGATCGCCGACATCAATTATTACGCCGGCAGCATCGCCTTTAAACCCGGAAACGGCAACCTCGGGGTGTTTGGCATCTCGGCGGTGAGTGTCAACTACGGCGACTTCATCGGAACCGTGCGCGATACCAACCCCAGCGGCTATCTGGATACCGGCAACTACAGTCCGTCCGCCCTGGCCATCGGGTTCGGGTACGCCAAGGCGCTCACCGATCGGTTCGCCGTGGGCGGCAACGTTAAATACGCCAAGCAGGACCTCGGGTCGAGCAACATCGACTTCGCCCAGGGGGGGGGCTTCGTAAGCCGCGCCTACACGAAGGGGACGATGGTTTTTGACTTCGGCGCGCTCTATCAGACGGGCTTCCGGAGCATGAACTTCGCCGTCAACGTGCGGAATTTTGCGCAGGAGTTGAAATACGAACAGGAGAACTTCGAACTTCCGCTCACTTTCCGAATCGGCATCTCGATGAACATGCTGGACTTTGCCAGCATCGATCAGGACGTCCACTCCCTGCGCCTCGCGATCGATGCGAATCGGCCGCGCGACTTCTCGGAGCAGCTCATGCTCGGCGGCGAGTACACCTTCATGAAGATCTTCTCGCTGCGCGCCGGCTACACGTTCCCTTCGGACCTCGAGGGCTTCAATCTCGGCACGGGTGTGCAGTTCTTCGTGGATGACCGTATCGGAGGCGCCATCAACTACTCCTTTACCTCGTTCGACGTCTTCGATGCGGTCCACCGCATCGGAGCGAACTTCTCGTTCTGAGCCGAGCCGACGCCACCGGGCGTCGCGCGCCGGCGTGTGCATCGAACGGCAGTCCATCGCGCACCCTCCCTCGGGTCGCGATGGGCTGCTTTTCGTTACTAGCCCCACCCTGATTCATGCGAACCGTCCATGCCGCGCTCCGGGCGTCGGTTGTCGTGGCCCTCGCGGCAATCAGCGTCGGATGCGCGCCGCCGGCCTCCTCGCCACCCGCGACCGCACTGCCGCGGATGGC
>JBGSPJ010000534.1:0-2306 GCA_041738655.1 Rhodothermales bacterium | reverse complement strand
GCAGCACGGCGCGCCACGACGACAGCCACCGCCGGCGCTCGCCGCTGGCGTCCGCGCATGCTTGCCTCAGCAGCCGATCGATCGTGGCCGGCTCGAACTGCATCGCCAGCCGCCGTACCGCGCGCGTACCCGAGATGCCGGAAAGGAGCGCGCGGATATTGGCCGGCGGTGCGTCGAGCAGGTCCTCGAGGAATTCGTTCGGGTCGAAGCGCGAGGGTGCAGGGTGCCACCACGGCAACTGGCCGGTGTCGAGGAAGTACAGAAATGCGGAGGCCCGGGCCTGTTCGGCTGTCGCCTCCTGGACGCCCGCCGGCCGAGGAGTTGCGGCGAACCCCTTCGCCGCGGCCAGGGCGCGTTGCACCTCATCGCGGAGCGTTGCGCGTAGACTATCGTCGATCTGCGAAAAATCGAGCCGGCCCAGGTCGATCTCGAGCCGGTCGATGCGGAGGTGGGTATCGGGGCCGGCGGCCGCGGAGAACACGGCGTCCAACTCCGGCACGATCCGGTCGAAGTAGTAGTCCCGGAACGCATCTTGAAGCGCCGTCGCCCCTTCTTCCGAAGGCAGCGTCAGGTCCAGGATCTGGCGTGTTATGAGGTGGGTGTTTACGGCCATGGCGGCGCGGGGACGATCATGGGCGCAGGATGTCTCTGTCGAAGAGGCCACCGGTTTTCTCCCGGATGAGGATCAGTTGCCCCCCCTCGACATGCTCACCGGTGATCGTTCCCTGCGTGAGCGAATGGGCTTGCACGCTGAGGACGAGCGCTTTCTTGCCAGCGGCGTCGAGCAAGGCCGTTCCATCCACGAGGCCGAAGGTCTCCCAGGGGGTGCCGTCGCCCTCCTCTTTCTGACCGTCGGGAATGGCCGTGTCGTCGACCCACACCACTCGTTTGAGCTGGCGGGTGGCGCTGTTCAGTTCCCACACCGACGCAGGCATCTTGCTGGTGCTTCCGAAAAGATCGAAATGCGGGTCTTCCTGCACGTACATCGTCTCGTCGCTCAACCAGGTTACGCCGCTGGGCCGGCGGAGACCCAGATCCGGCTCTTTGAACTGGGCGGCGCCTGCATCGTCGCCATCGTACAGGATGAGCACGTTGGCCGAGAGGCTTTTCATATCAATGTCGATCTGGTAGGTCGTCCCCCAGGGGTTGGGGCCGTCAGGCGAGCCGCCGGTGCACGTGAGGATGGCCTGTGCCGGCTTTTGAGGCGTTGTCGCCAGACCGGCGGGATGTTCGAACTGGAACGCGAAGGCTTCGTCCGCGATGGCATGCTGGAGCGCCATGGTCATGAAGCCCTGTTTGTCGTACCCGTTCGTGCCGGCACGTGCCTCGTTGAAGTGCCCGATGGGCACAAAGGCACCTTTCATTTCTTTGCCCGTCCCCTGGAATTCTGCCGGAGTCCGTGCATTTGACGCACCCACAAAGACGTGGAGCACCCCTCCCGCCAGCCCATTGCGCGCGAGGAAGCCGCCGGTAGCCACTTTTTTGCCGACGTACAGATAAAGCGGCGCGCCGGGGCTGTGATCTGCAATCAGTACAGCGACGATGTTTGGATCGGCCGTCGCCAGAAAAGCGGCGTTTCCCCATACGGTGCGTCCGAGCCACGGTGCGGCATGCAAGGTGTCGTTGTCGATCTCGAGTGCGAACGCCTGGCCGTTCCGGGTTGCCTCACCCGTCAGAAAGAGCGCATCGGCGACGTTAAATTCGCCGGTGCGAGCAAGTGTGCCCAGGCCCAGGCTCCGCAGGCCATCGGTGGGGTTGTTATCGGGATCGATCTGCTTCCCGTCGGTTATGGGGGCACCTGCCCGGTCGACGATTTCGGTGAACGCGACGTCGGCCCCGATCAGGCCGCAACCGTCGCGATCGAAGTCGAAGTACGAAATCCGAGATCCCCGGATCGGTTTTCCTTCCTTTTCCCAGATCCGGCCGCCGAGATCCGCGGGCAACATGTGGGTGACAAACAGCCGGAGCGATTTCTCCGTGGCGAGGATGCCCATTCCCGACATCAGACCTCTGGGGACATACGCACCGATCGACTCGATCACCGTGAACAGCGGGTCGGGAGTCCAGACTCCCGTTACCATCGGCGCTTCGGGGCTTTTGCTGCCAACCGGTTTTAGTACAATAGAACCCAGGTCGCGGGTTTCGTTCGCCTTGAGTCCGGCAATCGAGGCCGAACCAGGCACGTAGCAGCGCAGCGTTGCGGATAGGGTGTAGGTGCCGGCGTCCAGACCGGAGAACGTGAACCGGCCGGACGCATCCGTCGTGGCGACGCGGCCCGCGCCGACGAGGCTGACGCTTGCGCCGGG
>JBGSPJ010000491.1:0-1948 GCA_041738655.1 Rhodothermales bacterium | reverse complement strand
CCCCGCCGCCGGCCCTCCTCGGGGAACGGCGGCGGGCCATCGCCCCGGCCGCGACGCTCCTTGAATTGCTCGCGTTCACGCGTCATCATCGCGCGGAGCTGGTCTTTTTGCTCGTCGGTCAGGATCACGTCCAGCTCCGCGCGCAGCGAATCGAACACGATCCGGTGCTGCTGAAACATGTAGCGGCGCAGTTCCATCTGCCTGCTTTCGGCCCCCTCGATCGCCTCCTGGATGCGTTCCTTCTGGGCGTCGTCGACGGGTTGGATGCCGCGTTGCAAAAACGACTGGACGCCGCCCTGCATGCGAAGCGCCTCGAGTTCGTTCAGCCGGTTGTTCATGATCGCGCCGGTCGCGAGCGCGCCGATGGCGATGCCGACGACAAGTGTGCCGAGCACGATGAGGATGGATGTCGATCGGGAAGTCATGGCGTGACGGCGGTTTGGGCGGCGAACATATCCAGGTCGTACACCGAAGCGGCGGACACCGGCGGGAGGCCCAACATGGCTTCGGCGGTGGTCGATTCGGTGGCGAAGGATTGGGAGAGTCGGATGTTGTAGCCGGCGAGCAACAGCGCGACCAGTGCGCCGGCGATAGCGACCGGCCGGAAGATCTGCCCCAACCAGAGCGCAAGCTCATCCGCGAACACCGAACGCGGCGCCGCGGCGCGTTGGAGGACGCGGTTCAGGACGCGGTCGGCCAGGTGGGGCTGGACGGCGCCGAGGGCGGAGGCCTCGAGACTATCTTGCATCTCCCGGCGCAAGACGCGAAGCGCCTCGACCTCGGCGCGTAGCACGCCCGAGCGGTTCATCTCCGCCTCAAAAGCGCGGTGTTCCGTCTCGGAGAGCCGGCCTTCCAGCCAGCGAAGCATCGTATCGTGGTGCCTGTAGTCCATCGATCAGCGGGCATCCCGCAGCAGCGCGTGCAGGGAATGCTTTAGGGTTTCCGTGGCGCGGCTCAAACGCGAAAGCACCGTGCCGTAGGCAATATTCAGCATGTCGGCCGTTTCTTCCGTCGAATAGCCCTCCAGAAGGCGGAGGACGACGACCGCTTTGTGTTTGTCCGGCAACGCCGCCAGGGCCTTGTGGACCAGGGCGGCGCGTTCCGATCGTTCCATCGGGGGGCTGTCCTCGGCGGCCTGCTCGTGCATCGAGTGGCGTTCGTCATCGCGGCTCAGGAAGCGGGCGTGCCACCGTTTTCGCCCGCGCAACACATCGAGGGACCGGTTCACGGCGATGCGTTTGAGGTAGGTCGTGACGCTCGCTTCTTCCCGAAAACTGTCAATCGATTCAAAAAAACGGACGAACACCTCCTGCACGACATCGTCCACTTCCGCCGTACGTCCCAGCATCGACACCACCGTGAAGGTCACATGGGCCGAATGCTGGTCGATGAGGTCGCGCAACGCCTTCCGGTCGCCGGCCCGCACGCGGGCGACCACCTCCTGATCAGGCACGATCGCCTGGGGACGACGCGGCGCTTCAGCGTGCAAAACGATGGATTCGAGGGCAGGTTCGGGCATATGAACGAAGGAGGTCGGCAGCAGGGGCGCACGCCGAATCGCGCGTCCCTGCCGCCTCGAGCCCGGGAATCGAACGGGACACCCACACATCGGGATCCCCGGGCTCTATTCGGTTAGCGGCGCGGTCCACGGCCACCGCGGCCAGACCGTTCCGGGGCGCTAAACATCAACGCCCGGTGGATCGCGATGGTCTCGCGCTGCGCTTCGGTCAGGATGGCTTCCATGGCCGTCCGATGCGACTCCCGCAGGGCCATGAACGTGGCGCGCCGCGTGCTGTCCGCCGGCGATGTGTCACGCATGGCCTCCATCTGTTGCCGCTGCGTTTCGCGAAGCGCCTTGAGCTGCGCCTGCTGCTCGGCCGTCAGTTCCAGGGCCTGCGCCATCGCCTCCGCCATGTCCTCCGCGCGACCCGGCCCGTCGGGGCTGTCG
>JBGSPJ010000487.1:0-6714 GCA_041738655.1 Rhodothermales bacterium | reverse complement strand
CCCAGCGCCAGCGCGGCCCGGCCCCGAAGCACCGGCGACGGATCGTGGATGAGACGCATCAGGAAATCCGGGAGCGTGGGATCGTTGCGCTGCGTCAGCACATCCACGGCCTTTTTGCGTCGCGAAACGGGTTCGGACGCGTCCTCGGCAAGCCGGCGGAAATACGCCAGCTCGTCGGGACTAAGTCGCGCGATATGTTCGCGGTACGAGGCATCCGGCTCGTAATAGTGCAAGAGGGTATCGAGGTGGGGAATAGACGGGTCCATGGAATCTCTCGTATCGTCATCCTTCAAAAACAACCATCAAAGTAGACAGATTACTCCGTACGTGATTTGCCTGGGAGATGGCCACGTTTTCTTGATCTTGAAATGGGATAGAGCTGGGAGCAAGAACGTTGGTAAACGGCCACCCCTCGCAATCGGGTTGGTAATGTTCTGCAAACCCCTCCGCGAATTTCCTACAGGGCCAATTCACGATGAGGTGATGACCGATTTCATGTGCCAGGGTAAAATCCCGTAACCATGCTCCCCCTTCAATGGCGATGACTGTTTCAGGTTCATAGGCCAATCCCAGGGTGCTTAGACCCAGGTTTCGGAGGTAGTACACATTTAAATCCGTGCTCGTGGCACTGCGGACCGGGCAAGAGGCAGGATTGGTTGCGCAATCGGGATGCCTCCCCGTCAAGCGTCGCTCTTCCTCGGAACGCCCCTGGACGCGATCACTAGTATCCAGATCGAGGAGACCGCCCGGATCTTGCACACCCACACGAATTTCGCGCTCTTTCACCTCGATGCCTGCCTGAGCCCAGACGCGATTCGCTCTCTGGATATCGCTTCGAATATCTTCCTCGGTTACGCCGGCATCGTCCGTCCCGTCTCGGAACGCCTGAGCAAAGACATACACAACCGGCCCTCGCATCCGAATATCGGTGCTGTTTGCACCCACATGGGTTTCGGGAATATGTACGATGAGTTTCCCGCCGGCCTGTGTACGGACGATTTCGATGTCTTTCGGCTGTGCAAAAGATATCGACGAACGCAGCGTCACGAGCGGTATCGGGTAGAGGCTCACGGCCAGATACTCTTCCGTGCCGGGCAAACGATGGGCAGGCAATTCGATGCGTTCAATCGTCCCATTGGACGGATCCCTGCTCGTCACGTCCAGGGTAATGGTGTCCTCCGAAAGACCAGGAAGTTCAATCAGTATCTGGAAAGAGGTTGTACCGTGCAAAACGCGGGAATTGGAGAAATTCTGGCGGCTTTCATTGGGGATGCCGCCTATGATTTCTCTAAAATTGGACGTAGTAGGGAATGGACCGCCCCTCATCAGAGACAGCTGGTAAACACGAATCACCACCCTCCTCGTCTCGCCGGCGATCGTCACGGTCACTTCGGTCTGTTCGGCTCTGTCTTTAAGCACCATCCTCATGAGTGGATCAGAGAACGCCGCCCCCCCTGTCCACTCCGGCATAGACCGTGGTACACAAAACGGTGCCGGGTCCAGTTCGGCGAAGATTCTAACCAGGGCACTACTTCCAACTTGCGCGGCAAATACCGAGTTATCCACTCCGGGAACGGGCGTTGCCCCATCGACCCGCAGCGACAGCGTCGCGATCGTCACCACCACACGCGCCTCCACCGGATCACCTCCGGCATGGGGCGTATACGTGGCCACGATCTCAAACACACCCTTCGTCGACTTGGGCACCGTGCGCTGCAACGGGGTGGCGCCGGCGTTGCCCCCGGTCATCACCAGCGTGCCAGTGGTGAGCAGGCGATCGGGGATGTCGGCGTCGATCGTGACATCAAAAGGATCGATGAGCACCGGGTGTTGGACAAACAGAAACTGGTGGCTCAGGCTTCCTCCCACCTGTGTTGCGCCCTCCACGCGAAGGGTGAGCGGGACGCAGTCGTCCGTCGCGCCCTCCGATGCCCGGGCGGCGTCGATCTCGGACGGATCCAGCCGGCGATTTAACCCGGTGCTGGACTGGGCCAGCATCAGCCGGTCGGCGTTGGCCGGCGATTCCTCCACGTCTTCCAGGTTCATGTAATGCCCCAGCTCGTGCGCGAGGACCCAGGCGCGCATTGTGGCATCCACGGGCGTATTGACGGGCGGACCGAGGATGGTCGTCTGAAACCGGTCCCCCACGGCGCAACCGGCGATCCCGAGCGCCGCGCCACCCTCCGGCGAAAGACCCAGGCCGGCTTCCCCGTTGCCATCCAGATCCCCCACAAAAAAGACGTTGACGGCCTCCGGGTACGCACAGCGCTGGAGCAGGACCTCAAACTCCCCTTCATCGACTTCACATTCGGTCCGGAACGCATATGCTTCGCGCACGATGTCCACCAGCTCGAATCGGATCCGCGCCGGTTGCCAGATCCGATTGGCTTCCTCGAAGACATCGCGCACCTCCTGGTCCGTCAGCGCCGATTGCTGGCGTGCCTCGTTCCCGATGCCATCCGTGCAGGTACGCACCGTCCGTTCCGTCGGGTGGAGCGCGGTCATCACGTGGGCGACGGCCGGCAGCACGATTTCGCGGTGCGCCGGCGCATTGAGGATCACCACGTTCAGCCCATCGCTGTCCGACCGAAGCGCCTTACACACCATGGCGCCCCGCACCGTGCCGCCGTCCGCCTCTTCGAGCCGCACGAGCAACGCCCCGCCGGCGGGATCCTGCACTTCCAGGCTGTAAAAGCCTTTGGGGAGGCCCGTAAATTCGAACGTGCCGGCCGTGGAGCCGCTGCCGGTGCGCGCCGGCCGAGGCTCGCCGTTGGCCTGTTCGGAATCCTTGTACGTGCCGTCCGGCGCGATCAGCACAAACGGCTGGTTGGGGGCCGGCACGAGCGAACCATCGGGCTGTTCGCGAAAAATCGTCCCCCGCACGGTGATCGTCCCGGGGTCCTCGGATTCCCGGCACCAGGGCCCCGTGGGGTCTGTCGGACAGGGTTGTGGATCGTTGGTGCCGGGTGCGAGGACCGGCGAGACAAAACAGCATCGCGCGCCGGCATTGCCGTTGTCCAGGCACCAGGCGGCGTCGACCGGGCCCGGGGGATCGGTGTTAAAGGTGACCGGAATCGGGACTTCACAGGGGAGCGCCGGCGCCCGAACGAACAGGACTTCGACCCGCCGGCTGGGGCGGAACGCGGTGGTTCGCCGGTCTTTGGGGTCTTCCTCGCCGCAACCCAGCCAGCGGAGGATCTGAGTGTCGTCGCAGTTCTCAAAAAACCGATCGGCCGGCACGGCCAGATCGTCCTGGCCCAGGTAATCGTCGATCAGCGCGGCCCACACCTCGTCGTCGACCTGTGTGCCATCGGGCAGGCCTTTGTGGCAGCGGTACGCACGGACGGCGTCGTCGGTCGCCGGCCCGTGGTCGCCGTCGATGCGGCCGGCGTAGAAGTTCAGGTCCTGCAAGATCTGCTGGTATTCCCACGCCCCCCAGTTGTCCTGGACGGAGGTATCGCTCGACCCCGTGCGGGTTTGCCGGAGCGTGTTCCAGTCGTTAAACGCGGTCGTGCGATCCCGTCCATAGGTCAGGAAGCCGTGCACTGCGCGGGCGCGTCGTTCGGAGAGCGCCTGGTTGTAGCCTTCGGTCCCTGCGCGATCGGTGTGCCCGACGATGAGCATCTTTTCGTCCGCATGGTCGCCGGCATATGCGGCGGCGCGGCTCAGGACCTGGCGCATACACGGTTCGACAAAGGCGCTGTCAAACCGAAAATGAACGAGAAAGGTGGTGGCCAGGTTGGACGCCGGCCGGAGGACAATCGTCACCCGGGTCACCTCGCCGGCGCGGACGGCGGCCGAGGCCGATCCGGTGAGCGGGGGAACGCCCGAGGTGATCGCCTCGACGAGGTAGTCCTCCTGGCTCACCGGGACGGCCTCATCCGTCCAGATGTTATCCGTCCGATCGGCGAGCTCTCGCGAAAACGGCGTTCCGCCTTCTTGTGTGCCGCGGACCGTCACCCGGGTGCCGCTGAAGTCGAACTCCGGCTCACCTTCCACGATCACCTCCACCTCCAGCGTGCCCACGCGCTGGTCCACGGGGTCGACGATGGGCCGGACGGGATCCTCGGGAGGCGGCTCCGGCGGTTCGGTCTGGTTCGGGGGCGGTTCGATGTATTCGTGGAGGGCAATGGCGTATTCGAACCGCTGCGTTTTGCCGGCCACCTCCTTCACCGCCATCTCCCCGATGAGCACCTGATCGACCCTGGTCGACACCGTGATGTCCGAGACAAACGGGACGGGGTGCGCGAGGAGAAATTTTTCCCGGAGTTGGCGGAGTTTATCCCCCACGTCGTCGCCGGTCATCACGCCGTTTAACCGGACACGCGTGGCGCGCCGGCCATCCCGCTGGAAAAAATCCCCTTCGAGCCCCGGGATCTCGTGTTCGACGAGCACCTGGTCCTCGTCGATCTCGATCCGTTGCACGAGCTGCAGTTCGAGTTCGTCCAGTATCGGTCGCGTAGGAGCCATAAACGGGCGTTGACGAAGCGGTTTAAGTTCTGCGGTTCCACCTTACGTGGTCAAGGCGCTTGCAAGGAAGTCAGATGGCCGTTGATGGCATCGATCAAGGAGACAATCTCGCCTTTGATCGCGTCCAGGCTTGGGAGCCCGGTGACGACATCGGCGATACCGAGGATTGTGTCAATTTCGCCGGCCTGGTCGGGTAGCAGGTTTTTCGCCGAGGAGAGCAACGTGTTGATCTGTCCCGTCATTGCTGAAACCTGCGCCAGGCCCGGAATCGCGGCGACATCCAGGTTCTGGATCTCGGTCTTGATGCTCGTCATGAGGCCGCGCAGGCCCGTGATGAGCTCGGTCACCTGGGGAATGAGGGCAGCGATCTGTTGAATGGCCGGCTTGATCGTACCGACATTGGCATCAAGAAACGTTTTGAAGTCGGCGAGCGCCGCCTTGAGGTCTTCGAATAAGTTGGAAGCCATGGTTCTAGGTCCGGATAGATGCGAGTGATGGAAAGGTGAAGCTCACGGACTCTCGTCCGAGAGGGTCTGAAGTTGCTCCAGGAATTGCGTCATGGGTTGGACAAATTGCTCCAGCCCCGTGTCAAATAGCGGAAGAAGATCGATCGCATCGATCATATCCTCCATGAGGCCGGCGGCTTCGTCGAGGGTTTCCGCGTCGATGGCCGAGGTCTCCGCCGGCGCCGTGGGTTCGATGTATTCGCGCAGCGTCAGCAGGTAAGCGTAGCGTTCCGGCTTGCCGGCGACTTCCTCCCACCGCAGGTCGTCGATCACCACGCGATCAAGGTTGGCATCGGCGACGATATCGCTTGTGAACGGTACGGGGGCGCCGGCTTTAAACCGTTCGCTCAGGGTTTCGAGGAAATCCCGGGCGTTGTCGCCCAGGGCGAACCCCCACACCACGATGCCTCCAGGCTTCCTCCCCAGATTCTGGAGCAGGCTGCCGGCCATGCCCGGGGGCTTGTGTTCGGCGAGCCGGCGCACGTGATGCGTCAGGATCTCCTGCACCTGGGGCAATTCGATATCATCCAACATCGGGCGCATGGGTGGTCGGCTGGCTGATGGAGAACCTACTATGGAAGTGTATCCGACCCCGTTCCGGGGGAATTCCCGGGGCGTTCCTAGTTGCGCTTCCAGGAAAAACCGATCCGGCGGGTGTCACAATCCGATCCCGAATCGGCGGGCCTCTTCGGCGAGGATATGCGCGAGTTTCTCGGACAGGCATTCGAGATCATTCCCCGCATCGGGCGGGCCGATCGTTGGCGGACGCGGCTCCAGATACGACGGGTTTGGCACCACCGGCAGGGTACCGTTCCGCGAACCGGGACCCCCCACCTCGGTGAGGCGGTGCATCGCCGGCTTCACCCAGTCCGGCGGCTCGTACGTCACCTCGGCCGCGTGCTCCAGGGCCGTCTGTTCCCGGGTTGTGATCTGGGCCGGGGACGGTGTCGGACGGGGGGGCACATTCTGAAGAGCGGCTGCGGCGGGGGCCGGCGTCCGGGTCGCCACGGTAGAAGCCGTGTGATGCCCCCCGAAGGATGCCGGAGCCGGCTCTGAACCAAAGGCCCACCGCGCAAGCAGCATCCGAGGAGCCACCCGATCGAGGACACCCGGCTCCGTCGTGGGTCGATTTTCGGCCCCGTCCGGCTGGCCCACTCCCATGCGTCGACGCACCGCCGGCGCGCCTGCCGCCACAGGCATCGTGCCGCGCATTTGCAACGAGGTGCGTTCCAACCGCGCGCCCGGGTTCCATCGGTTCAAGATGGGGGTGACGGTAGCCGGGGAAGGAACGCTGGTGGCGGACCGATAGGCCGGCGGGATGGGGGTGGGATGCCGGGCCATCCCTTCGAGGCGCCGGATCAGTGCTTCCCCTCGCCGGGTTCGCACTGAGGCTGGCCAGGCGCTGTCGCGTAGGGCCGGGGCGCTGGCTTCCCAGCGTTCCAGCAAGGCACGAGGCGCCCCTTTGACCCCGCGAACGGAGGAGGGCATCGTGCCGGCTCGGGCCGTGCCGATCACTCCACCAAAGGGAAGCGGGTGGCGACGGAGCGGTGGACCTCCCTCCATATCCCGCACCCGGCGCGCGGCGCGTTCGAGCGCGTCGATCGGCTGGCGACCGGTGGATCGCTCGGGAGTGGATTCGGAGGCATCCCGGGCCGGATCGGACGGTTTCGTCAGCTGCTGGAGTGTAATCGGCTCCAGCGGGTCGATCCGGGAGAGGGCGGTATCGGCGCCAGGCTGC
>JBGSPJ010000459.1:0-3795 GCA_041738655.1 Rhodothermales bacterium | reverse complement strand
GGTGTTCGCCGGCCTGGCCCGGCTCAACGTCCCCGTGGTGATGCCCCTCCATCCGCGGACCCGCGCGCGCCTGGCCGACCATCCGGCGCCGGCGAACGTCACCCTCTGCGAACCGCTCGGCTACCTCGCGATGCTCAAGCTGATGTCCCACGCCCGCGCCGTGTTTACAGACTCAGGCGGCCTCCAGAAAGAGGCGTTCTGGCTGAACGTGCCGTGTGTGACGTTGCGCGCGGAGACCGAGTGGACGGAGACCCTGGAAGGCGGCTGGAATCAGCTCGTCGGGTCGGACCCGGACGCCATCGCGACAGCGTATTCCCGGATCGCCGACGCCGGCAAATCGCTCCGCCACGCATTTTTTGCGGCCCCGAAGGAATCCGCCTCCAGGGCCGTGGCCCGGCACATCGGCGAGTTGCTGGCGGGCTAAATAGAGCGCAGTCTACGTTTCGAGAAAATGCTTCAACATCAGAGGATCCCCTCCTCGACGAGGAGGGGAAATCCCGACAACGGTCGGGATGGGGAGGTAAACACTCCCTGCGCGGCTCCACCACCCCATCCCGGCTGCCATGTATCGCACCCAGGATCTGCCCCTCCTCTGAGAGGAGGGGATCATCACGTTTGAACGTTTCAGGAGGCTTTAAGAAATCTATCCTCTGTTTGGACCCTGTTCGTTACTCCGTGGCCGACCCCGCCGGCTCCACCTGTTCCGGGGCGCTGGTCATCTCCCATCCCATGTTGATGTCGACCTCCGGCAGGGTGCTCCGGAGGCTATCGGCGCCGGCGGCCGTGACGCTGGATTCCCAGAGATAGAGCGATTTCAGGTTGTTCAGGGGCTGGAGGTGGGCGAGACCGGCATCCGAGACGGCCGTCCCGTAGAGGTTGAGGTAGGAGAGGTACTTCAGGTTCGAAAGGTGGCTCAGGCCGGCGTCCGTCACCTTCGTTTTCTCCAGGTGGAGGCGGGAGATGTTCGTGAAGCCGGCGACGGCGGCGAGGCCGGCGTCCGTGACCTGCGTGTTGCCCAGGTTGAGCCAGGCGATCTGCTCGGCCACCGGTTCGAGGAGCGCCATCTGCTCGTCGCCGAAGCGGTCGCGCACGTTGATGGCCTGTATCTGGAGCAGGTTGGTTTCGACCGACAGCGGCATCGCGAGGACGCCGAAGGCGGCAAGGGCTTCCAGGGCCTGCGGGTCGGCCGGCGGGACCTGGATGGCCAGCGACTCGTCTTCCTTCTCGGTGAGGCGTTCGAGGATTGTCATCACCTTCGCCGGCACCTCCACCTGCGCCACCTTCTGGTCGAATGCCGCTCCGCTATCGATCCACCAGCCGATGAGTGCTATCTGGTCGTCGGTAAGTGGGCGCCGGCCGCTGGGCGGCATGTGGTCGTCGTGGGCTTCCTCGAGCGTGATGCGGCGGTAGAGCTCGCTGTTGGCCGCGTCGCCGGCCGTGAGGATGGGGCCGTTTTCACCGCCCTTCATGATCTCGTCTGGCGTCGTGAGCAGGAGTTCGCCTTCCTCCTTTTTCGGGTTGTGGCAGCCCATACACCGGGCGTCGAGGATCGGGTGGACGATGTCCGTGAAGAGGACGGCCTCGTCGATGTTCTCGATGACGATCCTGGCGTCCGCCTGCTCGCGGGGCGGGATGCCGGCGATGGAGCGGAAAGGCTCGGGCATGTAGCTCGTGAGGTAGCCTTCCCCGTGGGTGAGCGTGCCGCCAAAGTGGCTGGCGGCCGTCAGGACAAGGACGGAGGCGACGAGCGAGCCGGCGTAGAACGTCCGGGCGCGCGGTGTCGGGGCGGCCGAAAGCGTCTTGCGTTTGTAGATGTAGGCGATGACCGAGAGGGTTGCTACGCCGATCCCGAGCCACTTGTGCCACCAGAGGTCGTCGCCGCCGTAGTCGCCGCTGGCGGCCAACAGGAGGCCGGCGGACACCGCGAACACGGCGCTGACCGCCCCGAGGAACAGGGTAAACGACACCGCCGGCTTGAGATCCGCAAAGCGTTTCCAGCGGGAGAGGAACTCCATCAGGAACGCCAGGAAGAGCAACCCGATGGGCATGTGGACCAGCAGCGGGTGGAAGCGGCCGATGAAAACGATGGCGTCGGCCGGGTTCTCCGGGTCGATGTTGAGGAGCCGGGTGACGAGGGGCGTGGGGGACTCGGGGTCGGCACCCTGACCAGCATCCGGCGCGGCCTCCTGTTCCGCTTCCGCTTCCTGAGCGATGGTAGCCGTGGCGGCAACGGACGACACCGGGGCGCCGATCGCCGCGCCCAGCATCAGGAGAGCCAGAAGAACACACATCGACATCCTGCCGGGGGCAGGGTTGAGCCGCGTCTCACGCATAGCCATGCACAACCTTGAGTACAAAAGGGGAGTAGACGGTCTAGTATAAAAAAAAACCAAGAAAGGGATAGCCCTGTTGATACAAATCGCAGGGATGGGCGTATTCTTCCGCCGCAATGCAGGTGAGCACCCCGTCCGATGACGAAAAAACGCGTCTTATTCATCTACCTGAGCCCCACCTCGTTCGTGCGGGACGATCTGGAGATGCTGGGCCGGCGGGTGGATCTCGTCCCGTTTCACTTCGACGTGGGCCGCGCCCGTTCGGCGGCCGGCCTCCTCGGCCTCTGGCGCGAGCAACGGCGCTGGCTGGGCCGCGAGCTTCCCGGGGCGGATCTGGTATTTGGCTGGTTCGCCGACTATCACATGTCGCTACCCGTGGCCCTCGCGCGCCTTCGCGGTATCCCTGTCGCTGTTTCCCTGGGCGGGTACGACTGCCTCCATCTCCCCGAACTGGCCTATGGCGTCTTTGCCAGCCGCTGGCGGGCGCCCCTGGCGCGATATGTCCTCCGCAACGCCTCGCTCCTGCTGCCCGTGGCCGAGGCGCTGCTCTGTTCCGAGAACCGCTTTTCAGCCTGGCCGGAGGCCAGGCGATACGGTCTCTGCGCGTCCGCTCCGGAAGTAAACACCCCGCACCGGGTGCTGCCGACGGGGTATGTGCCCGATCGCTGGCCGGCCGGGCCGGTGCACCGAGCGCCGTCCGTCTGCACCGTCGGGCTCATCGATACCGAGCAGACGTTTCGCCGCAAGGGCGTCGACCTCGTGCTGGAGACCGCGGCGCGGCTGCCGGACGTCCCGTTTCGGGTGGTGGGGATCACGCCGGCGATGCGCGCCTGGATCGCCGAACGGTACCCGGTGCCGCCGAACCTCACCCTCGAACCGCAGGTGCCGCGTGAGGCGCTCGTCGTCATCTATCAGCAAGCGTCGGTTTACCTCCAGCTGTCGCGCGCCGAGGGGATGCCGAATGTGTTGTGCGAGGCGATGTTGTGTGGATGTATTCCCGTTGCGAGCCGCGTGTTCGGCAACCCGGCCGGCATTGGGGATGCTGGTTTTCTGGTGGATGAGCCCACGCCGGAGGCCATCGTGCCCGTCCTCCGGCAGGCCCTCGCCGCGGATGCGGAGCGGCGTGAGCTGGCGCGCCGGCACATCGAAACGCATTTTCAGCGCCATCATCGCGAGGCGGCGATGATGGACGCGTTCGACCAGCTCGTCGGCGAGGCATGAAGATCCTGCTCATCAATACCGTCCTGCTCAACGGCGGCGACGCGGCGATCATGATGGCGATCGTGCGCCAGCTCCGGGCGGCTTTTGGTCCGAATGCCGAGATCGAAATCGCCGAAGTGATGCCGGCGGTGTCCGCGCCGTATTACCCGGAGTTTACCCTGCGCGAGTCGCTCGTCAACGCCTTCCTGCGCCCCCCACGGCGAGGCCGGCTCCGCCTCCTGTGGGGCCTCTGGCGCTTTGC
>JBGSPJ010000450.1:0-1624 GCA_041738655.1 Rhodothermales bacterium | reverse complement strand
ATGGCGCCATCCGTTGGTCGGGCACGACGACGCCGGCCACGCCGGCCGCGAGCGCGCTCCGCAATATCGCCCCGAGGTTGTGGGGATCCTCCACCCGGTCCAGGGCCAGCAGGATCGGCTTCGTCTCCGTCACGTCGTCACGCGTCGGGGCCACCTCGCGGAGCATGTCGTCGAGGTCCCGATACTGGGTGCCGCTCACAAAGGCGACCACGCCCTGGTGGTTGGCACGTCCGCATTCTTTGTCCAACCGGACGTCCGGCGCATACTGCACGGGCACACCATGCCGGGAAGCTTCCGCGCGGATGGCGTCGATCTCAGGGCCGCCGCCGGTCTTGGTCAGCAGAACCTTGTCAATGGACCGCGGCTGATTGATCAGGGCTTCTTTTACCGGCTTTCGCCCGATCAGGACCGTTCTCGTTGTCTCGTTCATCGCCGTGGGTTGGTGGTCTGCGCGAAAAGCGGATGAGCCCGAACACGCCGAGCCCGAAGAGGACGACAGCGATCATCTCAGCCTGTGTGAACACGATGCCGGCCAGATCGAAGGTGTTGTTCACCCGGATCTGCTCGATCAGAAAGCGCTCGATGCCGTTGAGCACGAGGTATAACGAAAACAACCAGCCGGCCTGAAACGGGTGTTTTCGCACACTCCAGAGCACGCCGGCCAGCAGCGTACAGGCCAGAAATTCGTAGATCGGCGTCGGGTACACCGGCGCCTGGGACAGGTTAATGCCGAGGATATTGTTGGGATACGTTTCAGCCCACAGCCACATCGGCAGCCAGGAAGGCTTGCTGGCGATATCGCTGGCGATGCCCCAGTCGCCATCACCGGCCAGGTGGCACCCGAGCCGGCCGATCCCATAGGCGATCATAAGTCCCGGAGCGAGGCTGTCGGCGAAGATGGGGACGTTCAGGCTTTTTTTGCGGAGATACCAGACGATGACAATGGTCGCCACGACGAGCCCACCGTAAAACGTGAATCCCCCGGAGGAGAACACCATCCCAAATGGGTTTCTAGCGAACTGATCGAGGTTTTCGAGGATGTGAAAGAGTTTCGCGCCGGCAAAACCGGCCCCCAGGGCGATCATCGTAATCACCCAGACGACATTGGAGGGCGCCACTTTCTGCATCCCGGAGCGGCCCTTCTTTCCCTTCCCATCCACCTTCATCATCACCCCGCCAATCCGACCAAGACCGTGATACCGGTCCAGCTCCCGGCCCAATAGCCAGCCGGCAGCCATCGCGCCGATCGCCACCATTGCGCCGAAGGAGAAGATTGGGAACGGAAGTTCGATCCCGAACAGGTCTCGAAAGATGTCGCTGAGTCTTGGATACATGATTTCTGCTGGATTACGCCGGCTGGGAGGCGTGTGTCGACAGATACGCCGCGAGGGCATCCAGGGCCACCGTCTCCTGGTTTCCCGAGGCCATCTGTTTGACGGGCGCCGCGCCCTGCGCAAGTTCGTTGTCGCCCATGATCACAACATAACGCGCACCGGCCCGGTTTGCATCGCGCATCTGGGCTTTCATCGAGCGCCCCTGGAGATCGACACTCACGCGCAGTCCGGAGGCCCGCAGCGCCAGCGCCTGGATAAACGCCCAGCGCCCGGCCGCCTCGCCGAGCGCC
>JBGSPJ010000434.1:0-2458 GCA_041738655.1 Rhodothermales bacterium | reverse complement strand
CGGGGGCGGGTGGGCTCGGTGAGCGCGGGGCGGGGCCCGGTGAGCGGGGTGCGGACCTTGAGCGTCTGGCCGGCCTGGATGGCGGTGCCCGAGATGTTGTTCATCGACCGCAATTCATCCACTGTCATTTCGTGCAGGCGGGCGATGCTGTACAGCGTGTCGCCTTTCTTGACGGTGTACGTGGAAGTCGGCGCCTGCGCGAACGCGACGGAGACGGCAAATAGAAGTACCAGGCAGCAGGAGGCGAACTGTCGGAGCAAACGCATGGCGTCGAATCAAACGATGGGGTGAGGCGCATGCTCAGGGTTCGTCGTCGAAACCGACCCCGCGAGCCCGGAGCAATGCATCCTGTAACTCTGCACGTGCATGAATGTCTCGTTGTTCCTCGGCGACGCGAATTCCACGGGTATAGGCATCGATCGCATCGTCCGTCCGTCCCATGGACTCGAGCAGCTTTCCCCGGTGATAATACGCGCCGACGTAGGCGGGATGCCCGGCGATCAACCGGTCGAAGTAGGCGAGTGCCTGGTTGTCATCCCCCAGTTTACGAAACTCCGACGCGATGGCAAAGAGCGTGAAAGGATCGGTGGGATCCTCGTTCAAAAAGCCGAGCAGCACATCGAGACGGGGCATAGGGATTCGAGTTAGAGTTACCAGCTGCCGCCGGCGCCTCCGCCACCGAAGCTACCGCCTCCGCCACCGAAGCCACCAAATCCACCGCCGCCTCCAAATCCACCAAATCCGCCCGATCCGCCCCCAAACCCGCCGCCGCGTTGCCCCTGGCGGAGCGCGTCGTTGAGGATCGAGCCCCAGAGGATGAGCGGCAGGTCGCCATGCTGCCGGCTGCGATACCGCTTGCCGCCACCACCCCGGCCGGACCGGCTGAGGAGGATGACGATCAGGATCACGACCCAGAAGAGGATGCCGAGCACGTCGACGTTGGGTCCCCTCGAGCGGGGTTCGGCTTCGGCCTCGAACTCGCCGGCCGCCGCCTGGATCAGGGCGTCGGCCGCGCGCGAGAATCCATCGTAGTACCGGCCCTCGCGAAACGACGGGACGATGATGTTGCGGATGATCCGGCCGGCGACGGCGTCCGGAATGGCGCCCTCGATGCCGTATCCCGTGGCGATGAACACTTTTCGATCGTCCCGCGAGGCCAGGATCACCACGCCGTTATTCTGACCCTTCTGGCCAACACCCCATTCGCGACCAAGCGCCGTCGCATACTCGCCCGGGTCGGCGCCATCCAGGTCCGGCAGCGTCACGACGATGATCTGGGTGGATGTCGTGTCCTCGTACGCCGCCAGTTTCTGCTCGAGCTGTCGTTCCTCGGTCGGAGAAAGAAAATCGCCCTGATCCGTGACCCATCGCCCGGTGGGGGCGATGACGTCGAAGCGCTGGGCGGTCGCCATGGCCGGCAGACACACCATCGTCACCAACCACAGAACGGCGGAGGTGATGCGTGGACCTCGGAAGAGCGACAGGAAATCGAACACGTGCGGCCTCGAGCCGGATGAAGGGAGCCGCCGGCCACGGGTCAAGCAGCGCCCGGGAGGCGCATCTCGACCCGCGACCGGAGACGGAAGATCAATTCAATAGGGTGCGAACGGAAACGGCGCTAGAACTGCACCGTGGGGGCGGCCTGGGCGCCCGCATCCGCCTCGAAAGGCGATTTCCGGTCGAAACCGAATACGCCGGCGATCAGGTTGGTGGGGAAGCGGCGCACCGTTGTGTTGTAGCCCTGGACGGACTCGTTGTAGTCCCTGCGGGCCGTGTTGATGCGGTTTTCCGTGCCCTCGAGCTGGACCTGCAGGTCGCGGAAGGCCTCCGTGGCGCGCAGTTCGGGGTAGTTTTCGGAAACGGCGAGCAGCCGGCCGAGGGAGCGGCCGAGTTCGGCCTGCGCCTCCTGGAATTGCTGCAGCTTCGCCGGGTCGTTCAGGTCATCGACCGACAGGTTGATCTGCGTGGCTCGCGCCCGCGCATTGGTCACGGATTCCAGGGTGCTCTGTTCAAAATTGGCCGCACCCTTCACCGTGTTCACCAGGTTCGGGATGAGATCCGCCCGGCGCTGGTACTGGGTCTGTACGTTACCCCAGGCGTTTTCAACACCCTCATCCAGCGATACGAGACTGTTGTACGAGCCGCATCCCGCGCATCCGGCGAAAGCGACCAGAAGAATGACGATCAGTACGACGAGCGTGCCTTTGCTACGCATTGTTTTTCCAGAGTTCAGTTTAGGAAGCAGGATCGCATACGAACGGCGGCAGGTCCGGTTTCGATGGGTCGCCCTGGCCGCCACACCCTCATGATACACGGTTGGGGTCGATATTCCAGGCGGGTGAGGGGGGATCCTGTGTTATCGTTTGTGCCACCGGCGGGCCGAAAGGTAGGCCCCGGCCATGAATAGGGCGCAGGCTCCGGCCACCACGAGCCAGCCGGTCGCCCAGGTGTCGTCGCC
>JBGSPJ010000320.1:0-4626 GCA_041738655.1 Rhodothermales bacterium | reverse complement strand
CGTCGCCTCAACGCTCGCGCCGGCACTCGGTGCGCCGGCTTCGGCCGCTCGCCCACCCGACGAGACGCTGTCCGCCACCATCGCCGACCGGGCCATCCTGCTCATCCTCGACAACTTTGAACACGTCGTAGACGCCGCTCCTCTCGTGCGCTACCTGCTCGGCGCCTGCCCGCGGCTGCACGTGCTCACGACCAGCCGGATCGTTCTCCGCCTCGCCGGCGAACACGAATTCCCCGTTCCGCCCCTGGGTATCCCGGACCCGGTGCGATCGATCGCTCCCGAAGCCGCGCTCGCGTATCCAGCCGTCGACCTCTTCGTCCGACGCACCCGCGCCGTCCGACCCGACTTCACCCTGACGGATTCGAACGTGGCGGCCGTCGTTGGCATCTGTACACGGCTGGACGGTCTCCCGCTGGCGATCGAGCTGGCGGCGGCACGGACGCGCCTCTTCACGCCGGCGGCGCTGCTCGAACGACTGCGTGATCGGCTGGACCTGCTCAAGGCCACGCACCGCGATGGTCCCGAACGCCATCATACCCTCCGCCACGCCATCACCTGGAGTTACGACCTGCTCCATCCCCCCGAACGGGCTTTTTTCCGGCGCCTGGGGCTATTCGCGGGCGACTTTTCGCTTGAGGCCGCCCGGCATCTGCTGGATAACGAAGCGTCGGAGCCGGCGGATGTACTCGATCTCATCGAAAAACTGCTCGACCACAGCCTGCTCCAGCGGCGTGATGCCGACGACGAACCGCGTTTCCTGATGCTCGAGACGCTGGGCAGTTTCGCCCGGCAAGCGCTGCTTGAAGCCGGCGAATGGCCGGCCGCCCGACGCGCCCACGCCGCACACTTCCTGGAAATCGCCGAGCGCGCCGAGGACGAACTCACCCGCCGCCATCAGTCCCGATGGCTTCGCGTCCTGGAACATGAATACGACAACTACCGCGCGATACTGAAAGAAGCCGGCGAGGCGGTGCCGCTGGACATGGGGCTGCGTATCGGGGCGGCCATCTGGCGATTCTGGCTCGAACGCCGGCATCTGCGCGAGGGCGTCTCGCTCCTCGAACGCCTGCTCCGCCAGCACGACCCTCGAGACCGATCCCCGACCCGGGCCCGCCTCCTCAACGGCCTGGGCACCCTGTTGCACAACCTGGGGGAAAATGGCCGTGCCCGCGTCTATCTCGAAGAGGCGCTCTCCATCTGGGACGAACGCCGCGATGCGAGCGGTAGGGCGACCGTCCTCAACAACCTGGGCTGGGTCGCTTGCGAGCAAAGCGATCTGGCGACGGCCCGGCCGCTCTGCGAGGAAGGCCTTGCTGTGAATCGCGCACTGGGTATGTTACGTGGTACGGCGGTCGCCCTCAACAACCTCGGGTGGATCGCGCACTACGAGGGACGTTTCGCCGAGGCGGAAGGGTATCATCGCGAAAGCCTCGCGTTTCGCCGGCAAGAAGGCGACCTGCGCGGCGCCGGCTTCGCGCTCAGCAACATCGCGTGGGCTCAACTCTATCAGGGCCAGCCGGAGGCGGCGTTGCATTCGATCGCCGAAGCGCGGGAAGCGCTCGAGCAGGCCGGCGACCGCACCATCCACAACTGGAATCACTATATCACCTGCCTGATCCTCATCGAAACCGGGCAGGTGGATGCCTGCCTCGATCAGGCCGCCGCACTGGCCGGCGAGAGCGAGGATTCCGCAAACTTATCCATCATCGCCCTCACCAAGATCGTCTGGGCCCGGGCGCTGATCGCCAGCGGCCGGCCCGAGGCCGCTGCCCCCCTGCTGGAGCAGGCGGATCGCCTGTGGGCCACGATCGAGACCCCCTGGGGTCGCGCTCGTTCCGCCCTCGTGGCGTTCGACCTCTACCATGCCATGAATCTACCAGAACGTATGATCCGCGCCCTCCATCTCGCCCTCCGGGAGGGACACCAGGCCGGCGACCGACAGGCGCAGCTGCAGGCGCTCGAACGCGCATGTATCCTCCCTGCATTCACCGACGATACCACACGGGACCGTCAATGGGCCGTCGTGACACAGATACGGAAGAGCTTCGGAATACCAAGAATGCCGGCCGATGCATGGCTAGACGTACACGGCCTGTCGGCCGGCCCGGACGAGGACGAGTCAGCTGGCGATGGCCTCGGACGCCTGGTGCGGGAGGCCCTCATGCGGCTGGATGCCGTACGCGTCGGTTAACAGCTCGCGCAGGGCTTGACCAGCGCCGTCATCCGGGGGGCCGGATCGAGGGGGAGGTAGTAGATCACCAGGAAATAGGTGTCCTCCGGCAACGATCGATAGATGCGCTCGAAATCGTTGCGGTCTGTCACGACCTGATCTGCCATTTCGACGATCACCATCCCGCCGCGAAGTTCGCTCTCCCGATAGGCGACGCTTGATGGATCGACGTGGAGCAACACAACCCCGTTCGACGCCGGAATCTCGAGGTCGCGCGCCAGTTCGTAGGTCAGGTCGTCGAGCGCGAACCCGAGATCCCGCTCGAACCGGTCGCGCGTGGAGTCCGAAGCGACGGCACGGTCGGGGCCCGCAGACGGGTTGGAAACACGCGGCGCCGGCGCCGCGGCCAGGCTGGAAAGAATCGTGAGCGCGCAGAAGCCGGACAGGGCGAGTTTACCGAATACCTTCATGGGTATGTCCTACCTGAGTGAGCGATACGGACGCAGGGTGGGGGGCGCGTGCGTCGGGGGGCAACGGTGGGGCGATGCCAGAACCTATAGACGGGTTATCGGCCGGCATGGACCAGGACTTAAATAGGGGTTCGCCTGTCATAAGGGAGCTCTTAAGCGAGTACCTTGCCGGGGTACCGGCGGAGCCGCGCCGAACAAGCTGGTTTGGTTCTTGCCATACCCGGGAACAGGGGAAGCGCCGGCCTGAAAAAGCGGCATAAATCGGCCTTTTCTCGCGCCTTTTTTTCCTCCGCGATATGCTTTTAGCGGACCCTTTCGTAGCCTGCATGGGTAGGACGGAAGCGATACCACCGACGTCGTATTCAATTAAGGAACATCGGAACATGGACACCGAGAAGCTCAATACAGTGCAGCTCAATACAGTGAAGCTCAACACGGCGAAGCTCAACATCGATCAGAAAGAACTGGATCTTCCGATCGTGGTCGGGACCGAAAACGAAGTGGGCATCGGCATCTCCAAGCTTCGCGGCCAGACGGGCGCGATCACGCTGGATGTCGGGTTCGGGAATACCGGTTCGTGCCAGAGCGCCATCACCTATATCGATGGCGATCTGGGGATCCTCCGCTACCGCGGATATCCGATCGAGCAACTGGCCGAGCAGTCCACGTTCACCGAAGTGTGTTACCTGCTCGTCAAGGGCGAACTGCCGACGGCCACGCAGCTGGCCGGCTTCGAAGACGAGCTCAAACACCACAGCCTGCTCCACGAGGACCTCAAGAAGTTCTTCGAAGGCTACCCCGGCAGCGCGCACCCGATGAGCGTGCTCTCGAGTATGGTGTCCACACTCTCCACCTTCTACCCTGAATCGGACGCGCCGGAGGATGTCGAATTAAACATCATCCGCCTGCTCGCCAAACTGAGCACCATCGCCGCGTTCTCCTACAAAAAATCCATCGGCCAACCGTACGTCTACCCGCGCAACGAGCTGGACTACCCCAGCAACTTCCTGAACATGATGTTCGCGGTGCCGTCCGAGAGCTACCGGGTGAGTAAGACGATGGCGGAGGCGCTGGATCTCCTGCTCATCCTCCACGCCGAACACGAACAAAACTGCAGCACCTCGACCGTCCGTATGGTCGGCAGCAGCGGCGCCAACCTCTTCGCCTCGATCTCCGCCGGCATCAACGCCCTCTCCGGCCCGCTCCACGGCGGCGCCAACCAGGAGGTGATCGAAATGCTAAAGATGATCGTCGCCGACGGAGGGGACTACAAGAAGTACGTCCAGAAAGCGAAGAACAAAGACGACGACTTCCGGCTCATGGGCTTTGGCCATCGCGTCTACAAGAACTTCGACCCGCGCGCCAAAATCATCAAAAAAGCCGCCGACAAGGTCCTCGAGGAACTCGGCGTCCAGGACCCGCTCCTCGATGTCGCCAAAAACCTCGAACGCATCGCCCTGGAAGACAGCTACTTCGTCGAACGAAAACTCTACCCGAATGTCGACTTCTACAGCGGCATCCTCTACCGCGCCATGGGCTTGCCGACCAACATGTACACGGTGATGTTCGCCATCGGCCGGCTGCCCGGCTGGATCGCCCAGTGGAAAGAACTCCGCCAGGACCCCGACACCCGCATCTTCCGCCCCCGCCAGATCTATATCGGTCCCACGGAACGCAACTACGTCGCGATCGGCAAGCGGTGAGGGATGGTTAATGGCCGATTGTTGACCATTGATCATCAGGGGTGTTAACAAAATTGCGATTCGACCAAAAATGGCAGTTTGTCATCCCGCACTTGATGCGGGATCCAGCAGGATTGCCATTCGGCTGGATCCCCGATCGGTGTCGCATGGGCGTCAAGGAAATGCAACGACATGATAATACGGCAGCATTCGCACCACAAAACGCATTGTCATCCCGCACTTGATGCGGGATCCAGCAGGGTTGCAATTCAGCTGGATCCCCGATCGGGGTCGGGGATGACAA
>JBGSPJ010000297.1:0-8117 GCA_041738655.1 Rhodothermales bacterium | reverse complement strand
GCCGGCGGAGCTCGCCGGCCTGAGCCGCGACGAGCGCGACAAGGCGTTCGCGAAGTATGTCGAGCGTCAGGGGTTTGTGATCCCCGAGCTCAAGTTCGGCTCGGTTGTCGGTCCTTTCCTGAAGTGCAAGACCGTCCTGGTGCCCGAGTGGACGCCGTTGTTCGATGTCCCCGACATCACCTTCCGGGTGACGCAGGACTACGACCTGGATGGTGTCGAGGAAGTCATCTACAGCGAGGGCTTTTTTGACGTCCGCTGGAACGCCGGCACGATTCCGAATGTGACGCTCGTCGCTTCCGGTAGCGCGCTGGCGACATCGCTCTGCGACAGCCCGGAGGCGCCCGAGTGTTCTGTGCCGACGCTATTCGGGGCCGGCAAGATGCCGCTGTCACCCGCGTACCACCATGCGTCCGGTTACGCCGTCCGCCCGAATCGTCCACGGCGCTTGCCGGCGCCCGATCAGGCGTTCGGGTTCTTTGACAGCCCGCGGCTGGCTGTCGGCGAGGCGCCCTATACGGGAACGATTCAGCTCTTTGGCTGCAATGAGTTCGACGGGGCGGACTATTATCGCCTCACGTATGCGCTCGACGGCGCCTCCGAAGTGCCTTTTACCGGGTTTAGTTGGAATGCCGCGCGGAAGGGCCTCGGCGCGCCTGTGCCCTTTGTTCCGGATTCGAACGGGTGGTACAAGATCGAGGACGGAGGGATTCTGGCTCATCCGAACTGGCTGTTGAACTGGGAGAGCTGGCGGTTGCCGAACGGCCGGTATGTCGTGAAGCTGCAGTTGGGTAATGCGGCGAAAGCCGTCATCAACGAAAGCGCGACCGTTGCGTTTGTCGTGGACAACTCCGCGCCGAACGCCGGTTTCGGGACGATCGACTGGCGGCCCGTCGGCGGCAGCTGGACTTCGGACAACATACTGCCTGACGTATGTCCTGTCCTGTATCGCCCAGCCGGGATCGACGTGGAGATTCGCGTCAACTACGCCGCGTCGGCTACCCATTTCCGCGACGTGTCGCTGGGGGTGCAGGGTTGTGATGGCAACCCGCTTGATCGCGTGGGCAACATGGCCAACGCGGCTGAACGGAGCCGGTTCGAGCACTGGCACATCGGCCCGGCGGACACTGCATGGGGGCATACGGGTACGTTTGTCCTCCCCGCCGGCGCTCCGGATGGCGCGTACACGGTTGCCCTTGATGCCTTCGGGAGAGCCTTCAACCCGGCCGGTGGCGACGCTGGCCCCGGGGCGGACTGGCACTACGACCCGGCCTACGCCCGCTCGCATCCGCGGCGCGCGATCTGTGTGATTACCGAAGCGGTTTAAGGTTTAAGGCTCGAGGGGTAAGGTTCGAGGGGTAAGGTGCTTTATCCGGCACATTTCTCTTGAACCCTAAAAACTTCGAACCTTAAACCCATTTACGACTTTAGCCGGCGATGTTCGGGCACGGAGGTGCGGGTCAATCCCTGGTTGACCTGCGCCTCTTTGCCTTTTTTTATCCCGTCGTAGTAGCCTTCCGACTTACGGAGGGTGACGGTAGACATGCGGGGTTTCTGGCCGGTGGACTGTTTGTACCAGACCTCGATTTGCTCCCGTTTGTCGACCGGGATGATGGCGCCATCGATCAGTTTGTGCGGGAAGACGCGCTGGGCGATGGTACGAAGCCGGCCGTGGACGGCATCGACCCAGCCTGTGCGGAAGTCGTTGACTTCCCAGCGTTCCGGCGGGAACGTGTACTGGTTGATGAAGGCCCGGGTGTGTCGCTCGAGCTGTGCTACGAGAGCGTCGAAGAGGTACAGCGCATTTTCGATGTCCGCCGGCACGCCGCTGAGCACCCATCGCGCGCGGACACGACTTTCCGTGCTTCCCGATATGTATAGATCATACACCCCGACAAACGCACAGATGGTGTGCATCAGCAGCGATGCCCAACCCGGTATGCGGTGCCAGCGAGTGTGGTGCTGCTGGATCACGTACCGGCTGGTTTCCAGGTCGGCCGGCGAGATCATGTGCTTGCGCATGAGTTCCATCGCCTGGCGCTCGGCGCTCTCGGACTCATGAACGCTCGAGGTGCCGGCGGCCAGCGCGAGCAGCTTGCCGATGCGTTCGATGATTTTCGGGTCGACGGGCATGGAACGTTAACGCGTTAAACGTTTTTCCGTTGAACGTTGAAACGTTGAACGTTGTTGACTTTCAGCGTCTATTACGGGAAGATAGACGATCGGTCGCAACAGGGCGCGTCAACTTACGCGATCCCATCGATTCCGCCAACGTTCAACGCACAAACGTTCAACGCACAAACGTTCAACCTCCCACCAACTCCTCGGCTATGGCTTCAGTGATGACGATGGGGAGGCCGATGCGGGCGGTGGTGCCCTCTTGAACGGCGCTATCCATGGCCAGCGTGCCCTGGTAGAGTTCGACGATGCGTTTGGCGATGTACAGTCCGATGCCGAGGCCCTGCTGTTCGTAGCTGTCGCGTTCGAACTGCATAAACGCGTTGATCTGGTCGATATGCGCCTTGCGCATCCCGCGGCCGGAATCGCGGAATTCGATGCTATACTGCCCTTCGGGCGTGGTGCGGGAGGTGAGCAGGACCGGCGCGCCGGCGATGGAGAACTTGAAGGCGTTCTCGAGCAGCTCGTGGACGAGGACGCGGAGGTGATCCGGGTTGATGCGGATGGCCGATGGGGCGAGGTCGAGCACGAGGTCTTTCAGCCGGCCGTGTTTGTTGGCTTCTTTCTCGGCGATGATTCGGATGAAATCGATCGCGTTTTCGATATAGGTGTTTTTGAGGTTCTGGAATTTTTCGGGGTCGGACTGGAGCACCTCGATCTCGGCGAGGACCGTGTATTTCTCGGCCAGTTCTTCCAGCCGGCCGCCGGCGACGTATACATCCCGCATCATGTCGCGTATTTCCGCGATCTGGAACAGGTCGGCCTCTTCCGAGATCATCTGGGCATACCCGATGATGACCCCGAGGGGCGTGCGGAACTCGTGCGGGATGACGCGGGAGATGTTGCGCCCGAGCTCGCGCAGCCGTTCCTCGAAGGTATGGTGGTGGCGGGCCTGTTTGTCTAGGCGGACCCGAACGGCGGTGAGGAGCTCATCCGCCCTGAAGGGCTTGGTGAGATAGTCGTCCGCGCCCTGGTTCATGCCGCGGCGCTGTTCGGTGGGGTCGGCCAGGGCGGTGAGGAAGATGAACGGGATCGTGGCCGTCGTGGGGTCCAGCTTAAGGGCGCTGAGGACATCGTACCCATCCATTTCGGGCATCATCGCGTCCGAAATGATGAGATTGGGCACTTCGCTCTGTGCGATCTTGATGCCTTCGAGGCCGTTTCGAGCACCGAGCACCTGAAATCCTTCCGCTTCTAGAAGATCGGTCAGATTATCCAGAATGTTCGGGTCGTCTTCTATCAACAGGATCGATGTCATGGAGTGCGGACCGGTTGAAGCTGAATGTGGCGGGGGAAGACGACGGTGAACGTGGTGCCTTGGCCCAGTTCCGACGTGACGAAAATGTGCCCCTGTTGCATCGAGACGGCCCGATGCAGGATGGCGAGGCCCAGCCCGGTGCCCGGTCGGGTTTCGACATTGCCGGCCCGGTGGAACGGTTCGAACAGGTGCGGTACGTCCTCGGGCGGGATGCCAATGCCTTCGTCGCGGACGCTCAGTTTGAGCGTGTCGGCATCGGGTTGCAGTGAAATCGCGATCTGGCAGCCGGGTGCGGAGTATTTGACGGCGTTCGAGACCAGGTTGGTGACGGCGATTCGGATCAGTTTGGGATCGGATGTTGTCATCACCGCGCCGTCCGGGATCGACAAGTCCACGCGGTGCGCACTTAACAGGCCGCTCATGGTGAGCTCCTCCAGGAGCTCCATCAGGTAGGCGCGCGCGTCCAGTTCGCGGGGCTGGAATTCCATATGGCCGGAATCGATGCGGCCCATGATCAACACATCTTCGAGCAGGCCGGTCATGTGCACGACATTGCTTTCGATCCGGTCCAGGTGTTTCTGGATTTTATCCGCCGGCCAGACGCCGGTAAACCGGTTGAGGAGTTCAGCCGAGGAGTGGATGGTAGCGAGCGGCGTGCGAAACTCGTGGGAGGCCATCGATACGAACCGCGTTTTTAACTCGCTGAGTTCTTTCTCCTGTTCGAGCGCCTTGCGCATCTCCTCGCTGGCCTGTTCTGCCGCCGTTTTGGCGAGTTGAAGTTCGCGGTTCGAGGCCGCCAGATCCTCCAGTGCGCGGTTGAGCGCCGCCGTGCGCTCGTGCACCCTGGTTTCCATGGCGATGGCCGCCTGGAAGAGGACAAACGAGTCTCCCTGCCAGTCGAGGCTGCGCTCTACCCGGTTGCTCAGCGCCCGATTGATCTTTTCGAGCTTGACGATCCGGGCCTGCAGCGCCTCGAGGGAGGGGGCTAGGGGGGGGGTGTCAGGCTGCATGACCGATCGCCACGCCCGTGAGGGTCTGGTTTACATGCATGGCGTTGAACTGCTCGCCATAGGTGCTGAAGCCGATGACATTGTTGGCCGCGTACAGCCGACCGACCTCTTCCTTGATACCGTTTTGTTCCATTTCGATCGCGCGGAATAGGCAATCGCAGCCGAGAACCAGGGCTGGTTGGCCGATCTGGCTACGGATGCCGGCGAAGAGCTGCTGGAGGTTCTCGATCAAATCCACCGGTTGGGCCAGCGCCAGGACAATGCCTTCGTCGATGGCGCAGGCGAAGGTGATGCTTTCGTCGGCATTCACTTTCATGACTGAGCGGACGTAGTTCGAGCCGCCCACCCGGACGACGACCGGGTGCGTGGCGAAGACGGTTGGGGCGAGATGCTCGGTTTCCACCCCCATGATCCGCGCGTATTCGGAGGCCGCCCGATCGCCATTGATCTCGGACACGAGCCGGCGCGAGGAGTCGGCTTCGGTAACGACCAGCTTATCGTCGGTGGCGACAAAGTGCTCGGTCTTAAACAGGGTGAACGGGAGAAGGGTGTGGAAGAGGATGAATACAGCGGAGCGCTCACGAAAGTCGCCCTCGTGAAACACATAAGTATGCTCGAATCGGATGTTATCCGCGGCGGAACCGCCAAAAAGCTGGATATCGCCCAACTGACCGAACAGGGCGTTGGCGATGACTTCTTCCTGGTTTGCGAGCCCATCGATCAACACCATTCCGAACGTATTAGCGCCTGTGGGTGAGTAACCGCGGGCCTTCAGGTCCGCAATGGCCGTTTGCGCGAGTTGTTCGGCTTTGCTCATCGGCGAGTCGTCGATGTTGTCGACACGCGCGATCGCGACGTGGAAATCGGCCGAGCCGAAGCTGACCCCGGTGACGGAGCCCTTCCGGTACCCGAGGGGACCGATTTCGCCGGCAGTGGTGCAGCCGACGAGCGGTACGCCGGCAAACGCGTCATTGAGGGCCTCGCGGAGTTCCGGAAGCGGGTACTCCGGCGAGCAGAAAAACAGCGTCAGCGCCGCATCGGGCTGGTGGAGCGCGTCGCGGAGATCCCGTGCGGCCTGCCGGGGATCCTGGGACAACGAGGCGCCCACGCGAAGGCAGGAGGTGTCTTGCGCAATCATGGGTGGCGATACGGCTTGGCCCGGGAAGTTCGTCACGACGGGGTGAGGGCGGACGGACCCGGGGGGATTGAAAGCTAGTATCGGCGCCGGCGCCGGCATGTTTAAGTTCGGGGGCGTCTCGGGGGGATTTGGCCAAACGGATGGGTGGAGGGACGAAACGAGTCCGGGGGACTGTCGCGGAAACGGTCCCCCGGAGGGTACAGGTAGTGTGGCCGCCCGGCTACCCGGCCAGTGGCGCATGGGCGGCTATATGGTTATCCGCGGTTGTTGTCGGGTGTGGTTTTGTTCAACTGGAGCGCAAGGCAGCGGTCTGGTCGCCCTGTTGCCGGGCCTCGTTTGTGGCTTCCCGGATGCGGGCGCCGAAGTCGGCGACGGCGTCTGCCAGGCCGGCCCGCCGGGCTTCGAAGGTCTCATCGGGCGCCGTCTTGAGCGTATCCAGCGAGCCGGACAGTTCGGCAAAGTCATCCTGGAGTGTTTGCATGGTTTCGACGTGGCGCTCCGGGTTGGGAAGTGCCTCCGAGGAGGTGTAGCGCTGGAAGTCGGACAACTCCATCTCCAGTTCGGCCATGCGGGCGTTGATGGCCCGCTCGAAGGCGTCGCGTTCGGTGATGGCTGTCAGACGGAGCGATTCCAGGTCCTCCACGATGTGATTCCACTGGTATTCGATGCTTTCTCGACGGGATTCGAGCTGATCTTCGGCCGTTTCGGGGAGGCTGCGGAGTTCGGTTTCTAGCGCGTCGCGCCGGTACTGGAGGCCGGCGACACGGACGCGGAAGCTATCCGAGAGCGACGCGGCGTCGGACTCCATCTGGAGGCGGAGGTGGTCGATTTCGAGGTCGAGGTTGTAGAGGTCGCGTTCGACCCGATCGTGGAAATCAACCATCTCGCCGGCCCATTCGCCGGGTACCTCCCCGGGTACTTCGGTGAGGGGTTGCGGGGTAGCTGCATCGCGGGGGGGTTCCGTGCAGGCGGCGGCGAGGAGCAGCGGCAGGAGCACGAGGCGGCAGCGGTAAGCGTAGGGTGCATCCATGGCATCGTGAGGGATTGACAGGTGAAGCAGTGAGCTGAAACTCTGTGCTTAGGCAGTGAGCGTGGGGAGCGCCCGTTAGGGCGAGGGCCGGCTATCTATCGGAACCGATGGGGGGCGCCGGCCCCCGCCGTCAGGCGTCAGCGATCGGGGGGTATCGCTTACTCGTCTACCGGCGATTGCCCTCGTCGGGCATTTTCTTGGCCGGCTGGAGCACGGCGTCGATGCCATGGATCACGCCGTTCGCGCTCTTGATATCGGGCGCTACGATCGTCGCCTCGCCAATCCGGGTCTTCCCGCCCTGGCTCGCCATCATGGCCTCGCCGCCATCGGCCAGCGGGATGGCTTTCATCGCCATGGCTTTTTCGCTCGAAATAGCCTCCATCACAACATGACCCCGCAGCACCGACGTCAATTCGGGCGTGGTCATCTTCTTGAAGTCAGGCGATTTCTCGATCGCGGCATCGGTCGGGGCAAACAGGGTGAACGCCGGCGCGTTTTCGAGTTGCCGGGCGAGGCCCGTCTTCTTGAGGGCATCGATCAGCATCGTATACTGGCCGGCCGACTCGAGCACGGCGAGGACATCCTGTCCTTCCGTGGTGTAACTGGCCTGTTCGATCGGCTTATCGGCATCTTGCGCGGAGACCGCGCCCGGGTACCCGAAGACCAGAGCACCTGCAAGGAGCAGGGCGAAACAGGTACGAAGTGACGTTTTCATAGGAGGATCCTCTTTCTTGTGAGTGTTAAAAGCGTGTCGGAAACGGTGTGGAGCGGCGGTTGACCGCGGGCCGTTGATCGACGCTTCCAACATAGCCCACGGGCGATGGAGGATGCCTTATGAAGGAGTGATGAATGCCTGATGATTGCCTGACGAAACCATGAGAGAAGCTGTTATGCTCATGGGCTCGAGAGGGCGGCCGTCTGATTATCGACCTTCGATGAGCAGTATGTCGCTTTCGCTGCGTTCGATCTGTGTGTAGAGAAACCACCGTCCGTCGGCCGATACCGCGAACGCATTGTCATCGGGTAGAGGCCCGAGATAGGCGATGGGGGTGATGCGCCGTGTGGTGAAGCTGAAGTAAGCGATGGCCGGCCGGCGGCTGGATCGGTCGATGAAGTACAGGCCGTTGCCAACCACGCTCCAGTTGCCGCTGTCGACGGGCAAGACATCGTGGACGACGATAGCCGCCGAGTCGGTGTCGGGGTAATACCGCCAGATGCCGGCCTCGTTTGGTTTCATGAGATAGAGGGCGGCGCCGTCTTCGGATTCCATGGCGGCCACGCCTTCCGTCACGACATATACCGAGTCGATGGGGGGATGGGCAAGCGAGTCGGGTGGTGGGGCGGTGGTGGTATCGACCCGCGCCGGCAGGGCGGCTTTTACGATGCACCAGCGGTCGTTGGCGTTGGAGGCGTAATAGATGGCGCGGCCATTACGCGCCCAGGCCGGCGCGATCTCGTTGGCGTCCGTCGCCGCGATGGGTTGCGGGAGGCCGCCGGCCGCCTCGT
>JBGSPJ010000237.1:0-5352 GCA_041738655.1 Rhodothermales bacterium | reverse complement strand
CCAAACAATGGTCGTTCCTTCCAGGGACGGAGCGGGTAGCCCGCGCGTGTGGCGGGCGCGCCGTCGCCGGTGCCGAGTACGCCTTCACTGGCCGGCAGACGCAACTGCGCGGCGACGACCTCGCCAAGCGCCTCGATAAAGAGCGGGTGGTTGTTCAGTCCGCGCGTCACCTCGTATTGCGTGATGCCGAATCCTTCGGCCTGTTCGCGCACCTCCATGTCCAGTTCGAACTGCGTGCCCACATGGTCGCACACAAACCCCATGGGATTCACTAGCACGGCCTTCCGACCGGCCTGCGCCATTTCCTTGAGCTTGGCGGGCAGGCTCGGCGAGAGCCACTCCGCCGGCCCCACCTTGCTCTGGAAAGCCACATGAAATGGCCGGTCGTAGCCGCGCAGCGCCATCACCTGTTCGACCGAGCGGTGGATGTGGCAACAGTAGGGGTCGTGCCGATCGCGCATCTCCCGGATCGGCGTCCCGTGCGCGCTGAAAACGAGTTCGACCTCCGCCCGGGTCTCCCGGGGAAACCGCTGCAACCCTTCATCAATCCGTTCGCTGATCGCCTGGATGTACTTGGGGTTGGCGGCGTATTCGTAGACAAACGAGGTCGGCCAGTACGGGATTTCGCTGGCCTGTTCGAGGGTCCACCAGTACATCAGCGAGGAGCCGGACGAGGTCTTCGAGTACTGCGGATAGAGCGGGAGCAGGAGGACCTTTGTGATCCCGTCCTGCTGCATCCGGCGGACGGCTTCTTCGCTGGTCGGGTGCCAGTAGCGCATGGCGACGTAGGTGCGGAAGGAGATGCCGGCGCCGCGCCCATACGTGTCGTTCAGATGCCCCTCCAGGGCAGACGCCTGCTCCTGCGTGATCCGGTTGATGGGCGACCCGCCCCCGATGGCTTCGTAATCCTGCACCACCTTGCGCCCGCGGCTCTTCGCGATAAACGTCGCCAGCCAATGCCGCCACGACCCCTTCAGCGGCATGTCGATGATCGCGGGGTCCATGAACAGATTGTACAGGAACGGCGCGACATCGGCGCGTTTGTACGGCCCCCCGAGGTTAAACAGCACGACCCCCACTTTATCTCCGGCGTCCAGCACGAGTGGCTCGGGCGCATAAAATTCCCCGCTAATCAGCCGGTCGTCGTACTGAAAATAAGTGAGATACTGACGCGGGGTCATCGGGAAGGATCGATATCCGAAAAAGGGCGTGAACCGAAATGGGCGGCTTCCGGAACAGGCGATCGCCGGGGGAATCGCCTGTTGTCTTTTAGTCTAAAAAAACGGAATACAGTTCCTGCCCCACATTGAAGTTTTCTCTAATCTACCCCCTTTGCGCGTCCGGCGAGGCTAATTTCTGATCAATATGCGTTGAACGTTTCTCGTTGAACGTTTTACGGGGCGGCCCGAGAGCCCGAATGCTAAACCAGCGAAGCCACTAACGGCCGGGCCCACGCCGGCCAGGAAGCGGGCGGGCCGGCTGAAAAAACGCAGGGTTCGCCCAGCGTGGGGTGTTCGAACGCGAGGCGGTAGCTGTGCAGCGCCAGGTTGCGGCCGTCGAACCGTTGTTTCGCGCGGTACTTAAAATCGCCTGTTATCGGGTGGCCCATCTGGGCGAGTTGGACGCGGATCTGGTGGGGCCGGCCGCTGCGTGGCTGGACGTCCAGCAGCGTCAGGCCATCCCGGAAGCCGATCGCGCGCCAATGGAGTTCCGACTGCATGCCCTTCGGATGCCCCTCGCCGACGGAACGTACCGTCCGATGATCCTTCCAGAGGTGATCTACCAGCGTCCCCTCCCCGGTGCACCGGCCCTCGACGAGCGCGACATAGCGTTTGTCGATCGCGCGGGTCTTGAACTGGGCGGAGAGGCGCGAGGCCGCTTTGGACGTCCGCGCGAACACCATCACGCCGGACACCGGCCGGTCGAGCCGGTGCACGAGGCCCAGAAACACATCGCCCGGCTTGTCGAACCGGACTTTGATGTAGGCCTTGGCCATCGAGAGCAGGTCCGGGTCGCCGGTGGCGTCCCCCTGGGAGAGCACGCCGGCGGGTTTGCGCACCACCAGGAGATGGTTGTCGAGGTGCAGGATCGTGGACGGGTCGAACATGAGAGACGGGACCCGGGTCAGGACAGGAGGCGGTCGCGGTCGGCTTTTTTGAGCGACTGCACGATGAGTGTGTAGGAGTGGTCGATGAGCTCGCGTAGCTCGGAGTCCGTGATGCTGCCGTCGAAAACGATCGTATTCCAGTGTGCTTTATTCATGTGATAGCCGGGCTGGACGGCTTCGTACCGCTCCCGTAGCTCGATCGCGCGCTCGGGGTCGCACTTGAGGTTGACCGTTGTCGGGTGATTATCGATACCGGTGAGGGCGAAGATCTTGCCGGCGACTTTGAATACCAGCACGTCCGGCCCGAAGGGCGTTCCTTCGGTCACCTCTTTTTTGGCCAGGCAGTAGGCGCGCAGGGAGTCGAAGTTCATGGTTGATGGTTAATCAGGGCTGTTAACAAAATCCCGAATCGATTAAAAAAGGCCGTTTGTCATCCCGCACTTGATGCGGGATCCAGCAGGATTGCAATTCGACTGGATCCCGGGTCGGGGCCCGGGATGACAATAAAGTGGTAGTTGGCGTTTTGTTAACACCTCTGATCGTCAATAGTCAATGGGCGATACGTTAGCCTTCGAGTAATCCCTTTACCAGGAAAAAGAGGACTGCGGCGGAGAGGAGCCAGCGGATGGCGTTGGGCCGGCGGAGGAGGGTGTGTTTCATGAGGATGGCGCCTATCGGCGCCGTGAAGCCGCACACGAGGATAAAGCCGACGACGAGGCTCTGGACCCAGTTCTTGAGGAATTCTCCGATGTCCATCGCCAGCACCATCGCCATAAAATCCCCCTTATACAACCCGATGAGGGCCGAGGCGAGGACGAACACGCCGCCGATTTCCAGATACAGCCGGGCTTCAGCGCGGTCTTTCTCACGAAACGGGGCGTAAAACAGCGCCAGGAGCGGTCGGAAGTAAAGGACGAGCCGGCGCCCCGGGGCGTTGAAGTGGTAGAAGAGCCGGAGCTTATAATCCCAGTGGAGGAGGCCGCGGGCGATGGGGAGGTGGCGGTACGGGATGAGGAGATCAGCGAAGTTGATGGTAAAGACCATGGCGGCTGCGGCGAGCGCCGGCGTTCGCATCCCTACCTTCTCGGTGACTTCGCCCAACAGATACCCGAAGAACACAAGCGCGAGGAGATCCAACCCGATCGACATGAAACGGCGCTTCCAGCCGGCAGCGCTATTCCGGAGCTGTTCGCGCTCCAGGTGCCAGGCCGGCAACGCCGCAAGCGCCTCGGGGCCGACTCGGGGGACGAAGTCCATCCCGATGGGCGGCCTGTTTTCGCTCTCACGGGCGGTCTGTTCGTCGTTGTACGCCGCGACCATCGTCTTCAGATGGAAGCCGTCGCGGATCCACCAGCCCAGGACGCCGCCGGCCGTGAGCGTCATCAGGGCGCCGAGGCCGAACTGTTCCAGGTAGTACCGATGGGCGCCAAAAAGGCCGCCAACCACCCATAATGTGCGCGCTACGATGGGGTTGGCGCGGCGATACGTGTGCATCTCCCGGAGAAGCTGTTGCTGATCGGCCTCGAGGAGCGAAGCATAAGGCAGCGGCGCCTCCTGCCGCGCGAGATCGGGCAGGGCGCGCATGGCCTGCGAGGCCCGCTGGGCAGCGGATACAAAGCGTTGAGCAGCCATAAAGAGGGTCCTGGTGAACGTCCATCGCAAGGTACGACAACCGGATGGCGGAATCGAGTGGGTCGTAAACGTTGGCGTATGGCGCGGAGAAAAGGCGACAGGGGCCGCGCCTGGAAATCCCTACGACCCACTGGCCATAAGCGTAGACGACAGGGGGGAATTTACCAGATCATTGCCATCCAATCTGCACACAATTGTGACAATTAAAGACGCGCGCTGCTCTTAATTAGTGACTGTAATCGCCGAATAGATCCGGCCGAAGTTTTCGACTATCAAGTGCTTCATAGATACCATCCGGGCAACCCCATGCAGCAGATCGTCCACACATCCCCGACACGCCGTTCCGATTATCGCTGGAGCGCCGACCGGGGCCAGGTCGCCGACGCCGGCCAGCTGTTTGGTCACCGCAACTACGACGACCCGTCCTGCGAGGAAGAACTCGCCTACCGTGTCGAAGCCATCCAGCTCTCCATCCTGCAGGAACGGTACGCGGATGCCCTCACCCATGCCGAGGAGGCGCTGAAGATCGCCGAGCACGAGCCGCTCATCCATCACCTGGCGGCGCGCGCGCTCTGGGAGCAGGGCGAGCAGCGGACCGCCGCCGAGTCGTTCGTCTACGCCGCCGAACTGCTGCAGGGCCTCTACAATGGCAAGCCGCCGGCCCGCTACAACGCCGATCCTTCCCAGGTCTACTTCATGGCCGCCGAGGCGTGCCGCGCCTTTGACCAGTATGCCGAGGCGATGGACTTCTACCAGCAGGCCGCTAATCACGCGCTCCAGTGAGCCTGAACCAGGGCGTCTCCAATTGCGACGTTTCTGGAACCCACCACCATGGGCGACGTTGACCGGACGAGACCAAAGCGCGTCCTGTTTCGCTTATCCTGACCCACGCCCACATCCCATACGCCAACCCGGCCGCGGCCATTGGGCGGCGACCGTGCGCCCGCTTCCAAACGGCTCTGTATCTCACAGAACGTAATCACTTTTTCCGATGGAGTGATGGCCGGTTGTCCAGCGGGTGTTTCCGGGTTCTGTCCCGAAAATGAGTGCGTTTGATTTTCTGCCTATCGGGTGAGTGTAACGACGTTGCGTTGGTTCCCGGGCTTTGCGCCAAAGGCGCAGCCTTCCGTACGCATAAGACTGAAAGGAGCTGCGAGGAATGCGCTTATCGTAGTGTCCTCGGCAGAAAAGCACGCTGTGGCGCGCGCCGTGCCCGTCGTTTGCACGACCGCATTCCATTCGCCGGCATCAGGGCCGATCCACGCCGCCCTGACCGATCGTATCGCCCGGCGCCGATGGGCTGTCAGCCCGGATTGATTCCCCTGGCCTCGTCTCGCTTTTCCGTCAAGGACCCGCAGCTTCTTTCCGTCGGGCGACTTCCGTCGCCTCGGCCACACCCAATCGTCTGTTCAGCAAGTTGCGTCCCGACCGGTCCGACGATATCGTAACGCGTGTCCTGACCCTCCTCTTCCTCTTCGTCGTCGTGGGCGCGGGGCAGTTGGCCAGTGCGCAGACACGCCCGCCCACCACGCGCCTTGGACCCCTGGCGCTGGGCGGCTCCGTAGGGCTAAGCACGGAGGCCTACAGCGCCACCGGCATCAGCGGCCGCCGGC
>JBGSPJ010000207.1:0-1730 GCA_041738655.1 Rhodothermales bacterium | reverse complement strand
GCCGGCGGCGCCGGCGAGGGCCGTGCGCACGGCCGCGATACGGGTGGCGGAGAGGCCCTTCGAGCGTTCGATCTGGTCGACATACGCGCGGGAGAGCGAGAACGAAGCCGGCCACACGTATTTCGGCTGGCCCTGGGCGTTGAGGTAGTCCAGTTTCACCGTCTTCGCCGCGGCGATCTCGTTTTCCGAAAGGTGTGCGCTGGGTGTGAGCTCGAAGATGTCCAGGCCGCGGGCGATTTCGGAGCTTACGATCAGGCCGTTGTACCAGTAGACCGACCAGCTGCCACCCATTTCCATGCGGTCCGGATTGATCGGGCCGCGGTCGTGGTAGGCAATTTCGACCGTGTGTTTCGGATCCGTCCAGTCGAAGATCGAGATCCCGCCCTGGTACCAGGCCTGGACCATGATGTCGCGGCCGGGGATCGGGATCAGCGAGCCGTTGTGGGCGACGCAGTTTTCCTGGGGCGTCTGAGCGGCGGAGAGCTTGTAATAGCTCTGGAAGACCATCTTGCCATTTTCGATCGTGAAGTTGGCGTTGGCGCCCCACTCCTTCGGATCGGTGGCGCGGCACTTGGGAGCGCCGCCGCCGCCCCACTCGTCGGTGAAGAGGACCTTCGAGCCGTCGTTGTTAAAGGTGGCCGAGTGCCAGTAGGAGAAGTTCGAATCGGCCACCGCGCTGAGGCGGAAGGGGTTGGCGGGATCCGAGATGTCGAGCAGCAGGCCATACCCTTCGCAGGCGCCGCCGGCGAGGCCGATTTCCGGGTAGAGCGTAATGTCGTGGCACTGTGTCGGGCCCGGGGCGGGGCCGTCGCTTTCGGATTCATCCGGGATGCCGAAGCGTTGGCGGACGAGGGCGGGGAGCGCCTCGCGGAAGGCCGCACTATCAGCCGCCGTGGCGACGGTGCCGCCACGCGATTTCACAAATTCGTCCAGCATAGGCGTCACGAACCGGGGCGGCATCACACGGGGCTGGCCCATGAGGTCAACAATGAAGGCTCCCGAGGCGCGGGCGCGTTCGATCTCGGCGAGATCGTCCGGCGCGAGGCCGTGTTCGGGCGGAGCGACGAGATCCTCGAAGATGCGGGGCGAGCTCACGATGGCAGCCTGGGTCGGGTTCGCGAGGGGCACCTTGATGACTTCGATCCGGAAGAGGGCCGAGTTCGGGTCTTCCTCTGGCGAGGCGTCCGAGCAACCCGGCACTTCTTCGGACGGCCGGACGGGGGCCGAGCCGGAGACGTAGACGTAGACGTTGTCGTCGTCGCCGGGGTGTTTCAGGACCGAGTGCGTGTGGGAGCCGCGGCAGGTCTGCACGTTGGCCACATACTCGGGTTCCAGGACATTCGTAATGTCGAAGATGCGGATGCCGCGCAGGCGATGGGGGCTAACGGCCTCCTGGACGCCCTCGGCGCCACAGTCGAGCCGGCCGCTCATGCCTTCACCCGAGACAAACATGAGGTTGCCATAGACCGACACATCGCTCTGGGATGCGGGGCAGACATACTCCTTGGCGAGCATCGGCTTCGCGGGGTTCGATATGTCCCAGATCTGGACGCCGTTGTAGTTGCCCTGGAAGGCGTAGTTACCCTTGAATGCCAGGTCCGAATTGGTCACGCCTACAAACGCCGCCGGCGGAGGGGTCGCGGACACCAGGCGCAGGTTCCAGATGGCCTCGCCGGCGTCGAACAGGCCGGCCTTGAGGCCGACACGCGGATCCGGGCTCGGAGGAGCAG
>JBGSPJ010000179.1:0-22342 GCA_041738655.1 Rhodothermales bacterium | reverse complement strand
CTGCCGGCGTCGCCCGCTGCCGCAGCCGCGTCGCCTCCGCCGGGCTATCCACCAGGATTTCGGAGACGCGCACCCGCGCCGGCTCGCTAAATTCATGGCCATTGGCGGCGAAATATGCCTGTACCGAATCCTCGGGTACCGGTGCCTCCCGGGCGAGATCGCGCATGACTTCTTCCCGGATCCAGTCCTGCGCGGCGGCTTCAAAGGCCTGCGCATACGCCACCTCCTCTTCCAGCCGCCGTTCGACGGCGGCCTCGAGCATGGCCTCCCGAACGAGCAAGCCTTCGATGAAGGAGACGAGCGTTTCGCGGTCAGTGACGGCTGCGCGCTGGGCTTCGCTGGTCGAAGCCGCCGCCTCGCGGAAGCGGGCAACAGTCCAGCGTTTACGCTCGCCGGCCGCGCCAAACGTCACCAACGGCTCCTGCAGCCAGGCGTCTTCCGCCGACTCAGGTGCAGGTGAGCCCACGATCTGACGCAAAAGCCGGCCGAGCCGCTCCTCGTCGTACGACGGCGCCAGGGACGTCGCGAGGTCGTGTGCGTGCCCGGTCCGCGCAGCCGTCTTGAGGCGATAGGTGACGTAGTGCTCCATCCGATCCCGCCGGGTGGCGTACTCGTACTCGGTGAGCAGCGGCTTCGTGAAGCGATCGTCCACCCGAATGATCGAAAAGCCGGTCTGGGTGCGCACGGGCTCCGAGACGGTGCCAACTGGAAGTGTGAACGCGGCGTCTTCGAATGCCGGGTCCATCTCGTCGATGCTGAAGGCCCCCACCGCCCCGCCCGAATGCGCCAGGACCGAGTCCGCAAACACTTCGTGCGCCAGTTCCTCGAAGGAGGCGCCGCCCGCCAATCGCCGGCGCAGGGCCTGAGCCTCATCGTATGTGCGGGCGTAGAGGTGTCGGGCCTCGACCCTCGTGTTGGCGCGGACAAACATGGCCTGCAAGTCTTCCTCGTTGATATGGAGGGTGTCGTAGAGCGCGCGCTGCACGTAGAGTTCAATGAGCAGCTTCGCGCGGATGCGTTCGGCGGCGGCGGCATACGCCGGCCGGCGCTCAATGCCGGCCTCCCGCGCCTCGCGCACGAGCAACCGTTCGGCGATCAGTGTATGGAGCAGGTGGGTGCGGTGTCGCGGGTTATCCTGAAGTCCGGTTGCCAGTAAATACCCGACATACCGCGTACGGAACTCCTCCATCCCGATCGGCTCGCCATCGATCCGGGCGACACTCGGGAGCGCTTCCGACGGGTCGCCTGCGCGGCACCCAACGAGGGTCAGCAGGCTGATCCCGACGAGAAGAATGGCGATATGTGCGGGCAGAAGCCGTTGCATGAAGCTACGCGTAGGCGATTCGGGCGACGGGAACAGCCGCGGGGAGGGCAGTAGCCGCCGCCGGCGCACTCGATCCTCGGACGACGAGGCGCGGGTTAAAATGCATCTGGGAGATGGGGCGCTCCGGGGATTCGATGCGTCGCAGCAACTTCTCAAGGGCCACCCGTCCCATCTCGTACATGGGCTGGCGGAGGGTCGACAGGCTAACGTGCCGGCTGATCATGATGTCATCAAACCCGATCAACCCGATCCCGGACACTCCGCGCTCCTGCAGGGCCTGCATCGCCCCCAGCGCCTGGATATCCGATACAGCAAACACGGCGTCAGGCACGGTATCCATTTCCAGAAACGCCTCCATGGCGTTTCGCCCGGCCTCTTCCGTGAACCCGTGGTAGTCCGGGTCGTTGGAGGCGCAGACGAGAACCTCGTCGTAGGCGATGCCGGCTTCGCGAAGCGCGCGGCGATATCCTTTTTCCCGCTCGATCGAAGGCGCGGACGCCGCGTTGGCTGTGATGATGCCGATCCGGCGGTACCCCTGTTCGATCAGGTGCCGGGTGGCCATGTAGCCGCCAAGTTCGTTGTCGATCGAGACGGCGTCGAAGTCGCCATGGTACACATCCACCAGTACCACCGGCTGCCGACTCGCATGCAGCAGCCGGGCTCGCTCGTCATTCAGCGGGGTACTGAACAGTAGCACACCGGCCGACCGGCCGCGCTGGATCACATTCGCCAGCTGATCGTCGATCGTCTCCATCGACGCCGTGCTGTGCACCACGAGGTCGTAGTCGCTGCACAACAGACTATCCTGCACGCCCCGCAGCACTTCCAGATAAAAGTAGCTCGTCATCATGGGGATGACGGCAGAGATCCAGTGCGAACGCCGCTTGGCAAGGCTCCGCGCCGTCGGGTGCGGCACATACCCCAGCTCCCGCGCTGCCGCGCACACCCGGTCCCGGGTCGACGCCGAGACGCGGGGACTGTGGTTAAACACCCGCGACACGGTGGCAATCGATACGCCGGCCGCGTGCGCGATGTCATAAATCGTAGCTTCCTGCCCCATAGGCGAAGCGACCCGCCGGCCGCTCGTTCAAAACCGTGTAAGCGCTTACATGTGCAAGCCCCGGAAGTAATGAAAAGGTAATATGAAGATCAAGGGAGCGACTGTGAATTACCCTTGCACATTCGACCGGGACTCCTCAGCCGGCCGTCGCCGGGGCCGGGGTGTCTTCCCAGTGTTCGATGGCATCGAGGATCGCATCGACGATCCCGTCTTCTTCGATCGTTTTGACGATTTTGCCTTTTTTGAAGAGATGCGCCCGGCCGCGGCCGCAGGCTACGCCGAGGTCGGCGCCTGCCGCCTCGCCGGGTCCGTTCACGGCGCAACCCATGAGGGCCACGTTGAGGTCCTTCTCGAAGCGACGGTTCTTGATCGCGGCCTCGACCTCCTCGGCGATGCGGAAGAGATCGACCTCCAGCCGCCCGCAGGTTGGGCAGGCGATGATATTGACACCGGGCCGACCGAGGCGCAGCGACTTGAGGATCTGATGCCCCACTTCCACCTCCTTCACAGAATCCGTCGTCAGCGACACCCGAATCGTATCCCCGATCCCCTCGGCGAGGAGCGCGCCGATCCCGATCGAACTCTTGACGGTGCCCGAGCTGAGGGTGCCGGATTCGGTGACGCCGAGGTGGAGTGGGAAATCGGTCCGCTCGGCGAGCAGCTTGTAGGCCTGGATCATGAAGAACACATCCGAGTGCTTCACCGAAATGACGATATCCTCGAACCCGTTCGCCGCGCAGATCTCGACATGCCGCATGGCACTTTCATAGAGCGCCTCGGGCTGTGGATAACCGTATTTGTCGAGGATGTCGCGTTCAAGGGAGCCGGAATTGACGCCGATGCGGATGGGAATGCCGGCCGCCTTGGCCGCGAGCAATACCTCCCGCTCCCACTCCGCCTTCCCGATATTGCCAGGGTTGATGCGGACTTTTGCCACGCCGGAGGCGATGGCTTTGAGGGCATACTGATAGTTGAAGTGGATATCCGCGACAATCGGCACAGGCGAACCTTGTACGATATCCCGAAGCGCCTCGGCATCTTCCGGACGCGGCACGGCGACGCGGACGATATCGGCCCCGGCGTCCGCCAGGCCGCGAATCTCCGCGAGGCAGGTCTCCACATCGTGGGTTTTGGAGACGGTCATGGACTGCACGGAGATCGGAGCGCCGCCGCCGATCTGGACAGAACCAACCTGAACGGCGCGCGATATTCGACGGGGACGTTGCATAGCTATCTCAATAAAAGCGGTCTCACTAAAAGCCAGGGTCAAGGCTGGCGTTCAACGACAGCCGGCGCCGCGAGGTTGCGACCTGCAGCACGGGTGATACACAGGAACTGGCGACTACTCACACCCGGTCGCTATTCACAGCCTGCGACTCACGGTCGCAAGCCGAGTACGACCCGAAGCGGGCGATGGTCCGAGTAGGTAACGGGGATGACCTCCGCGCCATGGATCTCCCACGCCGGCGACACGAGTACATGATCGATCCGGACAAACGGGTAGCGGGTGTGGTAGGTAAAGCCGAAGCCGGCGCCGGCGCTGGAGAAGGCATCCTGCATGCCGGCCGCCAGATGCGCGTACGACCAGTTATGTACCGTGCTGTTGAAATCGCCGCTGACGATCAGCGGCAGTGTTTCCTGGTCCATCAGCGCCCGAATACTTTCGGACTCGACCGCCCGCAGAAGGAACGCCTGGCGGTACTGCCCGAGATACGATCGCCAGAAATTCAGCGATAACAGCCGGCGCTCGGCATCCGTCCAGGGTTTTCGCTCGCCAAACGTACGGAGGTGGACATTGTAAAGTACGGCCTCTCGCCCCTGCCAGCTGAACCGAAACCGCGTCACACCCATCGACAGCGAGTCGTCGGTCGCCATTTTGATGCGCCGTTCCTCCAGCAACTGCACCTCCCCCGTGCGCGCCCAGACGGGCTGAAAGGTGGTTTCGATGCGCGGCCCCGCTTCCGCGTGGAGCACCACACCGGCCTCGCCCAGCTTTTTTTCCAGGTCCCGCATGTTCACGATGCGCTGCTCGCGCCGGCGATACCGGATAAGCAAGTCCTGAAATACGTATAGATCCGCCTCCATCCGCTGTACGACCTCGACCAGGACGTCCGGGCTCTGGGTCGCCGTGTAGGATTCCAGATGCCCGATATTAAACGAGAGGAGCCGCAGCCCTTCGTCCGCATCCGACGCGCCCCCCGAAAACGGCGAAAACCGAAGAAGCGCCAGGATCAGCGCCACCCCATACACGGTCACCAGGCGCCAGGCCCTGGCATAAACGGCCAGGGCGGCAAATGGAACGAGCGCGAGGGCCAGATAGGGTAATCCCACCGCGATCAGTTGCAGCCACCAGAATGTCGATGGATGTACGTAACGCGCCATGAAACCGGCGAGGAAAATGCCGATCACGGCGACGTGAAGCGTGTTGAACACCCACCATCGGTACCGATGCGCCGGAGGTTTCGGACTCACGTTATCGCTGGCTGGCCTCGTACAGGATGCGCTTCTCTTCGGCCGTTAGGGCGTCGTAGCCTCTGGCGCTGATCTTATCGAGGATACGGTCGACCTCGCTCTCCATGGAGGACTCCACGACATCCAGCTCCACCTCGGCCGACGTAGACGGCCGGGAAACCGCCGGCGGCGTCGAACGGGGCGCGGGGCGGCTCTGACGCGAGGCCAGCCAGTGTTCGATCCGCTTCAACACCCCCTCAGGCGGCTGCGAACGCCCTCGATGCACGCCTCCTCGCGTGGATGTCCGTTGCCGGAAGAAGATCCGGGCCCAGGAAGAGAGATCTACTCCACGGCCCTCGGCACGAGCGAACAAAAAGCCAAACAGGGCGCCGCCAAGATGAGCCGCGACGGCCGTATTGCTATCGGACATGAAAAGGACGTTCAGGATCAGCACGGCCAGCACCAGATACAGCAACCGGATGTTGCCGATAAACATCAGCCCCACCGTCTTGAATGGATACTGGATGGCGACAACCGTCATGATCCCCAGCACCGACGCCGAGGCACCGTGAACGATGCCACCGAAGGCCACTACCCCTGGAAAGATCAGATGCAGCAGCACTGTGAGCACACCGCCACCGACGCCCGTGATCAGATAGGCCGCCATGAGTCGGTGGGCGCCATGTAATTCCTCATATTCGCGCCCGATCCAGACGAGCCAGAGCATATTAAAGAGGATGTGGATCAACCCCCAGAAATTGGTGCCGAGGTGCAGGAAATTGTAGGTGACGAACTGCCACGGCTTAAAAAGTACTGTCCGAAGGTCGGCATGCAGCGCGAGGTGGGCATACACAAAATCCCCCACCAGCGGCACGAAGCGGAGAATCAGCCAGGCCACATACAGGACGACATTGATCGTCAGCAACGCACGCAACGCCGGCGGCTGCATGCGATACCAGGATTGGAATTGATTCACGGCGTTCATTCAGCTTATCCACGGGCCGGCCAGGTCAACACGTACCGGCAGGTTCGATGCTCGGTTAGTACAACACTCGCCCGAGAAGGTTTACACACCCCGAGCGATTTCACGACCACTCGCACCCCCTTCTGGTTGCCCGCCAGGACCCTCAATACAGGGTTTTTCCCGGCTTAACGGGCAGTTTGCCGCGCCAGTAGAGCAGGAGCAGGAAACCAAAAACCATGCCGCCGAGGTGGGCGAAGTGGGCCACGCCATCCGCCGCGCCCGTCGCGCCCGAGAACAGCGATATGGCGCCCATGCCGATTACTAACCACTTGGCTTTCACGGGGAATAATAGGTTCAGATAGATGATCTGATTCGGATACGTCATCCCGAAAGCCAGCAATAACCCGTACACACCGCCCGATGCACCGACCGTCACGGCGTACGAACCCGAGACATATTGCGTGACGAGCTGCACGAGGCCGGCGCCTACCACGCACACAAAATAGAAAATCGCGAACCGCTTCGAACCCCACTCGTTCTCGAGCTGCGTCCCGAACATCCATAGCGCAAACATATTAAATAGCAGGTGGAAGAAATCACCATGCAGGAAGCCATACGTGACCAGTTGCCAGGGCCAAAAATCGGCCATCGCCCGCAACCCGCGCGAGGTCATAATCGCATCCGGAGCCCCCAGCGGCCAGAGCGCGAGCCACGTATCGAGGAACACCGACAGCGGGCTGCCCTGGGCCATTTGCCCCAGGAATAACAGCCCATTGATGATGAGCAGGTTCTTTAGAACCGGCGGAAAAACGGAAAATTGCAACTGTGGCCGATAGGTATCCTGGTACATGGTTTAATGTCTGAGATTCAAGGGGAAACACGCCGTGTGCGAATCCTTATGATCACTCCCATCGGATCTGCCTCAAATCGTTCAAGAAAAGCCGTGATCCTTTTTGTTTCGGACATGCACTTCGGACGAGGTGACCCCCAAACGGAACGCCGCCACGAAGCCGCTCTACTCCAATGCCTGCGGTATCACGAGGCGCAGACCAGCCATCTGGTGCTGCTCGGAGACGTTTTCGACCAGTACATCGAATACCGCCACCTCGTTCCAAAAGGAGCCGTCCGATTGCTCGGCTTGCTCGCCGAGTGGGTCGACTCCGGCCGGCACGTGACCTATGTACTGGGCAATCACGATCCCTGGCACCTGGACTATTTCAGCCAGGAGTTGGGGGTGCGTGTGGTTCCGGCCGACGTGCATCTGGACCTGGGTGATACGCCAACCTATCTGGCCCACGGGGACCAATTCGGATCACGCGTGCCCCTTTATGCCGCCCTCAAAGCGGCGCTGCGGCACCCCGCCCCGGTATGGCTCTACCGGAGCCTGCTCCCCGCCGATCTCGGCGTGCGCCTCGCCCGCGGCGTCCTCCGACGCGTCCATACGGACGTGATTGACCCCGCGGTGACCAGCGCCCTGCGTGATAGGGCCCGCCGCACCTTGTCCGAAACCCCCGCTCGCCTCGTCGTGATGGGGCATAGCCATGTGCCCGAAATCCATCGCTGGCCAGAGGGTGTTTATGTCAACACGGGCTGCTGGCGAACAACGCGCACATTTGCTATACTGGACGAAACCGGGATTCACCTGCGTCAATGGAACGGGAGCGGCGCTCGGGACGTTGAGAGTCCTTCCGAGCTGTCTGGAACCGCTTTGTAAACGTACGTTGCGCGTTTAAGCGTTGCGCGTTTGGTTTTTAGAATTGGGCTTCCCGGCTACATTGAGCATACTCAGATTATAAACGTTGAACGTTCAACGCCCAAACGTTCAACGCCCAAGTCACTCCAAGCTTGCCGCTCGCACCATGTCTGAAGACTGGCCTTATACCGATGAGGAACTCAGGGAGTACTTCAACAATCCGGATCTTCGTCGGACGAAGGCGGCGCGGGACTACATGGGGTCAAAAGGGGACCCCCAGCGTCCGCCGACACATGGGGTAATGGGCTACCTGTACCGCCGGCTCGGAGACCGGCGCAAAGTGCAGGCGGCCATAGCGGTGGCGGCGCTCGCCGGCGTCTTTTTCCTTGGCCTCGGCACGATCACGATGTACCTGCTGACGCTGGGCGACGAAGACCTCCCTTCGCTCGAACAGCTCGAAAACCCGTCGCTGCAACTGGCCACGATCGCCTATTCGGCCGACGGCGTCGAGCTCGCGCGCTACGCACGCCAGAACCGCTCATCCGTCGCCGGCGACGAAATCTCCCAGAATGTCCGAAACGCCCTCATCGCGACGGAGGATCACCGCTTCTACGATCACTGGGGCATCGACCTCTTCCGGTTCCATGTCGCCGCCATCAAGACGGTTCTGGGAGATGTCCAGGGAGGATCTACCATCACCATGCAGCTCGCCCGAAACCTCTACAACAAAGAGATCGGGAAGCAACAAACGATCAGTCGCAAACTGAAGGAAATGGTGACGGCCGTCGAACTCGAGCGCCGCTATACAAAGGACGAAATCGCCGAAATGTACCTGAATACGGTCGAATTCGGCAGCAACGCATTCGGCATCGAGGCCGCCGCGCGCACCTTCTTTAACGTCAGCGCCGCGGAACTCGATACGCTCCAGAGCGCGACGTTGGTCGGCATGCTCAAAGCCATCACGGCCTATAACCCGTTGCGTAACCCGGACAACGCGCGCCGCCGTCGCAACGTGGTCCTCAGCCAGATGATCAAACACGGGTACCTGAACGAGGAATACCTGACATTACACGCGGACGTACCGGTCGCTACCGACTTCAACCCCAACGAGATCACGCGCGGGCCGGCTCCTTATTTCTCGGAGTATGTTCGCCAGTGGCTCAACGACTGGTCAAAAGCCAACGGCACGGATTTTTACGCCGACGGCCTCTACGTTTTCACCACGCTCGACTCGCGGCTTCAGGAACTGGCCCAGAACTCCGTCGAGGAACAGATGGTGGGGCTGCAGGCCGTGGTCGATTTCGAGTGGAGCCGCCGGCGCGCCGGCCCGGGGCCGTTCAGCATGTCGACCGAAGACTACCTGAAGCAGAAAGACTTCATCCCGTTCAACAACTTCTGGCGCGCCTTTCCCGATACGCTCCGGAGCTTCGTCCGGGAGTCGGAGTCCTACCGCGACCTCGTTCGGCAGGGGCTTTCCGAGACCGCTGCCTTCGACTCGCTCTTCCAAAACGAAGAGTTCATGGCGGCCCTCAAGCAGGACAAGTCGCGACTCGAGGCCGGCATGGTCTCCATCGACCCTCGCAACGGCTATGTCAAGGCCTGGGTGGGCGGCCGCAACCTGGCGGACGACTGGTACGACCACGTGGCCAAGGCCCGCCGGCAGCCCGGCTCAACCTTCAAGCCGTTCGTCTACATCGCTGCCATCGATAACGGCTACTCCCCACAACATACGTTCAAAGACACCCTGTTCTACTGGACGGACGGCCTGGGCAACGAATGGAGCCCGACAAACTCGGACGGGGGCTACACGAATCGGTGGATGACGCTCCGCGAAGGGCTCAAGTACTCGCTCAACACCATCACCGGGCAGCTCATCCTCCAGGTCGGGGCGCCTACGGTGGCCGACTATGCCCGTTGGATGGGCATCAAAAGCCCACTGAATGAAGTCCCCTCCCTCGCCCTCGGCACCAGCAACGTCACCCTGCTCGAGATGACGACGGCCTACAGCACCCTGGCGAACGGCGGCCTCTATTATGAACCCACCGTCGTCACCAGGATCGAGGATCAGCTCGGCAACGTACTCTACGAAGCACGCCCCCAACCCAACGAAGCCCTGAGCGACCAGACGGCCTACAAGGTGATCGACATGATGCGCGAAGTCGTCCAAACCGGTGGCACGGGCGCCCGTATCCGATTCCAGTACCAGCTGTACGACTACGACTTCGCAGGCAAAACCGGCACCACGCAGAATAGCGCCGACGGCTGGTTCATGCTCATGCACCCCGAACTGGTCACTGGCGCATGGGTCGGCTGGAACGACCAGCGCGTTACGTTCCGCACCAACTGGTGGGGCCAGGGCGCCCATAACGCCCTGTTCCTGGTGGGCAGCTACACCAAAAAAATGGCGGATGACGGGCGCTTGAGCAAGGAGAAATTCCCGCTACCGCTGGACTACGGCAGCCCGTCGTCTGGCGATTCCCAACCCTCCCAGCGTGACGACCGACGCGTCATCTGGTGACCTCATCAGCCAGTCAGCCAGCGGGTCGCGTTTACCGTGAAGCTCCTTCATACGGCGGATATCCACTTCGGAAGCAATAGCTTTGGGCGCATCGACCCCGAGTCGGGATTGAATACGCGGCTATTGGATTTCAAACGGTCGTTCGACTTCATGGTCCAGCGCGCCATCGAAGAGGATATCGACCTGTTTCTTTTCTGCGGTGACGCCTATCGGACGGCGGACCCCACGCCCACGCAGCAACGGACGTTTGCAGAGTGCCTCCGCCCCCTGTCCGAGCACGGCATCCCGATCGTCATGATCGTCGGCAACCACGATCATCCGGTATCCTTCGGGAAAGCGTCCGCGCTCGATATCTATCCCTATTTACAGGGGGATATCCAGGTATTCCGCCGCGCCGGCTGGTCGACGATCCAGACAAAAGCCGGCCCCCTCCAACTCATCACCCTCCCCTGGCCCATCCGCAGCATGCTGCTCGCCCGGGAGGCCTTTCGCAAAAAATCACCGACGGAGATCCGGGCCTATATCGAAGAGGCGTACGTGGACCTGCTCGAAGTGTGCATTCGGGAAGTCGACCCCGCGCTGCCCACCGTTCTGGCGGCCCACCTCACCGTCCAGGGCGCCGAGATGGCCGGCTCGGAGCAGACAAGCCTCATCGCCCACGAGCCCAAGTTCACCGTCAGCCAGCTCGCCCGGCCACCGATCGACTACGTCGCCCTGGGCCATATCCATCGATTCCAGGATCGCAACGAAGGCCACACGCCGCCCGTTGTCTATTGCGGCAGCATCGAGTGCATCTCGTTTAAGGAGTGGGACCAGCCCAAAGGCTTTGTTATCGTCGATATCGACGCCGGCCCGACGGGTAAATCGACCCGGTATGCGTACGTCGATACGCCTCACCGTCGATTCATCGCCGTGAGCGTCGATGCCCGTGACGAGTTAGATCCGACGCGGGCCATCCTCGGCGCCATCGAGGCCGAAACGATCGGCGACGCCGTTGTTCGCGTTCGTTATCGCGTGAGCGAAGCTAACGCGTCGCTGGTAGATACGGACCGGCTGCGCGCGGCTCTGGGCACGTCATACGCCATCGCGGCCATCGAACGCATCGTCGATCCGGTTGAGCGCGAGCGTCGAACGATCGTATCGCGTGAATCCTCGATCGAAGACGCCATGCGGCTGTACATAGCCCAACACACACACCTTTCCGATATCCAGGACGACCTCCTCGAGCGCGGCCTCGCGCTGGAGAGCGGCCTGGCGCTTTACCGCCAGAACAACGACTGAACCCGTACGCGGCCGGCGCCCTGCCGTACCGCACCCTACACAAGCCGGAAGCATCAACCCTCATTTCGACCATGAATCCCGAGGAGATTTTTGTCACTCCCCCCCGAAAAGAAGGCATTGCCGTAGAGGCCGAAACCATCGCCGTGTGGCCGTTTGTAGAAGCAGCGCTCGATGTCATCGAGGCCGATGAAGTCACCCGCGATGCCGCGCGCGCTGCGATGGTGTGCAGCGACGGATGTGTTGTCCTCGCCAACTACCTGAACAGCGAAGCGAAGCGCGTCGCCAAAATGGATTATCGATTCAAGGTGCCCCTGCTCGTTCACGCGGCCGACCTGGCGCGCAACGATGGGCGTGCGGACTCGTTCTACGATCCGGACGAAGGGGCGCTCTACTTCGAGACCGACGAAAGTCAGTTCTCCTTCCATGTCTTCAAGGACTGGACGGTCGCCTGGGACGTGGTGGCAGACGAGGTGGTGAAGGGGTATGGCTGGAGTGGGATGGAAAACCAGACCTGGGCGCTGGACATCCTGCTGACGTATTTGGAGCTCGACCTGGACGCCTACAGCCCGCCCGATGACGAGGTGGAATAGCGGGTGTTACAGCGGCTGACGGGCGGCCCCGTCCGCACTGCCCGTCCAGCACGCATAACCGGCCTGCGTCCAGCGCGAGGCCGATTGATGAGCACGTTCGGACGAGTCGAATACCCCGAACACGGCCGAGCCCGAACCTGACATGGCGGCGTAACCGGCACCGTCTCCGAGCAGGCCTTCCCGCACAGTTCGTAGCTCCGGGAAACGCTCGAAGACCGGCTCTTCGAAATCATTAACCAGTTCACGGCGCCAACGGCCGAGGTCGTTGCCCGCCACCAGGGCGCGCAGATCTGGCCGCTCCGTCTCCTTTGGGACGATCCAACGGTAAGCGTCGGCTGTGCCAACGGCCACATTCGGCTTGACGACGACGATCGTGAAGGGGCAACGATATGGTGCGTCGGCGGCATCCATGAGCGGCGTCAGACGTTCTCCGCGGCCCGTCCCGTAGGCCGCGGCCGGCCCCAGGAAAAACGGCACGTCGGACCCCAACCGGGCGGCCAGCTTGTGTACCGTCGCCGCGTCGAGGCCGAGCTGCCAGAGGGTGTCGAGCAAGACGAGTGTGGTTGCCGCGTCGCTGGACCCACCGCCCAGGCCGGCGCCGTAGGGCACCCATTTTTCCAGGTGGATAGACGCCCTGGCCGGAATGCCGGCGTGTCCGGCGAGCAGCCGGGCGGCTCGTACGCAGAGATTCGAGTCGTCGGCCGGCAGCGCAGGATCCGAACAGGAGAACCGCAGCGTATCGGCCGGCGCAACCGTCACGGTATCCGCCCAGCCGATGCGCAGGAACACCGTTTCGAGGTCGTGGTAGCCGTCCGCGCGCCGGCGAATCACGTGGAGGCCGAGGTTGATCTTGGCGGGAGCGTTCTGGCGGAGCGTCACGGAGTCGGAACTGGTCTGGTTGAGCCTCATGCAGGAATCTTTGCACCGTGGAGACCGTTATCGTACCTTCCGCGTTTCAGGTTCCGTCAGCCCGCGAAGCTCCCGCTGAGACTTACCCGCCTCGTCGCCTATACCAAGACGCTACGACTCGACCGCCGCCCGCCGCAGACCAGCCCACGGGCCTCTCTCCGGCCCTCCCCTGATGTAGAATCCGATTCCGCATGCTGACTTCGACGCAGAAGGTTTTTTATTCCTGTTTATTGATCCTGACAGCCACCACCGGGCATGTACCAGCCGCGCTGGGTCAGGCCGGCGGCGACCTTTCTGCCCGGATTCAGGCGCTCGAACGTATCGGAAGTGGCGGGCCCGCGAATCGGATGGGGGATCTGATGGAGCGTTTCCAGAGCACATCCGGCGGCCAGCTCGCGCTGGAAGGCCCTATCGACGAGCAAACCTATCTGCTGGGCCCCGGAGACCAGTTGGCCCTGACAATCGGCGGCGCGGCGCCCGTCCAGCTGGTGGTGCCGATCACCGCGGACGGCTATCTGATCCTACCTGAAGCCGGGGCTGTACGAGGCGCCGGACGCCGCCTGTCGGATGTCCGCACCGAGGCGCTCGACCTGCTTCGCACGTATTACCGGAACGTCCCGGCCACCCTCAGCCTCCTCGCCCCTCGCTCCTTTTATGTCCATCTTTCCGGCGCCGTACCCGAACCGGGTCGTTACCTCGTGATGCCCCTCGGCCGGCTGGACGACGCCCTGCAACAGGCCTTCGCCGCCCGCGCGTCGGCCCAGCCCGATCCCACAGAAAACAACGCGCTCAAGATCGCCGGCTCCGCCACGTCCGAGCGACCAGCGTTGCAGTCCTCGTTCCGCCCCTCCCTCCGCAACGTCGAGATCCAACATCGCGACGGTACGAGCGAGTCGGTCGACCTCTTCCGGTACTACATTGACGGCGACATGACCCACAACCCGCACCTGCGGGATGGCGACATGATTCGCCTACCGGCGTACGACCGGACCCGCGAAACCATCCGCGTGACGGGAGATATCGCGTCGGATGCCTACATCGAGTACCGCGCCGGCGACACCGTGCAGGACATCCTCCGGCTCGCGGCCGGCGACCTGGAAGGCAAGGCACTGGGTGAAGTTCGCCTGACGCGCCGGCTCCCCGACGGCGAAGCCGAGACCCGCATCGTCGAAGAAGGTGCCCGGGCAACAATCCCGGTCCAACCCGGCGACCACGTCAACGTCGTCCCCCGAGAGATCGAACAGGCCGCGATTTACGGCTTCGTCCAGTACCCCGGCACCTACCCGATCCAGAGTGCCCGGACAACGGTGCGCGAGTTGCTCGCGACGGCCGGCGGCCTCAAGCCTGAAGCGAGCGTCCGCGCCGCATACATCGAGCGCCGGCAATCGCAGACGTTTAAGGGCGACGGTCAGGCGAGCGACCTCGACTTTTTCGGGCAGGCCTATCTTAAGCAATCGCTCCGTGAAAACCGGCTGTCGATCAGCCTCGAGGACGCCCTCGCTCCGGACGCGCCGGAGGTCATCCTCTACACCGGTGACGTGATCGTTTTCCCTCGGGATGAACAGACCGTGTACCTGACGGGCAACGTCGTCCAGCCCGGGTATTTGCCCTTTGTAGAGGGACAAACGGCCGATGATTACATCGCGCGCGCCGGCGGACAAGCGCCGCTTTCGACGGGCGTGTATGTGTTTGAAGCCGGCACCGGCGAAGTGCACACGAACGGCCGAGCGGTCGTCCGCGCCGGCGACACCATTTTCGTGAACCGCGAGCCGACGAGCGACAACCCCGAGGTCCAGGCCCTGATCCTGACCGACCAGACCTCGCGCCGGCAGGCCGGCATCGCTCGGACGCAGACCGTGATCACGGGCGTCACGGCGATCGTCGGCGTCATCAACACCTACCTGCTGATTCGCGACCGGTTGAACAACTGATCGAAGAGCAAACGCACGGATGGAAACACCAGTGAAAGAGAATCAATTCGACGAACAATTCCATCGATATGACGCCGAATTGAAGGCAAAGGCTGAAGCTACCTTCTGGCGCATCATCGGGACGCTTTTCAAACGCCGCATGTTCGTTCTGGGGATGACGGCTGTAGCGGGGGTCGTCGCCATCGTGATCAGTCTGTTGCTCCCCACATGGTATCAGAGCACTACGCGCCTCCTTGCCCCGGAGTCGTCGGCGACGAGCCCTATTTCAGCCGCCCTGATGCGCTCGTTGCCTTCCGCGGCCACGGCCATTCTGGGAGGCGGTGGCGAAGGGGACTTTGAGCGTTACATTTCCATCATGAGCAGCCGCTCCGTTGCCGAACGGGTCATTGAGCGATTCGACCTGGTGAACGTGTACCAGACAGAGGATGCGCTGGATCCTCTCCAGGATGCTCACCTTATTCTGTTGGGCAATGTCGAATACACCATTGACCGAGACTTTGGATTTCTTTCCGTGAATGTACTGGATCAAGACCCTCAACGATCCGCCGATATCGCCAATTTTATCGTCGAAGAATTAAATCGAATCAACATGGGGTTGGCGTCGCAAGACGCATCAAATTTCAGGCGGTACGTCCAACATCGTTATGAAGAAACACTCGGCCATTTAGATTCTCTAAAACTGGCCATGCAGGGTTTCCAGGAGCGTTATGGCATATACGACATAGAAGCACAATCATCGGCTTTCCTGGAGCAACTGGCCACGATGCGTACCGAAGAGATCATGTTCGATATTCAGTATGAGGCTCTGGTCGGGCAATATGGCCCGGATAATCCTCAAGCCCAACTGGCACGGACATCCATGCTGGCCGCCCAACGAAAACGCGAAGAGGCGATGGCCGGCCAAGAGGATATTCTTCCGATTCCTCAAAGCGACGTTCCCGATGTGTTGCGGCAATATTTTGAACTTGAGCAAGAAGCCTATATTCAACGAAGTATACTTGAGGTAGTCGCCCCGCTCTACGATCAGGCACGATTCCAGGAAGAGCGAGAATTCGCCTCCGTACAGGTAGTCGATTCCGCCGTCCCCCCTTCTCGCAAGGCTAAACCAAAAAGAGCTTCGATCGTCATCATGACGACCGTATCCGTATGTATCTTGAGCATCCTGTATGTATTGGCCTCGGCATGGTGGCATCGCGTTTCGCCAGGACTGGTTGCTCGTTTGCGTCTCGCGATTCAAAGCGAGCATTAAACGGGCATGAGTACGTTGTCACACTCTTACCCTCAACCAGACGATTTCGCGCGCTGGATTCCGAGAGCTGGCAGCTATCTCCTGACCCTGTTATTTGGGGGCGGTCTGGTGGTCACGGCGGCGACCGCGTGGTTCGCCAGTGAGTTGCTCCCCGTTATCCCCCTTCTTTTTTGTACTCCTCTTGCCTTTTATCTCGTCTTACGCCACGAACACATCGCGCTTTACACGGCCCTACTTGGCTTCATCCTAATCCTCCGTTTCAGTGATGCCATCGAACCCCAGGAGGTTCTCTATTACTTGTATTATGTAATCTATCTGGGTACCTGGTTTGTGTCTCGACTCTTTCTACGAAAGGAACCCATTTTTAGAGATCTGGGCGACTGGCTCCTCCTGGCATACATTACGTACGCTACAAGCACATTCGCCTTTACGATAGCACTTGGCGGAAGTCTATCATCAGGTATTCGCGAGTGGCTGCCTCTCGTCTTTCTCTTATTCTATTTCCCGATCAAGGAAGCCTGTATCCGCTCCCCAAAGGTAACAGTAACTATTTTAAAATTATTCCTCCTTCTCTCGTTATTTGCCACCCTGCTCAATTTCTACGAGTACGTAACGGATTTACAATCGGCAACGGCTTTATGGCGCATTCTGGCAGAGCGCGTTCGATCGAACGAACGGCTTCTCATGGTGAGTCTGATTGGCTTACTCGTCTTTTTCTTGCAGGCGCGCGATTTCAGATCACGACTTACCATGTTTGGTGGCATGCTTCTTTTTGCGGCCGGCGTTGTGATAAGCCAGAGCAGAGCCGTCTGGATAGCGTTTATTTTGAGTGTGGTTGTAATCTTATTCCTGCTCGATTCCAGGAAGCGAATTGAACTGCTCACACTGTCCATTGGCAGTCTCGTACTGGCTGTCGTTGTTGGAGCGATCTTCCTGCCGGGTTATTTTGATCTGATCGTAGTCGCCCTGGTCAATCGCGCCTCGTCGCTCAGTACGGCATCATCCGCGGATATATCGCTATTAAACCGATTCGTCGAATGGGGTGCCGCCTGGGAAAGGATTCTCCAAACGCCCGTGCTGGGCCATGGCTTTGGCGTTCAGTTCCATTTTTTCGACCTTACACGTGAGCTGACGATGGTCAAGAGCCACATCCACAGCACCTTTCTTGGAATCTTATACAGGCATGGTTTGATCGGACTGTGCTTGTATCTGGTCTTTTACATCAGGAGTATCTGGATCGCCGCACGTTTATCGCGATTAATGCCGGCACCGGACTACGTCCGTTCCGTCGGCATGATTGCCGTCGGATGCCTCTTCGCCCTTGCGCTGTCCGCCACCATGGAAGATTTGCTGCTTGCCGACGAGGGGGCGATGGTAATTGCGCTTCCCATCGCCGTTGCATCCGGGATCTGGCAACGCCATCGCCTGCTGTCTAGCATGTCGACCGACACGCCGCCGCATGCGGTCCAGACGTGAGGGCGCCGGCGTGATTCGAGAACTCATCCGTTCGGTGAGCTGGTTGGGCGCCGCGAACGTGGTGGTGAAGCCACTCTGGTTCTTCTTCATGACCGTCATGTGTGCCCGAACCCTAGGCGCATCAGGTTATGGCATCATGACTACAGCCATTAGCCTGGGCGGCCTTGGAAGTCTGTTGACTGATCTTGGTACGTCTCGCTTCTCCGTCCGTGAAGTCTCCCGCGATCGATCACAAGCCTCAACGTATTTTTCCAATTTCCTCGCATTACGCCTGGGTCTTTCTCTCGCCGCCTTTGGCGCAACCATGGCGTGGGGATCCGCCATTGGATATTCGGGATCCACGTTTATCGCGCTTGTCTTTGCCAGTATCTATTCGCTCATGCTGAGCTTGACCGACTATTCCCGGTCCTTCTTTCAATCTTTTCAGCGATTGGACCTCGATGGCCTGTCCATCGTGCTTGAAAAGCTACTGGTTGTTGGCATCGGCGCGGCCGTGTTGATGCGGAGCCAGGACGTCGCCTGGACTCTGGCGGGTATGGCGCTGGGAATGACGATGACCGCTTGGCTGAGCATGTACTGGGTATCACATAAATTTGCCCATTTCCAGCGATCGATCATCACCTGGGCGTTTGTCAGGCAAAAGCTGTTTCTCGCACTTCCTTTGGGGCTTACCGGCACCTTCGCCGCGATATATTATCGCACAGATACGGTTATGATAGCGGCCTATCTCGGTGATATTCCGGCAGGACAATACGGCCTGGCTTTCCGTGTGATGGATGCACTGAATCTTCTGCCTGTTATAGTTTCGTTTTCCGTGTTATTCCCCCGCCTGTCGCACGCGTGGCATGCCGGCCTCGGATTCGAGTTCCGGCGCCTGATCCTGATCGGCCTCGCCGGCCTCGCGCTAAGCAGTCTTTTACTAGCAGCCCTGTTGGCCACCTTCGCGGCCGATATCGTGCCGGCACTCACCGCGGATCCATCGTACGATCCCGCGATCTCGGCCTTGCGTATCCTCGCCTGGACGTATCCCTTCAACTGCCTCCATAGTTTATTATCGGTCACCCTGGTAGCCGTCGACGAGCTGCGGTATCTGGCCTGGGCCACATTCTTGTCCGTGGTATTAAACATCGGACTCAACGTTTACCTCATCCCCGGCATGGGCATCGATGGCGCGGCCTACACGACCATGCTCTCCGCGGCGTTCCTACTTGTGGCGTATGGATGGCGCTGCGTGAAGTACATTTATTCTTCGACGCCAACGGCCTGATCCATGCGCATATTAACGGTATTGCATGATCTTGAGGGAGGTGGTACCCAACGGGTGGCCCAAAACTTTGCCATTGGCTTCAAAACCGCCGGCCACGAATCGGCCGTGTTGGCGTATGCCACGGGAGGCATCCGAACCGAGGCTCTTCGTGACCATGGCATCCCGGTGTTCATCGGCGCCGAACGCATCGACGACCGCGGCATTGCAATCGATCAGGCGGCGGCCTGGAAGCCCGATATCGTACATATTCATCGCCCGGGCGACGCAAGCCTTGAAACGGACGCGATCGTACGTCGCTTAAAAAATGCGTCGTCGCACAGGCTTCCTGTCTGCGAGACCAATATTTTTGGGAAGCCTGATTTTTCGGAAGATGGGCGCCTTATCGATGTGCATCTCCATCTCACCCGATGGTCCTTCTGGAAATGGCAGCAATGGACGAGAGGGCTGCATCCCAGGCCCCTGGGCGTGCTGTTTCCAAATGTGGTGGATGACACGGTTTTTTTCCAGGCGTCTCCGTCCGAGCAAGCGGAATTCCGGCAGCAGCACGGCATTCCAGAGGACGCGACTCTGTTTGGCAGAATTGGCCAGCCCATCGCCGTGAAATGGTCCACCATCCTGCTGGACGCGTTTGAACGCGTGGCCTCGCGAAAGGATCGTTGCTGGCTGCTCCTGGTGGGCGCGCCGGACTCGATCCTGCATGCGCTGCAAAAACGGTCTCCTTCTGTTCGGAGCAGGGTCGTCTCGATACCCTTTATCAACGGGGATCGTTCGTTGCGGACGGCCTTTAGTACCCTGGACGTTTTCCTTCACGCGTCGGAAATAGGCGAAAGCTTCGGCATGGTGCTGGCCGAGGCCTTGTTGTGTGGCACACCCGTGATCAGCCTTTGTAATCCGCTGCGCGACAATGGCCAGATGGAGCTCGTGGGTCACCGCCGGGGAGGGCTCCTTGTTCGTGACACCGCCGGCATGGCGCGGGCCATGCAGGACGTGATGGATAATCCGGAGCAGGGCCGAGCGATGGGGGTGGCCGGCGGGGCGCACGTGCGTGCGATGTATGCTACGCGCCAGGTGCTACCTCGGATCGTGGAGCTGTTCCAGTCTGTGATCGAATCCAAACTCCCATCGAAACTAGGCGAGGTGTTAAAGGACTCGGGGTTTATCACACGAATCGACACCGACGAGATCCGAGCCCTGTATCGATCCGCGATCGGACGCCCCCCTTTACTGGAATGGCCGGCGATGCAACTGGTCCACATACCCTGGTTTTATCGTGTGCGGCAAAGCTACCGCATCCGAAATACGCTCCGCAATACGCACTGAAAACGTACAGCAACCATGGCCCAAACAAAGCGAATGCTACATCTCGTCAGCGCGCTGGACCCAGAAGCTCAGGATGCCCTGATCGAGCTCAACAAACGCCTGGCCGGGTTTTATAACGCACAGGAGGCCAAGAGCTATTTTGATCGGGCCGAGAGCGACAACGAATCCTGGGATGGGAAGCCCTACCATGAAGCAATACGATCGGCCATGAAACCGGGCATGGAGGTCCTCGAGCTTGGTTGCGGGTCCGGACATGCCGTATCCAACATCCAGGATCGAGAGGTGAAATACACCGGGGTCGATTGGAGTCAGGGCCAGGTGGAGCGCAATCGGCAGCGGTACGGCGAGGCGGCGCGATTCATCGACGCATCGCTATACGAAGTACCCCTGCCGGATGGGACCTTCGATCTGGTCTTTAGCACGTATGTACTTGAGCACCTGGTCTGGCCCCACCGGTTCCTGGATGAGGCGCTGCGCCTCACGAAACCCGGAGGCCAGCTGATCATCCTGTGCCCCGAGTTCAGGCACGAGCATCGGATCCCTTCGTTGCGTTATACGAGCCGTGTAGCGCCCCTCAAGGACAAGATCCGTAGCGGCCACGTGATCGATACCCTGCTGCACGCTTGGCGGCGGTATGGGTCTTTTCCCGCCACGATACGCAAACACTATCCAAGGCGTCGGTTTCCGTTCCTAATCAATTTGGAGCCGAGTTGCCTGGAAGGTCCATATTATCCGGATAACGATGCTGTCTATTTTGTTGATCAAGATGAGGTGCGAGCTTACCTGCATTCAAGAGGAGCACGTGTCACCAGTGAAGAGATACTTCCAGGGCGAGTCAAGGACGCCGACACGTGTTTTATTTCGACGAGCTCGTCCTAGTTTTGCCAATTATTAAGTGATGTTACGCAGGTGCCATGATCATGTCATGCTGAGCCCCGCGAAGCATCTGTCTGAAACGCGATTCTGAGCGAAAAGCGACATCGTATGCGTCTTAGAAAGATCCCTCACTACGTTCAGGATGACATGCCCCGGCCGATCGCGTAACATCAATTATTAATACCCAGCTCGAATTTGCCCTCTCTTTCCCCCATCTTCTACTTCGCCCGTATGTTGCCGGCCTACCGGCATGCGGTCATGGAGCGCCTCAACGAACGCCTCGACGGGCGGCTCGTGGTGGTGTACGGGCAGCCGCCGGCCGGCAACCCGGTTCTCAGCAAGGAGGTCGAAGGGTCGTTCCGCCGCGTCGTGCGGCGGAATCTGTGGTTCCGCGACACCACGGTCCATGCGCAGTTCTTCAAGGATGTCTTTTCGACCTTCGGAGATCCAGCGGTGGTCATCGCGGAAGAATCCCCCCGCTCCATCACCCTGCCCTGGCTACTGCGGCACGCTCGCAACCGGGGCGCGGCGCGGGTCCTCTGGGGGATGTTTTTTTCGATGAAACGATCGCTGGACGAACCGAACCTCTTCGACCGCTACCGCCTCGCCATGGCCAGAAATGTCGAAGCCTGCATCTGTTATAGCCGGCTCACGCGTAGCCATCTGGCCCAGGCCGTGCCCGGTGAACGGCTCTTTCTGGCGCAAAACACGCTCGACACCGACACCCTGTTTTCCCTCAGACGCGGGCTCGAGGCCGAAGGGAGAGACACCGTCCGCCGCCGGCTCGGGCTTGCCACCGAACAGCCCGTCTACGTCTACATGGCGCAATTGATTGCCGACAAGGGACCTCGCGCTCTGCTCGACATTTATGCGCGGCTGCGCCGGGACGGGCCGGCGACGCTGTTCGTAATCGGCGGCGGCCCGCAGGAAGCACCGATGAAACGCCAGGCCGAACGGCTGGGTCTGCGTGATGTCCATTTCCTGGGCGCGATGCCCCACTTTCAGGACTCCGCACCCTACCTGTTTGCCGCTGACGCCTTGTTGATGCCCGGCTACGTAGGCCTCGTCATCAACCACGCCTTCGCGATGGGGCTCCCGATCGTCGCCCCCGAGCCGCCCGATGACCGCCTCTTCCATGCCCCGGAAATCGAATCGCTCGTACCGGGGCAGACGGGGATGATGCCTCCCTGGAACGATGTGGATGCCTTCGTCGCCGCGACCCGCGTCGTCGTCGCCAACCGGGCCGATTTTTCGCGCCGCGCGATCGCCTATGCCGAGCAGCACCTTACCCTGGACCAGATGGTCGACGGCATGATGGATGCGATTCACTATGCCGAGGAGCACCGCCCATGAGCCGCCGCCTGGATTCCGGTTCGCGCCGGCCCGTGCTTCGCCTCTGCGTGCAGTGGACCCGGCTGGGGCCGTACCATCTC
>JBGSPJ010000171.1:0-3105 GCA_041738655.1 Rhodothermales bacterium | reverse complement strand
CGTCGCGCAGGGCAGCCCGAGCAGCTCGGCGAGGCGCGAGGGCACCTGGCCGTGGTCGGCGTCGATGGCCTGCCGGCCGGTGAAAATGATGTCGAACCCCATCGGTCCGAGCACATCCGCCAGGGCCTTTGCAATAACGGCCGGATCGGACGGGACGGCGTCGCAATGTACGCGGATCGCCTTGTGGGCCCCCATCGCCAGCGCCTCGCGGATGGTTTTTTCGACACTCGGAGGGCCCATCACCACGACGGTGACCTCCCCTCCCTTCGTCTCGCTCAGCTTCACCGCCTCCTCGATCGCAAATTCGTCGTAGGGGCTGATGATCCACTGGATGCCGTCTTCCTGAATCGACTTTCCATCCCCCCCGATCGCCACCTTCGTGGTTGTGTCCGGGGTGGCTTTAACACAGACTGCGAGTTTCATTGGATGATCTTTACCTGTGATAATCTTTGAGCCTTTTGCACAAATGCCGATCATGGTTTAAGGTTCATGGTTTAACGTTCAAGGCAATAAAAATCCCTTAAACCTTAAACCTCGAACCTTAAACCCTTACAATCCCAGCCACTTCGCCAGGATGTTGCGCTGGATCTCGTTGGTGCCGGAGTAGATCTTGCCGCCGATGGAATCGCGCAGGGCGCGTTCGACTTCGTATTCGGTGGTGAACCCGTTGCCGCCGAAGATCTGGACGGTGTCGAGCGCGGTCTGGACCAACGCCTCGGCCACGAAGATCTTGGTCATCGAGGCGTCGATGGCCACGTCGCGGGCTTTGTCGAGCCGGCTCGCGCCTTTGTACGTGATCAGCCGGCTGGCGTCCAACCGGATCTTCATGTCGGCGATTTTGTGCGACACGGCCTCGTATTTCCCGATCGCCTGTCCAAACGCCGTCCGCTCCTTCGCGTAGTCGATCGACTTCTCCAACAGCCGCTGCATGGTGCCGCAGTGTTTGGCGCCGATGCAGACGCGCTCCCACTCCATCGACTGGGTGAAGATGTTCGTGCCGGCGCCTTCGCCGGCGACCAGCGCCGAATCCGGCACCCAGATGTTGTCCAGCACCACTTCCCCGATCGGCGACGTCCGTAGGCCCATCTTCTCAAACTTCTGCCCCGGCATGAACCCGCCCTGGCCCTTTTCAACCAGGAAAATCGACGTCCCGCCGTAATATCCCTTATCGATATCGGTCATCGCATAGACAATCGCGAGGTCGGCCACCGGGCCGTTCGTGCTCCAGATCTTAGTCCCGTTGATCCGGTACCCGTTCCCGTCGCGGATGGCTCGGGTTTTCATGGCGTAGGCGTCGGATCCCGTGCCCGGCTCGGACATCGCGTTGACCGCGATCATGGTTCCGTTGCTCAGTTTCGGGAGATACTTCCGCTTCTGCTCCTCGCTCCCGTGCATCGTGATCGGGATGACGCAGGCGAGCAGGTGGGCGCAGATCGAAAACGAAAGTCCGCTATCGGCCGAGCCGTAGCCAAGGGCTTCGAGCGCCACGGCCGTGGAGACGGGGTCGAGCCCGAGGCCGCCATATTCTTCCGGCACCGGGAGGCCCTGAAGCCCCATTTCACCGCATTTCAGCCACAAATCATGCGGGAATTCCTGGTTGCGATCGCGTTCGATGACGCCTTCCGTGAGTTCGCGCCGGGCAAAAGCGACGATTTCGTCGCGGAGAATCTGCTGGTCCTGGGTAAGTGCAAAATCCATATATCAGTCAATCGTGCGGGTCGTGAGTCTGAACACCATACCACTGTCCTTTCAGGGTTCATGGACTACGGAGAAGCGAGCCGGCGTACGTCAAATCATCACACGCGGAGTATCGGCGGGGAAGGGTTTCAGGTTTAATGTTCGAGGTTCAATCCTGTGGGCGCAGCTCCAAATATCACCTTCAACGATAGAATTTGATGATCCCCTCCTCTCAGAGGAGGGGCAGATCCCGGCGGCGAGATATCGCTGCCGGGATGGGGTGGTGGAGCCACGCTGCGAGGGTTTACCACCCCATCCCGATCGAGATCGGGATTTCCCCTCCTCGAGGGAGGAGGGGACCATCTGATCTCAAAGCATACACCCACATCATCCTGTCATCCCGCACTTGATACAGGATCCAGCCGGATTGCGAAGCGCTCTACGAAGCAACCCAACCGAATGAGCCATCCCTCTGGATCCCGGCTCGGGGGCCGGGATGACAAGAAAAAGCAACGCTTCACCTCACCCTCACCATCGTCCGCGTCTCGGTAAACGACCCGGCGCTGAGGCGGAGGACGTACAGGCCGCTCGCGGCCGGCTGACCCGCCCGGGTCCACCCATCCCACTGGACCAGATGGCGGCCGGCGGCCCGCTCCTCCCCGTCCAGCAGCACGGCTACACGGGCGCCGAGGGCGTTGTACACCTCGAGGCGGACGGACTCGGCTTCGGGGAGATCAAACGGGATGGTCGTCGCTTCCTGGAAGGGGTTGGGGAAGTTGGGGCTGAGGGCATAGTCGGCCGGCAGGACGACGCTGACGGCCGCGGCCGGCGCATCGGCGCTCGGCGCGGGATCGATCCCGGGCTCGAAAAGCAGCACATCGGCCTGGTCGACGTAGATCGCGTAGCCCTGGTATGGGCGCAGCGAATCCGCCACGGGGCTCGTGTAATCCCGCACATCGCCGATGTCCCGGCCGGATTCCAGCGCGAGGTTGCCCACCGGCAGCGCAAACGCAAACGGGTTGCCGATGAGGCTCCAGCCGGCGGGTATCGGGAGGGCAAAGGGCTCGTGGATGGCCTGGGTGAGGCCGGCGCCCATGTCGAATTCGGGCGCCCCGACGAACGTGATGAGCCAGTATCCCCGTCCGGGCAACAGTGCCTCGATGGCATCGAACTCCGTCAGCGTCGAGTCGCCGTTCGGGCTCCCGACGGCCTCGAAGAAGCGCCATTTCCGGGAGTCGTAGGCCTGAAAGTCGTCCACCAGGGTACCGGCGGGGCTGGAGTCGTCGAGTTCGAGGGGGAACGAGACCAGGCGGTAGCTCAACCCCGGAAGCGGCGCGCGGGATCGCAGGCCCTCCATGCGGACACGGACGGAGCGCGTCGGGAAGTCGACCGGGGCGTCGAAATCGGCCCGGGTGGTGCGGCCGGCGG
>JBGSPJ010000170.1:0-14484 GCA_041738655.1 Rhodothermales bacterium | reverse complement strand
GGCCGACGCGCTGGCGCAGTCGCCGGCCGGGGCCGCCCAGCAGTACGTCCCGCGCATTCCGGCCGTCCTCGCGTCCACCGCCCTCGTCGATCCCGGGCAGAGTGTCCGCCTCCGTCTGCGCGTGCCGGATGAACCCGGGGTGTACCCCTTCGTCTGCACCTTCCCCGGCCACTGGCGGGTGATGAAGGGGGTGATTGTGGTGGAGTGAACCATCGTACCGAGGACGCACCTTTCGACCCGGGCGTCGGCCGGGGATGGGCGAGGATACACCGAGTGGCCGGCCAGCCGGATACGGACCCGCGTTTGGGGCAAGCAATACCAAACAGCATAAAAAAGCTCACGCTTTTCAGGGCGTGAACTTCTGGGGTAGGACCGCGGCGTCTTACGGCGACGGGTCTCTATGTATGTAAAGTCTGCCGGGCGGCAGATCGTTGTTTTAGAGTAGATTCAGGCGTACGCGATGCAATTGGCCGCTTCCTTCCGGCTATCGACCTCCAATTTGCCCAGGATATTGTGGACGTGGTTTTTTACCGTGCCGTACTCGATAAATAGACGTGCCGCGATGGCCCGGTTGGATAATCCCGATGCGAGGAGTCTCAGGATTTCCTGTTCGCGATCGGTCAGCAAATCAAAGCGATCGGGGTCTGGCGGCGTGTTCTGGAGTCCGGTACGTTCGCGGATGCGGCGCATCAGCGCGGCCACGATATGGGGGGCGGCATAGGCCGCGTGGTCGGATACCGACCTGACGATACGCAGCAGCTTATCGAACGAGTCACTCTCGAGCACGTACCCGGACGCGCCGGCCTCGATGGCCGCGAGGATCGCCCGCTCCGAATCGGTGACACCGAGCGCCACGACGCGAAGACAGGCGTCGTTCGTAACCAGATTCCAGAGCGTGGCGAGCGCGTCATCGTTTGGAAACTCCATGCTGAGTAAAGCCACGTCTACCTGGCCGGCGTGGTCGGCTACCCGATCGAGATCGGTCACACAGGCGACGACATCGAAGTTCTTTTCGTTTGAAAGGGCCAGAGCGATGAAGTCCGCCCTGAGACGTGTGGGCTCGATGATCAAAAGGCGTGTCATACGGCGAAGGGGAGCTGAGTTGAGGTGATGTTCACAACTACATCCACAATACGCGCGGTTCTTTTTGCCCCGTGTAGTCTTCTCGGCATTCCTGGTGTCAGCGGAAACGTCGCGGCGAAGTCGGCGGAACGCATCGTGCGCGGAGATGGGGCCCTGCGCACTTTGTATCCCTTTTTGTACCCGATCCCTGTACCCGGGTCCATTGAGTCTGCCAGAGGCGTGGTGTAGGCTGTAGGCTGGCAGAGATGCCCGGGATCCTTCTCTCGGAATCGAAGAGGATTCTTGACCACAATCAACCTGTTAACTCAGAGCTGACCCTATGAAACGAATGACCCTGATCGGGATCGTGTTGCTGATACTGGGCGGGCTTACCCTGGCCTACGGCGGCATTTCGTATGTAACCGACGAAAAAGTGCTCGATCTCGGGAAGTTGGAGATTGAAGCTCAGAAGGAGCACACGATACCCGTTCCCCCGATTGTTGGAGCCGTTCTTCTGGCCACGGGCCTGGTTGTCATTGTCATGGCCAATCGTACATCCTGAACGGTGCGGCGTCGACCGCATTACCGTTTAATAACCTGATGCGAGGTATAGTATGCTCGGTACAATCCTTTTAGTCATAGTCATTTTAATGCTTCTTGGCGCCCTCCCCACCTGGGGGCACAGCCGCAACTGGGGGTACGGTCCCAGCGGTGGGCTTGGTCTGGTGCTGTTGGTGCTTGTCGTTCTGCTGGTGATGGGGCGGCTGTGACCTGAGCGCCCAGCACGAATACGTTTATTATAGCTAAGAAGAACGCCTCCGGAATCGGGTCAACGACCTGATCCGGAGGCTTCGTCATGGATGGCCATTCTGGAAGTGCGCGGTGGCTGCGATGCGACCACCCGGAAGCATACGGTCCAGGCATCACTAGATGGATCTCAATCGGGTCGTGCAGCCACGAATCGAGGTGCCCAAACATTGTTATCCTTGCCAGAGTCGGTGCGATTCAACCACGTAGCCTTTTGCCTGGAGTTTTCCACTATGCCACAGGGATGTCATCCTCCCGGAGTATCTTACGGCAGTAGCTTGTCGAACAAAACGATGACTCCAACATGGACACCGACACCACCTCCAAACTACGCCGCTACCAGGAAGCGCTTACGGCCTTCATCGAACGGACCAAAGAAGACCGATGGATTCTCGCGGTGGTTCAGGTCGGCTCGCTGAACGAGGAGACCATCTGGCATAAAGACGGCATTGGGCTATGGATCGTGGAGGCCGACGGCGTAACGCAGCGCCGGCGTAGTGACGGGGAAGAGCATCGGATCTGGCGCACACTGGTCGAGCACGATATTAATATGTGGGCGGAATTGATCCCCCGGTCGCGCTTCAAGAAAATGGTCGAGGGTGCGGCTCGGACGGCGTTTTCCTATAATTTCTTCGCCCGCCGTTTCCTGCTCTATAGCTCCGATGAAAGCCTGTCCCGCTGGTTCGAGGAAGCCAATAGTGTGGCGGAACGAGACCGGAAGAATGAAGTCGTGATCATGACCGGCTGGGTTGCGCACGAATTGCGGCATACGCGCCGGCTGCTGGAGATCAAAAAAGACCTGGATCGCGCCTGGCAGGGCGCGCTTGGCGCAGCGCACGCACTGGCGGCTGCACATGTGGTAATGCACGGCGAGATCTGTGAAACGTATCCGGTCCATCGCGCTTTGGAACTCGCGCCGGCACTTTTTGCCGAGGTTTATACTGCCTTGTTGATGGGTAAACCGTCGCAAGAAACCCTCGCGACGGCGCTTCAGGCCAGCGAGGCGTGGCTGGAACGTCATGCCGAAGCAAACCTGGAGCCCGTACTATCGTACCTGCGTCGTCAACGACGCGCGGTGCCGCTGTCTGAACTCGCGGATCATTTCGCTTATTCTCAGCTGTACCCCTGGTACCTGGAGGGCGCGTGCGAATGGCTGGCGCGAGCTGGCCGACTCGAAAAACTGGCAGCGGATATATTGCTCACCAAGAAAAGTCGTGTCCACCTCGAAGAACCCTCCTACTTCATCGATGCCGTCCTCTGAACCTGCTCCGCCGCGAACGACCATTGAGGTGCGCGGTGCGCGAGAAAACAACCTTCGTAACCTCTCTGTCGATATTCCACGGGATAAATTCGTGGTGATAACGGGGGTGAGCGGGTCGGGTAAGTCGTCGCTCGCATTCGAAACCGTATATGCCGAGGGGCAGCGCCGGCTCCTCGCGTCCATGAGCAGTTATGCCAAACGGTTCGTCTCGCAGCTGAAGAAGCCGGATGTCGATTTTGTCAACGGCCTGTCGCCGGTAGTTTCCATCGACCAGAAAACGGTCGGCCGGAATCCGCGCAGCACGGTAGGGACGATGACCGACAGCCAGGATTACCTCCGCATGTTGTTTGCTAGCCTGGGGCAGGCCCATTGTCCCTGGTGCGAGGAGCCGATCCCTGCTCTGGCGCCGCATCGAATCGCTGAACACATGCTGGCCCTACCGGCCGGCGTGGAAGTAGAAGTGCGTGTCCCGGTCTGGAAGGTGTGGGGCGAAGACTGGAACTGGCTGCTCGACCGGATCCGCCACCATGGCTACCGAAAGGCCCGGGTGGATGGTAAACTCGTGGATCTGGGGTCGGAATTCAGACTGGGCGACGAGGGAGTGCATCATATCGAGGCCGTGGCGGACTCGTTTGTCGTCGAATCCGGCATCGAGCGCGAAATCGTCGCCTCGTTAAACGATGCACGCGAATTGGGAGATGGACTGCTGTCGTTTCATCTACCTGCCGGGGTCGCTGTGGAGAGCAGAATGCATTTTGAACAAGGCTTCGGATGCAGCGCCCACCGAATCGTCAGTCTGGATCTCCACCACGGGGAGTTCACCTTCAACGACCCGGCCGGCGCCTGCGTAACCTGCGGCGGTCTCGGGACAGGAAAGCGGGTACATAAACAATTGCTGGTTCCGGATCCGGCCAGATCGCTTCGGGATGGCGCGATCGTCAGTAAAGAGTATAACCCCGGCAACTGGAATGGGCGAATCCTGTACACCCTGTCCCGCAAGTACGGGTTTTCACTGGATACGCCGTTTGGCGAACTGCCGGAAGACATCGTAACGATGCTTTTTTACGGCGTGCCGGATGAGCTGCTCGTCATCGAAGTGCCCCCTGAAGCGAAAATGGGCCAACACTACGAAGGCCGCGAGATGGGTTTCCAGGGGTTTGTCAACGACATCGAGCGGCACTATCACTGGTACCGCAAACAGGGCGATTCCAATTCGTGGACGGAGGATTTGCTCGACCGGATCATGGTCGAATACGACTGCCCGGATTGCAAGGGAGGTCGGCTTAAACGGTCCAGGGAGCTGGTGACGGTTCAGGGGCAGAGCCTGCCGGCCCTGTGCCGGATGCACTTTGGAAAGCTGCTCGTGTTCCTGGCACAGGTAGAGGCTCCTCCCGAGAAAAAGGAGGTGGCTTCAGTGCTGCTGAGAGAGGTGGTGGGTCGACTCGAATTGCTTTCCGATATCGGACTCGATTACCTGAGTCTGGATCGGCGAGCCGGCACGCTCTCCGGCGGCGAATCCCAGCGCATCCGACTCTCGACTCAGATCGGTAGCGGGCTGATGGGCATGTTGTACGTACTCGACGAACCCAGCATCGGGCTCCATCCGAAAGACAATGCGCGGATGATCGCTACCATCCGCAAGCTCGTTGATATCGGGAATACGGTGCTTGTCGTCGAACACGACGAAGACACCATTCGCGCCGCGGATTACTGCATCGAGATCGGTCCCGGACCGGGTGTGCATGGAGGCGAGGTTGTGGCGACCGGTTCTCCGGAATCGTTGATGGAAAACGAGGTGTCGCTGACGGGCGCGTACCTGGCCGGCCGGTCCGCGATCGCCCTCCCCAAAATACGCCGGACGCCGAAGCGATGGATGAGGGTATTCGGCTGCCGGCATAATAACCTCAAGAATGTAGATATTTCTGTACCGCTGGGCGTCTTTACTTGTCTTACCGGAGCGTCGGGATCGGGTAAAAGTTCGTTTTTGCATGAGACGCTCTACAAACGACTCATCGCCGAACTGGAGGACAGCCGCGTGTTGCCCGGCGAGCATGACCGTATCGAAGGACATGAGGCCATTGCAGGCGTGATTCACATCGACCAGAGTCCGATCGGGCGGTCTTCGCGCAGCAATCCGGCCACGTACATTGGCATCTACGACCTGATTCGCAAACTCTTTGCTACGGTCGACAAGGCAATAAAGAGAGGCTACACGGCATCCAGGTTCAGCTTCAACGTCAAGGGAGGCCGGTGCGAGCCATGCGCCGGCGAGGGGTCGATCACGACGAAGCTTTCCTTTATGCCCGACGTGGAGGTGCAGTGCCCCACCTGTAAAGGGGCGCGATTTAATGCCCACACGTTGGAAATCCTGTGGAACGGCAAAAGCATCGCGGATGTGTTGGACCTGTCGATCGAGGCCGGCGTCGCCTTTTTTGAAGGGCAGAAGCCCATTTCGCGGAAGCTGGAGGTGTTGAACGAGTTGGGACTGGGCTACCTTAAGATCGGACATCCGGCTCCGATTTTATCCGGCGGCGAGGCGCAGCGCGTGAAACTGGCCGGCGAGCTCGGCAAAGTGAAGCGAGGCCAGCATCTCCTCTACATCCTGGACGAACCAACGACAGGTTTGCATTTCGCCGACATCGATCGGCTGTTGGCATCCCTGAACGGCCTCGTCGAGGCCGGACATAGCGTCGTGGTCATCGAACACAACCTCGACGTGATCAAAACCGCGGATTGGATCATCGATATGGGGCCCGAAGGAGGGCACAAGGGGGGCGAAGTATTGGCCGCCGGCAGGCCGGAAGACGTCGCGGCCATCGAAGCGAGTTATACCGGCCGGTTTTTGAGGCCGTTATTAAGTCATCGGTAACTAACCACTGGAAGGGTTTCGACGGGCACCTGTAACGACTTCGTGCCCACGCGACTGTGGCCGTTCGAGTGGCCCTGGCGCTGTCGTATATCGTCAATCGTAAATGGCCTTCCGATTCCACGTTTTGCATCACAGCCTATGGGCTCTATCCCTTCCACTCAGGGGCAAAGATCATGAGATAGACCATCCTCAGCATGGGGTGTCAATCGTTGCGAGCCCAGCGGGCAGACCCGGCTATAAGCCGTAGCACTGAGTAGATCTCGTCATGATCGCAATATTCCGATCATGCTTGTGATTTATCATTCTTTTGGGGCGTCAAGCGAGCGTACCTCTTGATGGCATCTCACATGTTACCTTGGAACGGATCGGGTCATGACTGTTGCCTCATCATAACGGGCTAAGCAACGATTCAGCGGTTGCCCCTGAGCATAAATACAATCGCAGAAGTTTTTACAAGCCTCAGGGTTTCTGCTTCCGACGCATTGATTTCTACATACCTCTTCTGAGTTGCCAGGGCTAATCTCAAATAAATACGTGGTGCCTATGATAATTATGGCCAGGACTACAAGTGAACCTCCAAAAAAAATGATTCGAAGGCGCGTTCCCAGGTGCTTGGCTGTCAGGGGAGAATCTGGCTCGTGATGCGGAACTGGCAAAATGTGTTTTAAGCGATCGTAATCCCAGATCAACAAGAATAAGCTGGCCAATACCATCATGGTGACAATACGGGTGCCTTCGAATCGAGTAGCGTATGTCAATACACAAATATTAACAATAATGGGAAAATAGATCAGTGCGCCCAGAAGGGCCGTTCTCGGAATCAGTAACAGTATGGCTGTTATGACTTGGGCGATTCCAATAAACGTATAATAATATCCTGTTTGGTGTAAGGCGTCGAAGTAATGTCCTAGAGGGTTGTTTGGCGGTAGGCCGGCGGCGAATCGTACTCCCATGATCTTGACTGTGCCTGCTGGGATAAAACTCAAGGCCAGAGAAATACGGCAAAAAACAGCGAATGACTTGAACCACTTGTCAGCTTTTGCTTCATTATATATTTCTTTAATTCTGGGCACGTCAAGCTACCGTTCAATGAGTTTATATGTTGAAATCGTGATCACCTTGGTTCCGGTTCTGTGTTTCTCGTGGTTGAAGTGACAGCATGTGGAAATCTGGCCACAATCATCATATTTTACGCGTCCGCAATCGATTGAATACATATATGAAATAGTAAATAAGCAGCGCGACAGCAGTCCAATACACTATAAAGAAAAACAAAATAACGGGTGGCGCACCATCGGGATCCTGGGCCAGGAATGTTAAGGGTTCTACCAATACAAATTTTACCGGGTAAACAATTGAACTCATCGTGTCTTTCCACGCTACAGCTGAATTCTCTCCTGGATACCAGTTTCCGTCAGATGGAAAAAGCCCGAGTTCAGGTCCCAGAATGGAATTGGTAGTGAATTGGAAAACACCGGCAAGTACAAGAAAGCCAACGACAAATTGTTTTGATGAAATCCTCATATCATCTACAAGTAGATTTTTCTGGCAGAAAACGTTTGCGCGCAAGGGTCAGGGTCACGTTGAACCAGTACAAGACGCGATTCACCGCGAACGAGACCGGGCGCGCGCAATTATGTACCATCCGATACCCGGTGCGATGAGCACCATAGGTAGCGCCGTCCGGGTACATCTTCCAGGGTGATCATATAGATCAGGAAGACGACCCCCAGCGCGGCGATCAGCATGGAACGAGTCGGTAGAGGTTGTGCGGTACATAGCCGGCGATTGCCTTGTTTTCCACGGGTTTGCTCAGTGGGCACCATGATGGACTAAGGATGCACGCGAGGCAGTAATTTGGCCAGGGACGCGGTGAGCGGCATGACGAATTTCTAAGGCTTTTCTAATGCTTCCAAAAGCGTCTCCTCGAATCAGATCAGTTCGGTTATGTGACTTTTAATCGCGTACCCAGAGTGGGGGCCAGCCATACTCACGCGAGAGGGCTCGAGCCACCTCTTGCATGAGCTGATCGCCGGCATCGGAATTGGTCATGAGCACCACCCCGCGGCCGGTCCCGGCGAAGGCGACTGCGTAACAGGTGAAGCCGGCATTACCGCCATTGTGATGATAACGGAATGCCTCGCCCTCTCGTGATAGCCCAAACCCCTGGCCACTCCCACCCGGCACCTTCGTAAGCATCATCCGCGCGCTGGACTGCGTCAAAAGCCCATTGGGCTCTCCACGGTACGAGCGTCCAATCGACAGCATAAACCGGGCGAGATCGGGCGGAGTGGTCCATAGACCTACGCTAGTTCGGGGTAGACATGATGTAGGCACTCAACGAGCCCGCCAGTTCGGTTGTAGCCCGTAGCGACTTAATCGGTCCGATAATGGCTCCCGACTAATTATATACCTATTGGCGGTTTTGGAAGCTAGGGCGATTCTACACGTTTACCGTTGAAGAAAGACGAGGCCTCCTGGCGAAAAAGGACATAGACCACCGCGATCAATAACAGGCTGTGGACGACCAACTCAAAAAGAGGGTGGTACAGGCTTAGTACAACATGGTAAGCGATCCAAAGTACCAGGAGCCAGCGCGCCCAGTTTTCGCCTCGCAGAAGAAATGCGCCTCCAACGATCGCGAGGGTGCGAACTGCCAGGATCAGCCCTTCTTCTGTTGCGAGCACGGAGTTCAACGAGGCATCTGAACCGACCACCGAGACCACGCTGGCGGCGACCATGATGATGCCGGCGAGGATGAAGACCCAACCAAGAATGGCAACTGAGGGTGGTGGTTTTTCCATGGTATGTTGTTAACGAAGCGAAGTCCGTTCAACTGGAGCGCCGACGTCGAACGCCTGCTATCTATCGGCTGATTGCGCCGTGCAATTCATCGCGTAAAATGGATTACAATGCTCTTCCTTCGGCTCGATACCTGCCCTGCCATATAGCTACACGCCGCGAGTATATGAAGATAGATCTGCTACTCTTTACCGGCCGTAAAACAAAAAGCCCTAAGTCCATCTTGCGATGAACTTAGGGCCAGTACTATGTGGAGATGCCGGGAGTCGAACCCGGGTCCGAATGGGCATACACGCAAGCCTCTACGTGCGTAGTCAATCTATTTGAGCTTCACCACCCTCTTTAGCCAATTGACGGGGCCGAGAAGGCGCTAAGGTTGATTGGTTCTCGCTGTCGGGCTCAACCGGCGCCCTTACAACCAGTCCATTGTAAATGATGCCCGCCGCGCGCCAATGGACGCACCACGCCTTGGACAGATAGCAACGACTTAAGGGGGTACCTTAAGCGGCCATCGCGTACGAGTAATCGTTCGCAGTTACTTGGTTCTTGACAGTTTATACGGGCGTGCCAAGAGGCCCGACACGGCTACCTACGGCACACATCCACCCGTCGAAGCCAGAACATCCCCATATGTACAAAGAACGTCGCAGCCGGCCTGTCATCGTGTCATGATAATCGGCCGTCGCGCGTAGGACCTATACACGGCAAAGGGTAGGCCAATGTTTCACCAGGGCGTTCAGGCATCCCTCAAACCCCACCTCTTAAACCTTAAACCCCGAACCTTATACCCTCAGAAACTTTCCAATTCCGGCCTCGGCACCCCGCGCTGATAGATCTCGAGGGGTTCGAGCGCCTCCCCGAGCGCAGGAAATACAGCGCGGCGCAACGTATTGGGCATGTACGGCAATTTGTTGCGGGCCCCTATAAATGGGTGGCGAAAGGGGTGGATGAAGACGCGGACGTACTCGTCGCCGATCCGGACGGCTTCCAGGTAGGCGATCGTTTTATACAGAATGCGGCGATCGAAGGTGCGGGTGTCGGTGCGCAGGCTGTTGGACGCTTCGGGTGTGGCGAGGTCCCAGCCGGCGGCCTGAAGCCCCTCCGCCACACGATCCACCACGGTAGCCGAATCGCCCTCCACCTCGTAGTCCACATACAACAGCGACACGCGGGGTGAGCATCCGGTAATCCAGAACACCGACAAAACGGCCACCAGGTGTAGGGGGGGGGCAAAACAGGAGCTGCGCATGGGCGAGTAACGCTCGGTGAGATCGAAAATCCCGTGGATCGGCAACAGGATACCTGTACCCGATCCCGGCCTACCCACCAGTTCCGGGAAAAGTTCTTGCCGCCCCTGGCCGTGTTTCCGCCCTGGATCAAAAGATTCCGCGTCAGGAAACAGGAGGGAGGGGACCGTGTTTAAGGGGAGCTAGTTTCGGCTGGTCTCGCCAGTTCGTCATGCTTTCGATTAATCGATTTTAGAGAGGAGTTTTATGCCCTGTGGTCGTAAACGTAAACGGCACAAGATTGCCACGCACAAGCGGAAAAAGCGGCTGCGCAAAAACCGGCACAAGAAGAAAAACCGCTAGGCGAGTGGCTTGACCTGCTGGCTTGATCTTTTGGCTTGATCTTCCGGGTCCAAAGCCGCGGTCGGTATCCCGGCGGTGGCTTTTTTTATCGTGCCTTCATGGCGGTCCCGCGGGTTCGTTCGGTGCCAGGTTGCGCGCGTGTTTCGTAGAAACAGGGGCGCGGTCCGGTCGTTCAACCGGACAGCTGTCTGCGTGTAATTGCTATCTCACCAACCGGTCATACTATGAAGGAGTATACCACGGGAAGTCTTGTTCGCGCCGGCATCTGGGGAGCCCTCATTGGCGGGGCGACGGGGTTTGCGCTCGGATTGTTGCTGGCGCCCGAGGAGGGCAAAAAGATCCGCCGCCGGCTCGCCTACCAACTGGAGAATCTGGCCGACCAGGTCAATACGTTCGTCGAAAACGTGGTGCATCCTGAAGGACCTGGCGATGCGCGCCAGAAAGGAGATGCTATCGTGGCCGATGCGCGCAACCGTGCCCAACAGATTCAGGACGACATTGACGCCCTGATGGGGGAAGTGCGTCGACAGGGTTCTTCCGGTACACCCGCTGCTAACTAGTCGCCATCGACCATCGACTATTGGCGATTTACCATCGTCAAATAGACGGGGCCATGGGTAAGAGCACCCACGGAAGGTCGCCGGCAGGTTGACGTTCCGGCTCAAGACGGGCACCATTCGCACTAGCTGAATCGGCACATTCATGCCCAGGTTCTCGATTCTTCTGCCACCATCCGAAGGTAAATGTCCGGGCGGGAATCCATTCGCGCCGGACATGTTCGATTACCGTTCCTCGAGCACGTTCAACTACTTCAGCGAGTTGAACCCCGAGCGGCGCAAACTCATCACAGCGCTCCAGGAAGCGCTCTCCGCCGGCAAGGACCTCGAAACCCTCCTCGGTATCAAAGGCGAATCACTCGAACAGGCCGTCGAGGCCAATATGCAGGTGTTTAACGCCCCGCTCATGTCCGCCATGCAGCGCTACAGCCCGGGCGTCATGTTCAAGTCGATGGATTTCGCCGGCCTGCCTACCGGCGCCCAACGCCGCCTCCTCGAGAACGGTATCATCATCTCCGGCCTTTTTGGCCTTCTGCGGCCTGACGATCTCATACCGGACTATCGCCTCCGCATCGACGCGGTCATGCCGGTCATCGGTAAAGTCGCGCGCTACTGGCGCCCCTACATCAGCCCGCTCCTCAACGAGGCCCTCAAAGGTCATATCGTATGGAGTCTGCTCCCCTCTTCGCAAAAAGAGGCCTGGGATGACGCACATACCTACGAGCAGATGATCGAGCTTCGTTTCTTCGACGAAGAAAACGGCGAACGCAAGCTGATCACCCACGGCGTAAAGCCCCTCCGCGGTCAACTTGTCAATGTCATCGTCCGCGAAGCCATCGAACGTATGGAGGACCTGAAGGATTGGGAGCACCCCGCCGGCTATGTCTACGACGAAGCCGATTCGTCGTGGGACGAGGCTACGCGCACGGGGATCGTCTCCATGGTCCGCCGCCTCTGACGGCTCAGGGCCCATGAACCCACGGCCTGTGGTCATCGGTATCGCGGGAGGCTCCGGCTCGGGCAAAACGACGGTGCTCCGGCACATTGTTGATGCACTGGATGCCTCGCGCATCGCAATCATCGAGCACGACGCGTACTACCGCGATATCAGCCACCTCCCCATCGAGGCACGCCGCGAAGTCAACTTTGACCACCCCGACGCGCTGGAAACGGAACTCCTCCTCGAGCACCTGGGCCGGCTCATGCAGGGCTTTCCCATCGAAAAACCCACTTACGATTTCCAACGCCACACCCGCCGGCAGGAAACCGTCCGCGTCGAGCCTCGCCCGGTCATCTTTGTCGATGGTATCCTCGTACTCGCGGAGCCCGAACTCGCGGCACGGATGGACATCAAGCTTTACGTCGATACCGCCGACGACATCCGGCTCCTTCGCCGCATCCGTCGCGACCTGACCGAGCGCGGTCGCTCCATCGAAGACATCCTCTTCCAGTACGAACACACGGTACGCCCCATGCATGTGCAGTTCGTCGAGCCCTCGCGCCGGCGCGCCGACTTGATCATCCCCAGGGGCGGGCACAATCGGGTCGCCATCGACCTCGTCATCGCGCGCATCCGCGCGTTGCTCGCGTAACATGCAGGCCGCTCCGCCGTATCGCCTGTCGTTCTCTTTCGCCGCAACCCCACTCGCATGATAGGAGCGCTACGAACGGCCCACCACCGCGTCTTCGGCACTGTCCAACGGTCGATGTACCGGCTGCTTCTGGCCACCACCCGCACCCATACCCATCCCTGGGAGCGCTACGCCTGCGACGTTCCGATTCATGCCTTCGGCGCCGGCTCCCACCATCCCTTTTCCTGGTACTTCTCGGGCCAACTCGCCACGCCGGCAGCGTCCGTGAACGAGTTGTCAGACTGGTTGGAGGGCTGCTCCTACCGACGGGATGCCGATCAGTTTAACGCGGCCGATCTCTGGCAACACCCCACGCATTTTGAGCGCCGGCGCGAGGGGGATTGTGAAGACTTTTCCCTGTGGACCTGGCGAAAACTGGTGGAAATGGGGTGTGAGGCTGAATTTGTCGCCGGATGGGTGCGGGCCGAGGCGTCGAAACCGGGAGATACCCAACCCGGCGATTCGCTTGTGGGCCACACCTGGGTTCAGTACCGCGACGCCGGCCAGACACTTGTGTTTGATCCCGTCGTGCGCGACCCCGGTCGGGTCGTTCTGCCGCTCGAAAAAGTCGCGCCCACATACATCCCGCAGGTCTCGGTGGATCAGACCTTCCAGGGATACGTCTATGGCGGCTACCTGACCACGCTTCATGCCCGGTGGAAGCGCCAGGCCTACCCGTCGATCTCTCGAGACGAAACCTCGCCGGCGTGAAAATGCGTTTCGCCCTCGGTCGTGCGCAGGCGCAGCGCGCCCAGGGGCGAGACCCCGGCGAGAACCCCCGCCCGTGGTTTCTGTCCGTCGGCAAACCGGACTTCGACGGCCTCACCCAGTTGGTGCATGCGCGTCTCGTACGCGGTCAGGAGTCGGCTCGAACGTGCCGCGTCGCCCAGGGCGTCGTACATCCCCTCAAAGATGCGCAACAGTGCTGCAAGTAGGGCATCCCGTGCGATGAATCGACCCGTTTCGAGCAGGAGCGACGTGGCCGTGTCGGCTATTTCGGGGGGGAAATGCTCCTGGTTGACGTTGATTCCGATCCCGAGTACCACAAAATCGGGGGGTTGCGTTGGGCCGCCACTCTGGCTCGACTCGAGGAGAATCCCGCCCGTTTTTTTGCCGGCCAGATACAGGTCGTTGGGCCACTTGAGCCGTGGCGTGAGAGGAGCGGCCAGCGCGTCGATCGCCTCGGCGGCGGCCAGGCCGGCCAGCAAAGGTAATACGCTGATCCGGTCAAGCGGCAGCGAGGGGCGAAGGATGAGGGATACGAGCAGATTTTTTCCCGGATCGGCCTGCCAGACCCGCCGGTAGCGGCCGCGGCCGGCGGTCTGGTGGTCGGCTACGACTACCGCACCCTCAGGCGCGTTTGCGCGGGCCCATTGCGCCGCCGCCTCGTTGGTTGAATCGATCGTCTCGTACGCACGCAACGGACGGCCCATCCGCCGGCATCCGGCCAGGGCGCGCCAGGCATCGGGGACCGTGGCCAGGGAATCGGGGTGTAGCATCAAGTGGCCATGCGCTGAGCGCTTTTCTATACGGAGGCGTTTAAAACGGGCCTAAAGCGCGTATCTTGCGCCTGGAACGATTGTTGGGGTCGATGCCCGAATAATGAGACATGAAGTCTGAAGGACGCAAGAGACGCAGATGAATAGGTCGTGGTTTCTCGGTTTGACGCTCGGGGTAATGATGGTGGCGCATGAGGACGCGCCGGCGCAGGTTCGTTCGTTACAGCCCAACGTGCAATCCCAGCTGCATCGCGCCGAAACCGCCTGGGAATCCGGCGGGAGCTTGCTCGAGGCTAAGGTCCGGGCGGATGAAGTGCTTCGCGCCGACCCCGACCATCCCGAGGCCCTCAAGCTACGGGCCGATGTGCTGCTGGCCCTCCAGCGGTACGAGGAGGCCCTGCGCGACG
>JBGSPJ010000167.1:0-7073 GCA_041738655.1 Rhodothermales bacterium | reverse complement strand
GTGGCGCTGGCGGGTCTCGCGGCCTGATGACGGCGCTCAGCCGCCGGCCTGCACCCACTCCTGCGTGCCGTCGGCGAAATGCTCTTTTTTCCAGATCGGGACCTCCTTTTTGAGGGTATCGATCAAGAATCGGCAGGCTTCAAAGGCGTCAGCCCGGTGGGCGGATGCCGCGCCGAGGATGATACTCGCCTCGCCGGCCGGCACCGGGCCGAGGCGGTGATGCAGTACGACCCGCTCCAGCTTCCAGCGGTCGATAGCTGCCTCCGCGATCTTGCCCATCTCTTTTAAGGCCATCGCCGGGTAACACTCGTACGACAGCAGCACCGTCTCCCGCGTCCCGGTCCACCGCCGCGTCGTGCCGATGAAGAGATCGACCCCGCCGACCTGCGGTGTCGGCAAAAAAGCGGCGATCGCGGCGACGTCCAGCACCTGTTCGTCGATACACAGCCAGACGGCCGAGGTTTTATGTTCGATGCGCTCCATTATCCGCCGCTAACCGGGGTGATGAGGGCCACATCGTCGCCGGCCGAGAGGCGGTAGGATTCCCGCTCGTAGGCTTCGTTGATGGCGAGTCGGATGGTCGAACGATGCGCCGCGATATCGGGATACGACCGGGCCAGCAGATCGAGCAGATCGCCGCCGGCGGAGCCGGCAGGCACCTCGATCTCGATGTACTCCCGGCCCAGACGTTCCCGCAACACACTGAACAGCTGAAGACGCAGGCGCAAAGGGGATGCTTCAGCGCTAGGGCTCATCGGATTAGCGATTTGCGACCGCCTTTACGGCGTCGAGGTCTGGCAGGGCGCCGGCGTTTTCCAGCACCTCCGCGTACGCCACATTACCATCTTTGCCGACAACAAATGCCGCGCGCCGGGCAATGCGATCCAGTTTCATCGGGGTAAAATCCCCCATGTATTTGGCGTGATAAGCCGCGGCGGCATCCGCGTTGTGGTCGCTCAAGAGCTGGAAAGAGAATGCGTTTACCTTCTTGAATTCCGCCTGCACAAAGGGCGAATCGGTCGAAATGCCTACGACCAGGGTATCGGCCCCGTACGCGGCGAGGTCGTTATTCACCGTATTGAGCTCCGTCGTGCACACGCTGGTGAACGCGCCCGGATAAAAGAGCAGGACGACGTTCTTTTTTCCTATGAAGGAGGAAAGCGTAAAAAGTTCTTTTTTGTCGTCATAAAGGGTTATTTCGGGCGCATGCTGCCCAACGTTGATAGCCATACGTATCGTCGGTTGATTCGTTTTTGAGGGGTGATTACACACGATACACGGCGTATCGTTTCCCTGATCATCTCACCGAAAACGAATGGCACGAATCGGTTCGATGCGGGCCGAAACACGGGCGGGAATGTACGCGGCGACCGCGCAAAGGCACAGCGCGAGCAAGCCGACGAGAAGAAAATCCAACCCGTTCAGGGCGATCGGCGCCGCCTGCATGTAATACGCTTCCTCCGGCAATGGGATGAGATGGTAGCGTTTCTGGAGGAGCGCCAGCACGAGGGCGAGTACCTCTCCAATGACGACGCCCACGCCGCCCATCAGGACGCCCAGGTAGAGGAACAGCCGGCGCAGCATCGCACGTGACGCCCCCATGCTGCCCAGCACCCCGATTTCGGGAGTCTTTTCAAGCATGATCATGAGCAACGTCCCCACGATATTAAACGCCCCTACCAGCACGATGACCCCGATCACGAGCGGGATGATGCTCTCCTGCAGCCGCACCCAGGCAAAATACTGGCGGAAGGTTTCGAAGACGGTGCGCGCGTGAACGGGATACCCCAGCGCGGACTCGATGCGCGCCGCGGTGGAGTCCGCCCACTGAGGGTCAGTCAGCATTACATCGATCCGCGTGGCCTCGGTGGAGCTGTAATTAAACAGGTCACGCGCCGTCTCGATGCCGGCGAATACATAGAGTTCATCGAAATGGGCGAAGGAGGTCTCATAGATGCCCGAGACCCGAAACTGACGGGCGCGAGGGCGTGTGATGCCCTGCCGCGATGCCCCGTCTTTTGTGGCTCGCATCGAATAGGCCACGACCCTATCTCCAACCGAGAGCCCGAGCAGTCGGGCGAGCTGACTGCCGATGACGACCCCGGTCGCCTCGCCAGACGCGGCCGCGAAGTTCGCCTCGCCGGCGATCAGGTGGTCCGCGAAATACGCCGGAAGGTGCTCCACACCGCGAATGAGGACCCCGTCGATCTCCCGCTCCGACCGCCGAAAAAGGGCAAACTCTTCCACCACGGGCTGGACATCCGTCACTTCCGGCAACGTTGCGATCTGACGGATCATGCCCGGGCTGTCTACAAACGGCTCCTCGAGAAAGCTAATCGCCTGCACATGCGCGCCAAAGCCGATGATCTTGGACGTGATCTCTTCGCTGAACCCCCGAACGATAGCGAGCGCGAGGAGCAGCGCACAGACACCGATGGCCACTCCCCCGATCGCCATATAGGTGATGAAGCGAACAAAACGCCGGCCCTCCGGCCGCCCCTGCGAATGCAGCAGGTAGCGGGTGGCGATGTATCGTTCGAAGCGCGGTGGAAGCATGGGGATCGTCAATAACCGGCAGGCCGAGGGATGGATTTCGGGCGTGCCGGTGGTGGCACACAAACGGACGCCGGCGTAGTAGGATCCCTACCCCGCCATCCCTGACCGTCCAATGAACCGGGCTCGGTTCAGACTGTTAAACCGATCGGATCAGGTTATATTGACTTGCAATAACGGCATATAATGAACAACGCCTCCAGCCACACGCCGCCACCGACCAACGAACCGGTCCGCACCTACGCCCCCGGCAGCGCGGAACGCACCTCCCTCCAGCAGACCCTCGCCACCCTGCGCACACGCGAGGTCGAGGTGCCGGCCTTCATCAACGGAGAACGGGTGAAAACCGGTCGCACCGCCCGGCTCGCACCGCCCCACGACCACTTCCACACGCTCGGACATGTCCACCTCTGCGGCGAACACGAGGTGGACGCCGCGATCCAGGGAAGCCTGGCGGCCCGCGCCGGCTGGATGAACATGGACTGGACAGACCGTGCCGCAATCTTCCTCAAAGCGGCCGACCTCCTCGCCGGCCCTTGGCGCGACACGTTGAATGCCGCCACCATGCTTGGCCAGAGCAAAAACGCCCACCAGGCGGAGATCGACGCCGCCTGCGAACTGATCGACTTCCTCCGGTTCAACGTCCACTTCATGGAGCAGATCTACAACGACCAGCCGATCTCCCCGGCCGGCGTCTGGAATCGGCTCCAGTACCGCCCCCTCGAAGGGTTTGTCTTCGCGGTCACCCCGTTCAACTTTACCGCCATCCAGGGCAACTTGCCCACGGCGCCGGCGCTGATGGGCAATACAGTCCTCTGGAAACCAAGCACGACGGCGGCCTACTCGGCCTATTACCTGTACCTCTTGCTCGAGGAGGCCGGCCTGCCTCCTGGCGTCATCCAGATGCTACCAGGCGATGGTCCCGACGTCGGAGACCCGGTCTTTGCCTCCGAGCACTTCGCGGGACTCCACTTTACCGGTTCGACCCGCACGTTCCAGCACATGTGGAAAACGATCGGAGAGAACATCACCCACTACCGCACCTACCCGCGCATTGTGGGAGAAACAGGTGGGAAGGACTTCATCGTGGCGCACGGCACAGCGGACCCCGATGCCGTCGCGACAGCCATCGTGCGCGGCGGATTCGAATACCAGGGGCAAAAATGTTCGGCCGCGTCCCGGGTGTATGTCGCCGCATCGATCTGGCCGGCCGTCGAGACCGCCCTTGCCGCACAGATGCGGGAAGTCGCCATGGGCCCGGTCGAGACCTTCTCGAATTTTGTCAACGCCGTCATCGACGCGCGGTCCTTTGCCCGGCTGACCGCCGCCATCGAGGCCGCCAGGGCGTCCGATGACGTCGACGTGCTGCACGGCGGTGGGTATGACGACAGCGTCGGCTACTTCATCGAGCCGACCATCCTGCGAACCCGCGATCCGCTCTACACGACCATGTGCGAGGAGTTGTTTGGCCCGGTCGTAACTCTCTATGTCTTTGACGACGCCGCATTTGACGCCACGTTGAAGCTGGTGGATCAGACGTCGCCCTATGCGCTCACAGGGGCCATTTTTGCGCGTGATCGCACGGTGATCCGTCAGGCGTTGGATGCCCTAGCGGACGCCGCCGGCAACTTCTATATCAACGACAAGCCCACCGGGGCCGTCGTTGGGCAACAGCCGTTCGGCGGCGCCCGAGGTAGCGGCACCAACGACAAGGCCGGCGCCTACCAGAACCTGTTGCGCTGGGTCTCCACACGGACGGTCAAAGAGACCTTTGTCCCACCGCGGCACTTCGGTTATCCCTTTCTCGACCCGTCGTGAGCCAGGCGGCGCGCTATCGTGTAGTCCAATTGCGCCAAAGCGAGTGAGAGATTCAGCCAGAAGGCGTAGTCGCGGGAGCAGGGGTGTGAGTACCATGAGGGCCGACCGTTTTATGCCCGACACCCAGTGGTCTCCCATCCTGTACGCGTGGACATGGAAGTACGTTGTTCCTTATCGGACGAGTTAACCGCCTTGATTTCGCTCCTCGACGACCCGGATCGTGAGGTGAACCGCGCCGTGCTTGGCCGGCTGGGTGAACTGGGGCGAGACGCGTTCCCGAGTCTGCGCAAGGCGCAGTGCCAGGCCGAAGGCGCATGGAGGACGCAGCTCGGTGCGTTGCTTCAGGAATTACAGTTCGCCGATATCCAGCGGCGCTGGCGCCAGTTGATGAATTCCGCCGATCCCGATATCGAAACGGGCGCCTTCCTGCTCGCGCAGCACCGTTACCCGGATCTAGACGTGACGGCGCTGGCCGGCCGGTTGGATACAATGGCGGAAGGGATCCGACCACGCATCGAAGCCGCCGAAGGCGTGGGGCGCGCCTTTGTGCTCAGCACTTACCTGTGTAATGAGCTCGGCTTCGAGGGGAATCACGCACACTACAGCGACCCGAACAACAGCTACATCAACTGCGTGGTCGAGAGCCGGCGCGGGATCCCCGTCAGCCTCTGTACCCTGTACTTGCTGCTCGGCCGGCGGCTGGGGCTGCCTGTCTTTGGCGTCAACATGCCTGCTCACTTCCTGGTGAAATATCAGGACGAACAGCACGAGGTTTTTTTCGATATATTCAACGGTGGAAATCCGATCCAAAAAGAACAGTGCGTTCAGTTCCTTCTCAAGGCCGGCCTCACCCCCAAACCGCGGTACTTCAAATCGGCCAGCGGCCAGACGATCCTGATCCGGATGGTCTGCAATCTGTTGGCCCTCCCACGCGAAGAGACGCGCGGCGCGTTCCTCAACGAACTCACCCACTTGGTCGAGCCCTGGAAGCCGAACACGAACGTCATCTAGACGCCTCCCGTGCTCGCCCCAACATCTTCCGCCATCCCGTACCGAAGCGTTCGTTATCCAGAACGTAGTTCGCCGTCGGATCTGCTCAGCCTCGAGCTCTTCCAGCCGCTGATGGTGTGCATGGCGCCTGTACTCCTCGCCTGTCTGATGACGATGTTGATGCGGCGCCCCGTGCTCGAGCTCGCCGCGTGGGGTACCGGAGTCGCGCTTGCCGGGGCTCTGGCGTGGACCTGGTTTCAGCTCACCAAACGGATCGTGGAAATCCGCTTTCAAGACGGCCGGGTCGCCATGATCTCGGCCTGGAAATCCACCCAGAAGTCCCCACGGCTCGCGTGGGAGCGCGCGCTCGACCTGCGCGTGAACGAAAACGGCGTCCGCGCGATCATCGGCCACACCACCCACGAGTTGACGCATGCCGAATGGCCCCGGCTCGACGAAATCGTCGCCCAGCTCCGCGCCACCCAGCCCTGAGGGTAGAACCTCCAATTCCGGGCACTGAACGGGGCGCAATGAAAGAGACCTATCGAGGCTTTACGAGACTATAGCGTTTTGCCCCGGCGCATATGCGTCAAAAGCGTATGCCGCACGGTAGCATTTCTATGCCCCGTGTCTGGGATTTCGAGGGTACGTTTAACAGATGGATGCCGGCGCCAGTTTGGTGGGATTCTTGCATGACCGGTATATCATCGTTTGAGCCACATAATCGGCGGCAGCGTAGCTCGATTTCCATCATGGCTCACCCTACGCCGCCCCCGAAATTATCCTTCTGGCACCCGAATCAGGGCCTCCTATTATGACCAGACAACAAATCATCGCCGCGGCAGAGCAAATCGCACAGGCTGTTGAACAGGCTGGCATCGCCGAATTGCTCGATGCCACCAGCGAACGCTCGCTCCAGGATTATCTCAAATCCTTCAAGCAATACAATATCCTGGCAGAGAAATTCAGCGAGGGCGCTCTGTTTCTGGAACAGGAACTCGGCTTTGCCTCGCTCCGCGAGCCAGATCCATGGATTATCATGTCCAAGAGGGGGGAGCTCGAGGCCGACAATCCCCTGCAGAACATCACGGGGGTGTTGGCCACGCTTTCGGCCATCGGAAACATGTTGTCCGAAAGCCAGGTCGCGCAAACGCCGTCCCCTGATCGGGGGACGCTGTCGCTCGTCTTGTTTGAACAGGCGGACGGGATGCCCTCCACGCCGCGCCGGATCGCGGACGCTCTCGAAAGTGTCGCCTCTCTGTACGAAGCCTGCGCCCGATTGCAGAGCGTGTCGCACGAAGACCTGTGTGTGGTCTCGTGCGACTCCGGCAGCGACAAGGTTTTTGTATTCGAAGGCAGCGCCGGCGTGGTCGGCTCGCTCAAGGAATTGATCCAGTCGATCTGGGAACGCATCGTGTTTTATCGGGAGCGGACGCTCCAGGAGCGAATATCGCTGCTCACCCACTCCTTGCCGGTGCTCGACAAAGTCGCCGAGATGGAGTTACACGGCGCGATCACCCACGCGGAAGCCGAGCAATCCCGGAAGGCCATCGTCGCGGGGGTAAAGCGGTTCCTCTCGAGTGGTTCGATGATGCAGAAGGCACAGGATGGGGATGCGATCGACGAGCGCTTGCTTATCGTCAGCGAAAGCGCTGCGCGCCTCGCGCCGGCGCCCGCTCGCCCGGCACCCGCGCCCGAACCGGCCTATCCGC
>JBGSPJ010000137.1:0-2703 GCA_041738655.1 Rhodothermales bacterium | reverse complement strand
TGCGTATTCCACCGAAGGTGAACACGCGGAACGCGTGATCGTGAACACCGATTCCAGGCGAACGTGAACACTCCCGAGGCGCTGGACACAGGAGGTTTTCTAATTACGGTTACTGTTCACTTTGATTCAAGCTGGTCCGGGCTTTTCGCATCGAGTCCCCGGTCAGACTAATGCGGTAGGCATTGTGAACCAGGCGATCGAGGATGGCGTCGGCCAGGGTCGGATTCGCCATCGTGGCGTGCCAGTCTTCGACCGGTAGCTGACTGGTGACGATGGTTGAGCGTCTCTCGTGACGGTCTTCGAGCATCTCCAGCAGATCGCGCTGCTGCCTGGGCGTGAACCTGGCCAGGCCCCAATCGTCAAGTACCAGCACCTCGATGCGCGACAGCGTGAGCAGCAACTTACCGTATCGACCGTCGCCACGCGAGAGTTCGAACTCTTCGAGCAGGCGTGGAAGCCGGTGGTACCTGGCGGAGTAGCCTTCCCGGCATGCCTTCTGAGCCAGGGCGCATCCCAGATAGCTTTTTCCCACACCGGTCGGGCCGGTGACAATAACGTTTCGATGTAGGCTCACCCAGTCGCAGCCGCTCAGCTGTAAGATGAGCGATCGGTCGAGTCCGCGGTGGACGCGGTAGTCAAGATCTTCCAGGCATGCCGTCTGCCGCAATCGCGCCTGTGTCAGGCGGTTTTTCATCCGGCGATTCTCGCGCTCGGCCAGTTCGCGGTCGACGAGCAGGCCGAGTCGCTCTTCGAAGCTCAGACGGGTAATGTCGGGTGTCTGATGCTGCTCTTCGAGCGCGCGGAGCATGCCGGTGAGTTTCAGTTTCTGCAGCGCCTCCAGGGTAGGATGTTCGAGCATGGGATTACCTGTTTGTGATGATCGATTAGGGTTAGAATGATGGGGTGTCCGCTCTCAGTTGTAGTAACGAGGGCCTCGGATATTGGTGTGGTGGATCGGCGTTTCCCTGTCTTCCTCACTCCCCGCGATCGGCTTGCTGTCCAGCCCCTGTTCAAGGATGGAAGCGATGCTTTTAAAGCTTGGCGAGCCGATCAATAGCGCGCGCCGGGCCGCCGCCTCCAGGCGATCAGTGCCGTAGGTTTTGCCCAGGCGCATGATGCCAAGGCACGAACGGAAGCCTTGTTGCGGATGTGCACGCGTTCGCATGATGGTGGCGACCACTTCAGCCGTGGCCTCTCCGCTCTGACGCGCCCAGTCGACGAGTCGCTGCGGCGTCCACTCCGCGTAATGGCGATGGGCTTCGGGCATATGCTCGGTGCAGGTCGTGTAGCCGCCACGCTTCATACGGCGCGCGTGGGAGGCTACCCGTTTTCCCCGCAGGAAGCACTCGACCGTCAATTCCGTGAGACGGATATCGATCGGCTGGCCGACGAACTGGTAGGGGACGCTGTAATAATGCCCCTCCACGCTCACGTGGTAATCGATGTGAACGGTGACTTTCTTCCAGATAGCCAGGTCGTAGGGACGCGTCGGTAAGGGCCGCAGGGCCGGCCGGTCAAGCGATTCGAAGAACGAGCGCCGTGATCCGCTCAGTTTTTGGAACGGCTCGTTGTTCAGGTCTTCGACGAGCGCGGCGATACGCTGATTGAGTTCGCCCAGCGTGAAGTGCGTGTGGTTGCGCAGCCGGGCCAGGATCCAGCGCTCAACCACCAAAACGGCGTTTTCCACCTTGGCCTTGTCACGGGGCTTTCGTACTCGGGCCGGGATTATGGCGACATCGTAGTGCACGGCCATCTCCGTGTACGTCGGATTTGCTTCCGGTTCGTAGCGATGCGCTTTGAGCACGCCGCTCTTGAGGTTGTCTGGAACGAGCAGTTCGGGGACGCCGCCGAAGAAGGTGAAGGCGCGAGTATGCGAGCCAATCCAGTCGGGAAGCCCCTGGGTCCATGTCGCTTCGGCGTAGGTATAATTCGAGGCGCCGAGGACGGCGACAAACACCTCCGCCTGGCGAATCTCGCCCGTCGAAGCATCCACGACAGGTACCGTTTGACCCGTGTAATCAACGAAGAGCTTTTCGCCGGCGCGATGCGGCTGCCGCATTACGACATGAAGCGAGCGGCACCAGAGGCGGAAGTGTTCGCAAAACCAACTGTACCGGTAGCCATCTGGATGCGCTTCACGGTATTCTTGCCAGAGCAAGCGTAGCGTAAGGTGTTTGTGCCGCTTGAGCTCGTGATAGACCTGCTCCCAGTCGGGTTCGGGGCGGACATCCACTTTGGGCTCGGGGGGAAAGAGAAGGCGTTCGAGCTGTTCGTCGTCCATCTCCTCGGGCAGTGGCCAGGAGAGAGCGGCCTGCGACACGCGCTCCAGATAATTGAGTACGGAGGCGGGCGAGAGCGCGAGACACCGGCCGATGGCCCGCGCCGAAAGGTGGCCCTCATGGTGGAGGCGCAGAACTTCTCTGAGCTTACGCATGGACAATCGCTTGTTAGGCATGACATCTTCCTGGCTGATGGATAGTCCAGGTAAGATGCTGGCCGGCGGCGATCAATGATCGCCTAATGAGATTGTCCTGTGTCAGCGCCCTTCCATGGGCCTAGAACGGATTCCACGGAGAAGAGGAAAAGTGTTTACTTTCCCGTGGAATCGGTGTTCAAGCGGCCGTGGAACGGGTGTTCATTTTCCCGTGGAATCGGTGTTCACGTTGCCGTGGAATCGGTGTTCAGTTTGACGTGGAATACGCA
>JBGSPJ010000135.1:0-4127 GCA_041738655.1 Rhodothermales bacterium | reverse complement strand
CCCGCGCCGGTGCCGCCTCCCGTCGTATCGGATCGCACGGGGCCCGGCGCCGCGGAGCTGCAACTCGATGCGGAGAGCCTGGGCGGCCGCCTGGCCGACTTCCTCGGGTCTCGTGGCCGCGTTCTGCCCCGGATGTTTGTGATGGATGAAGTTCGCTTCGCTTTCCAATCCACCGAAATGAACGAAGCCGGCCGCCTCCAGGCTGCCGGCCTCGCCAAAGCACTCGTCGCTTATCCGATGGCGCGTCTCACGATTCAGGGCCACGCGGACCGGGCAGAGACCGATCGGGATTCGATTTCCGAGAATCGCGCCCGAGCATTGTACCAGTATCTGGTCGACAACAACGTGGCGGCCTCGCGGCTCCAGTTTGTCGGCCTCGGCGCCACCGATCCGATTTCAAAGGGTAACGACAGCGAAAGCCGGCGGCAGAATCGGCGTCTGGCGATCGTGGTGGAGTGAGGTGACCGGGCGGCGGGTCAGTTGTCTCGTGCGCCCTGTTCAATCCAGGCCAGGATCGTGGCGTAGCCCGAGCTTGAGGAAGACAGCACCGTGCCTCCGCCATGCCCGGCGCCACCGGACGCCTTGACGAGCAGCAGGCTGTTGGCCGGGGATCCCGAATCGATCACCGAAGAGACCGCGGCATAGGCGCCGGCGCCTCCCGCATACGTCCACCCGCCCGCACCGCTGCTGTGGCACGCCGGGCACCCGCGAAGAGCCGGGACGACGTTGGCCGCGAAGCTGATGTCGCCCGTGATCGGCCCGTCGTCTCCCCCATCGATCGTCTCAATGCCGCGGCTGAAGGGGTTTTCCGTTCCGCAGCCCGCCAGCACAACCATGGCCACCGCCACCCCGGCGCGCATCGCACCCAGCATCCTGTTCATATCATCATCCGGCAAGCCGGCTGTTATTTGAGAAACTCCGCGAAAACGACCGTGGCGCGTTCCGCGGCGCTGGTGACCGAATTGGACGTCCACGTGGCGCCGCTCACGCCATCGACGTCGTCGCCGACGACAAAAGCATCGCCGGCTTTCTTGTCGACAAACTGTTTGAGGAAGCCCCAGGTGAGAGCAGATTTGCCCTTGTCCTCCCCAAAAACAGTGAATCCCATGTCGTAGATCTGGCCGCTCGGGTTCAACGCCACGAGCACCTGGAGCGGGCCTTCTTTGCCTTCTTCGTTGACGATAACGACCGACCCGGTCACCGTGGTTTTATCGGCCGCGATGCCCTGGTAGACCGTGTAGGCGCCGGCGGTTTCGACCCCGTAGGTCTGGGCCAGTGCCTTACCCTTGTCCGCATCTACGTTTACGGTCACTTTCTTGAGCGTGGCGGCGCCGTGGTTCTGAAGCATTTCCTTTAGGGCGTCCTTCATACTGACGACCTCGTTTCCTTTAGCTACCTGGGCGACGGCTGGCTGCGCGCCTAGAGCGGCGGCCACAAGAGCGGTTGCGAAAATCAGGTTGAGTCTATACATGGTCAGGCGTGTTCGTTGGTGTGAGGATGGAGAAACCAGAGCTGGTAGATGCCGATGACAAACACCAGCAGGAAGGACATGGCCATGACCATGCCCGAGACGACGAGGAGCCAGGCGAAGCCGGGCCCCACGAAGCGGGTGAGCAGCATGCTCCAGATATCGAGCACGGACGCGGCAAACGGGGCGACGATGAGGGCATTTTTGAGCCACCCGCGCAGGTCGGCCATGGCCATGATCAGGCCGCAGACAAAAAAGATCGTCGTGTAGCCGAACAGGTGGAAATGCCCTTCCGAGACGAGCGCTTCGAAGGTCGGGATGGAGACGATGGGTTCGTCGGACATGCTCTCGTCCGCCTCCAGGTCATCGAAGCTGAACTCTTCCGCATCTTCGCTGACGCCGGCCTCGCCCTCGGCCGGGACTTCTTCTTCTAGCCCTTCCATCACGCGGCGCGAGGCCTCGTTTCCATAATACCGCTCCGCGGCCTGATCGGGGCTGAAGCCGATCTTGAGCGCGATATTCGAAAGCGCGAAGATATACCCCGTCCCGAGTGTCATCAACGCGGCGGTGAATAACAACTTAAACGCCATGGGGAGGCGGGATAGGCGCATGTTCGGGAGTGAGTCCATAGGGGTGGAAGATTTGTAGGATCAGGGGGCTACGGGGGGTCTCAAAACTCGAAGATCATCGCAAACCGGAAGAGGTCGTTGTCGACTTCGTTCACTTCTTCCTGGTTAAACTGGTATTGCGCCAGCAGCATCAGGTGTTGTTGGATCCGGGTGATGAGAGCCACTTCCCAGTTGTGGCTGTCGTTGTTCGTGACGTCGTCGTCAAAGTCGATGATGGTGCCGTAGCGCACTCGTGGGGTGACGACGCGCAGGCCGCGGTACGAGACCTCGGCATAGTCGCCGTAGCGGAAGTACCAGCTTTCGCTGTTGTTGTCAGGATCCACGAGCACGTCGTCCTGTACTTCTGCCCGGGCAAAGGCGGCGCGCAGGCGAAGATCGCGCAGGAACGGGACATCGAGCAGGCCGTAGTCCAGCATCAGATCGCCGCCCCAGAGCAGCACCTGCCCTTCAGCGCCCTCTACACCGAACTCGTTGTACATGGCCGAGCCCCAGGCCTGAATTCGTGTCCCGATGCTCAGGTGGGCGCGGCCGCCGTAGGCGAAGACATCGTCCGCCCCGCCATTCGTGAAGCTGATGACCTCGCCGAGCTGATTCTGAAATCCGCGAATGGCGAAGAGATCGCCGGCCAGCGCCATGTTGTCACCCGAAAAGAGCTGTCCGTTGATGCTGCCGCCAAACTCCGACCATACATTGGGCAGCAAGAGTCCTGTGAAGGGGTCGCCCTGACGCCCACCGTAATAGTGGTGGAACGGCGTAGCGCCGAACGGCACCCAGATTTTGCCGGCGCGCAGGTTCAGCCGGCTGGTGAGGGCGTAGGCGATTTCGTAATAGGATAAATCAAGCACCTCGGCATCGAGCGTGATCTTGTCTGTCGGGGTCACCTTGAGGAACAGGAACTTGTGGTAGTTGCGGATGGACGACTGGCGGAGGTTTTCGTCCTCCATCGGGTTCTGCATCTCAAAGTTGACGTCGAACCGGCCGCTGAGATGGACCATATCCAGCCATCCTCCCAGCGAGGTGGTGGCGGGCGCCGGCGGTTCTTCGGCGACGTCGTCGAAGCCAAATTCGACAGAAGAGGTATCTTCAACGACCTGAGCGTTCGCGCGGCTGGCAGAAACCAGGAGCAGAAGCAACACCAGGGGGGCAGCGTATGGGTAGCGCATGGCGTTCTGAGTATATTGTGGCCGGGGCGGCGCCGGCCTCTCGCCGGGTCAGCCCTCTGTGCGTGAGCAAACTACGTCTGACGCGCTGACTGCAGAATACCAATTTAACCTGACCCTAATGTAGGGAATTCCCCTAGAGTAGGCGTAAGGATATCACTACCAATTGCTCCGAGGACGCATTCTATCTTCGTACCGGAAGTGGTAGCCCGGATGATCGATACGATCCCTGATTTCGGGCGCCCGGGATCCCCTCAACCCCAAGACGAAAGGCACACAATGCGCACGCGATACTCATCGTTTCTCATCGGACTCGCAGGTCTGCTCGGTGCATTCAGTATGGTTCTGGTCGGAGGCTGCGATCTCCGCGAGGTCGTCGAAGTCGAGCGGCCTTTTTTCAAAGATCCGCCGGCCGAAGCGCTGGGCTTTCTGGGGTATGACGACCAGGATGAGAAGCTGACGGTGTGCGGCAACTGCCATGTCGGCCAGCAGGCGGAATGGCAATTTACGGCGCACGCCGGCGCCTGGGCCGGCCTGCAGAACGGCGGCCACGCGCAGGCATTCTGCGAAAATTGCCATGCCGTCGGGGCGCTCGGTAACCCGGTGACTGAAGCTGCGGGCTGGGCCGCCACACAGGACGAACGCTACCACGACGTCCAGTGCGAAAGCTGTCACGGCCCGGGTCAGGCACATGCCGCCAACCCGGACATAGACACCGCCCACCCGATTGCCTCCCTTTCGGTTGGCGACATCACGGCGGATATCGCCAATGCGACGGGTTGCGCGCAGTGCCACCAGGGCGCCCACCATCCGTTCGCGGATGAATGGGCCCAGTCGAAACACGCGACAGTGGTGGAGTCAGCCGCCGGC
>JBGSPJ010000133.1:0-8327 GCA_041738655.1 Rhodothermales bacterium | reverse complement strand
ACGGCCGGATCTGGCGCGAGCAGGGGCGCCGGCGGGGCGAACAACGCCAGGTCGACCTCGCGGAACAGCGCCCGCGTGGGCTTTTCTATCGAATACGAGGCGGCAACGAGCAGGCCGTAGCAGATGCCGCCGAACACGATGGTGGTCAGCAGCGCGCGGCCGCGCCGGCTGGCGGTGTCGCCTCTGGGTTCCGGTAAGATCATGCCCCGCCCCGCCCGATCGCGGTGTTGATGTTTTTCTTGACCCCGAGCCGTTCACACAGATCGTGCACGTCCACCAGCCGCTGCATCACGGCATTCGGGTGGGGTTCGATGACGATTTCGATGGCGCCCCCAACAGCCTCGTGCTCCTCGACGAGCCGGCGGACCACCACTTCGAGATCCGCGATCTGCTCGATATTGACAAACAGTGGCGAATCCGTGGCCAGTTCGCGTACCCGGTAGACACCGGTCTCCTCGATCACCACTCCGATCATCCGAACCTCCGCATCCGACACATCGACCGGCGGTTGCTGGGTGCTACCGGGGAGTTGGATCTGCGAGATCACCGTCAGGTCGCTGATCATCAGAAAGCCGAACAGAATGATCAGCCCGATGTCGATGAAGCGAATGATGTATCCTTTTCGTTGCATACGGCTTCGCGGGGGCGTCAGACGCCGTTAAAATTGAGTTCGACTTCGATCGATTTCTGGAGGCCCAGTTCGTCGCACAACGCCGCCACATCGAGCGCGTAGTGAACCGGGGCATCCCAGCTGCTCCGGATGCGGACCTTCAGCGCCGCGACGCCGACCGCTCCGCTGCGCTGCGACAGATACCCGCGCAATGCGTCCAGACTGCTGATGAGTGTCTTTTCGTCATCGATCAGGAATGTGCCGTCGGGCAGGATGCCGATGAACTCCACCTCCTCGGTATCCATCGGCTGCAGCTCGGTTTCAGCGCTTTCGGGGAGGGTGACCTCCGAGTCCTGCAGGTTCGATATGGTGATGAAGCCGAAGAGCATGATCAGCACCACATCGACAAAGCGCATGATAAAGCCGGAATTCGTCATTCCATCGCTCGGTTAATGCGTTACGTTACGCGTTGCACGTGTTGCCGCTGAGCGGACTCACGACATGGACATGGCCTGGAACTTCAGGTCCCGCCCGACGCCTTCGACGGTCACCTTGACGGTGTTAAACCCGGGTTCGGTGCCCACGCGGAACGTGATGCCGATCTCGCCGCGTTTGTCGGTTTTTACTTTGATCTCCTGTTTGCCGTTGTCGAACGAGCCATCGCCGAGTTCGACGAAGTAGACGACCGGCCAGTCGGCGATCGGGTTTTCGAACTCATCCAGCACCTGCACTTTGAGCGGTTTCGGCAGCTTTTCGCCGGCGGGGCCGCCCTGGTTGTTGCCAAACTGCTTAAGTTTGCGCGGCAGGCCCGGCCGGGCCATCACGGTGTGTTTGATCGAGAGCCCCGGCGCGTCGGCCCCGGGTACGCTGGCGGTAAATGTCTGCAAACCGGCCCGCTGGGGCAGATTCCAATCGAACCGGATCTCGCCCCGTTCGTCGGTCGTGGCCGACACTTCAGGCTCGCCGCCGTTGAGGCTGCTTTCGCCTTTGTCCACCGCGACGACGACTTTCCGGCCGGCCACCGGGCCGTCGGCTTCGTCGACCAGCTGGAGGACGACCTGCTTCACAGTCCGACCCGCCGCTTCTTCCTTCGGCGCATTCAGGACACGGAGCGCGTGCGGCGAGCGGGAAACATCTACAGTGGCCGCCTGGATGGACTTCCGAAGCGACGAGGTACCGGAGTCGCCGTAGAGGCTGTTCGAGAACCGGTCCTGCAACACGGCTTCGACCTGGGCGATGGGCTTGCCTTCGGGCACCGGGCGCGAGGATTCGGTTTTCACCACCGGGCTTCCAGAGACCGAAACCACGGGCGCGAGCGTCTCCGTCAGCATCGTATCCATATCGAGATGTGTATCTCCGCCGCCCTTGGGCTGCGGCACGGCCAGCTCCATGAGGCGGAAGCGAAGTTCGTCGGACTTCCCGCCGATCCGTTCCAGCCGGCGGTTGAAGAAGCCGAACACCTCCGTCGAGCTCAGGTTAAGGATGATGCTCACGATGAGCCCCATCAACGTTGTGATGAGCGCGAAGCCCATGCCGGTGAGAATCACCTGATCATCCAACAACCCCTGGGAAAACACGGTAAAGATACCCCAGACGGTGCCGAGCAGACCGAGGGCACCGGCGGTGTCGGACATAAAATCCACCCGCCGCCTGAACGTGTCGAACCGATCCTGCTGATACCGGATGTAGTTCGCGATCTCGTCGTGCAGGTCGGCCTGGGATTGCTGCGACTGGAAAACGTTGAGCATCGTCGCCTGCAGCCGGGCCAGCATGCTGTCTTTCTGGCCGGAGATGGTCTTGATGATCTGCGGCAGACCCATCAGGCGAAAGTCGATGTGCTCCAGCGTACGGGATTCCCGACGGTCCGACATCAGCTCGAACCACTTCAGGGAAACGAGAAACATACCGATGATGAACACGAGGAAGATGGGCCAGCGGAGAGGGCCCGCCTGTTCGGTGAGCGTCCAGAGGTTGGTCATTGAAAAGCCATCCGTGGCCGCCTCGGGGGCCGCCTGGGGCACGACGCCGGCCGCCAGGGCCGTCAGGCCGATGCCGCCAAGCGCCACCAGTACGCCGGCAGAGACAATCACCAGGGATATGCGCAGTAATCGGTTCATGGATCTCACGATGCTAGTGTTATTACCAAGTGGTATTACCCGTGTCACATACTAGTGTTGAATACGTACTTCGATCTGGTCAGCCTCCCCCCGCAACACGTCGGGCTGGCGAGTGACTCGAACGGTCGTTTTCCTCAGGAATTTCTGGACATACAGCGTGCGCCGGTTCGACATATGACGCGCGCCCTGCTTATCGGTCCAGGTCATCCGGTACTGGTAGACGCCGGGCGCGATCACATCTCCAGAGTCGTCGATCCAGTCCCAGGCCAGCTGGTCCGGCACAGCGTCGGCGCCCGAGAACGACTTCACGACGCGCCCCTCGGCGTCTTCGATACGGACCTCCCACTCTGTGGCGGCCCCGTCCTGATTCGCGCCGAGGAAATACAGCACCGTTTCAGCGGGTTCGAGCCGCAGGTTATGGGCTTCCGGCAAAAAGCTCTCCCGTGTTGCCGGCTGCAGCGTCGAGTCCGCCGGCGACGGGGTCAGTTCGATGCGGTCCTCCGGGATTCCCTGCGCCACGAGTCGATTTCGGATGCCCGTGGCCCGCACGAGATCGCCGGCGGGCGCGGTCACCCGTACGGTCTGTGATTCGTCGCGTCCCACAACGCGTCCGGCTTCCCGCAATGAAGCTTCATACTGAGACGAATACGATCCCGTCATCACCACCCGGTCGTTCGGATCCTCGACGGGCGCCGGAACGTACGCCGGCGGCCGCGCCACAAACACGCTATCGAGCGCGCCGAGGTCCGCCCGCGTGAGCTGGCGCAATGCCTCCTCGGGCACGTCGCTGTCGATCTGACGCACGATAATCTGCTCGTAGTACCGGAGATAATTGCTCGTCGCACTGGCATAGACCCGGGGTTGCAACACGGGGTCGAGCGCAGGCAAATCGGTCGTATACAGGAATGTCGGCGGCACGATGGGGTCGGGGAGATCGGGCGAACGGCCAAACTCGTAGACGAGGCTCAGGGTATGGGATCCGTTCGTGGCGCCGCCCAGCGCACCGAACGGCAACTCGTAGCCGTAGCTGACACTGATCGGGCCGCCGACATGCAGCAATCCTTCCACCCGGCCCTGGTCAAGTGCCGTATTGCTGCTAAAACGGAGGTACGAGCCGGCGAGCGATACGGCCTCGACACTCCACCGCGTCTCGGGGCCATACGGGGTGCCGACCAGTTCGAGCAATCCGCGCACGGGCCCGACGGTGTAGCCGGCTCCGATAAACGGCTCGGGCGAAAGTAACACCCCATCACCAAGCAGCGAGAGGTCCGGGCTGTTGGCATTACGCACACCAAGCGACAGACTCAGCGCCGGCAGCGGCTGCGCGTACGCCCCAAGCGTGGCATTGATCACGGTGCGGCTATACCCCCCCGCGAATACCGGGTCGGCCGGGTCGAATTCGACGAAGTTCGCCGAGTCGTACGACAGGTTAAATGCGGCGATCTGGGCGCCGACGGACACAAACCGGAGCACCCGCGCCGAGACGCCGAGTCCTATGGAGGTCCGCTGAAAAATGGGGCTGTCGAAGTACTGCACAAGGGCGCCGGCGCCGAAGCGATCCGAAAGCAAAAACGGCGTCGACAGCACAAAGGCCCCCTGACGCAGCGGCACGCCGCCGGCCTCGCCCACCCCCAGGTGGTACGCCTTAGCGCCCAGCGCGAGGCGCGCGCGCTGAAACGACAAAATGGCCGGATTGGCGAATACAGCCATCGGGTCCTCCATGCTGAGCGACGGCCCCATCAGGGGCTGTTGGGCCCGTGCGGTTGATGCCAGGCCCGAACACAGAAGGGCGACGCCGGCCACGGTCAGCAGCCGGCGAAAGGGCACGCGTTGGGGTCTCATTCGGCTTTCCATCGGCTACCTGGCCAGCGTGATGTGACCGGTGGCGACGGTCTCGCTCGCCTCTTCCACCGTGTAGAGGTACACTCCGGGCCGCAGCTCGCGTCCTTCGTCGTCACGACCGTCCCAGGCCAGCGCGCCATCCATCACCTCGTCGAACGTGCGGATGAGCCGGCCTTCAAAGCTAAAAATGCGCACGACGGGCCGGGCAAGGCCGAATTCCTCGAAGCGGAACGCCACGCGGTCGTTAAACCCGTCGTCGTTCGGCGTAAAGGGATTCGGCCCCACCGGCAGCGCGTCGGGCAGCTCGACCTCGAAGGGGCCGAGGATAAAGTCGTTGTTGTCCTCCAGGATCTCGTCGATGCCGAAGCCGGCGTCCACCCGAAAGATGAGCGTGTACGCGCCCACCTCGGGGAAGTCCACCGCCGCGGTGAAGGTCGCCTCGGCACCCACGGCGAGCCCATCGAGCGTCAGCGACGCGACCGAAAGGTCATTGAGGAGGATCTCGACCTGAAACGGCGCGGCCACATCCAGGTCGCCGATGTTGCGAACCGTCCCGACATAGTCGTGCGTCTGCCCCCGCCGGATGGCTTCGGTAAGGCCGTCCGCGCGCACGAGGTCGGCAGCAAGCAGATCCGGCAGGAGCGGACGTACGTCAAAGGCCTCGAGACAGAGGCGGTTGTTATCCTCGACGGCTTCGAGGACCCCATCGAGGGCATCGGCATCGAAACAGAGCTGGTGCACGCCGGCCTGGGTCAGCGCAATGGCCGGGCTCGTCAGGCCGACGATCGTTTCCACTCCTATCCCCTCCGTGATGATGTCGCCCGCCGGTTGGGTCACGCCGTCGGGACGGATGAGCACGAACCGGCTCAGGAAGGTGTCGGGCACCGGGTAGAACTGATTCTGGAGGTCGACCTGCGCGTCGAGCGCATCCCCCACCCGAAGGTCGGTGAGGGTCTGGCCGGCGGCGAGAGCCAGGTTGAGCGGGAGGAGGTCGGGCAGCGGATCGACGGATTCGGCGCGGAGATAGACAGTGAGCGTGTCGCGACCGCATAGGTCGACCGTCGCGACGAGGAGCGAATCGAAGTACACGCCGGCCACAAGCGGCTGGAACTGGACATCCACCGGCTGCCGGCCGCCGGCCGTGACAGTCTGCGGCGTCAGGGGGGCGAGGACGGTGAAGAGCGGATTGCCCGCAAGGAAGTTCGCGATATCCCCCTCGATATTGCCCTCGTTGAGCAGATCGAATGATTGAACGAGGGAGTCGCCCACGACGACAATCCCGAAGTCGAGCGTGTCCGGCATGGCGCTGAAGCGGGTAGCGATGCCGCGGCCGACGAGCGGGACAGTTACTTCGACGATGCTTTGCTGGGCGTCGATCCCACATAATTCAGCCAGAATCCGGGTGCGGAGGACGAGCTCGGCGATATAGTCTTCGGCCGCCAGCGGCGAGAAGCGCACATCCACGCTGCCGGTCTCGCCCGGGGCGAGCACGATGGCCGTGGTATCCGGAACATACACGCCGGCGTCGGGGCGAACGCTGATCTCCACCGAGATGGGATGGTTGGTGGTGTTACGCAGCTGCACGGTCTGGGTAGAATCTTCACCCACGCACAACTCCCCATAACTGACGATGGGCGGGAACGCCTCGACGGGCGCCTCGCGGCCCCCGATGTTGTAGAAAACGGCCAGATTGCCCGACGTCCCGTTCACCACGAGCAAGTCGAGGTCGCTGTCGCCATCGACATCCGCGGAGGCGATCGAGATGGGATTGCGGTCCTGCGCGAGTGCACCGGTCGCGTAGGCATCCGGCAGCCCGCGCACAAAATCCTGGGCGGCCGTGCTGATGAAAGGGCGGATCTCGCCGGCGGCGAGGTGGGCCGAAACGACGTCGAGGTCGAAATCCTGCCCGAGGCCGCGAAAGGCGCCGAGGGCGTCGCTGCTGTCGATATCCGCCACGACCAGGGCCAGGGCTTGGGAGGACGACGAGTCCACCGGCAGCGGAACGGCCAGCTGAAGCGCCGCGGCGTTGCCTGTGTTCTGGAGGATGAGCACTTCCCGCGAATCCTGAGCGGAGACGACGAGGTCCAACCTGGAGTCGCTATACCGCGTGGTGTCGGCGCTCAGGAGGTCGGCGGCTTCAAGGCCCGCCGGCGAAAAGGGCAGCGGAGTGGTGACGGAGGCCTCAAACGCGCCGGCGCCGTCATTCCGGAGGAAATCAAGCCGCTGGTCGCCCAGGCTGGCCGAATACAGGTCGAGGTCGCCGTCGTTGTCGAAGTCGCCCGCCACCAGGCCAGCCGGCGAAGCGCCCACGGGGTAGGTAGTCGGAAGGGCGAACGTGCCGTCGCCGTTGTTGCGGTGCACGTAAATCAGGTCGACGCCAAAGGCGGACACGGCGATGTCCTCGAAGCCGTCGTTGTCAAAATCCCCCACCGCCGTGCGTACGGGCCGTTCTCCGGTTTCGATGGTGGATGTTGAAAACAGGCCGTTGCCGTCGTTGATCACGAGGGTGAGCGAGCTTTCCAAGAGGTTGCTCACGACGAGATCGAGCCGACCGTCGGCGTTCCAGTCGCCGCCCGAAATCGCAAACGGCCCAGAGCCGACGCGTACATCCGTCCGCTGCGCAAAACGGCGGGGGCGGATGCCCTGGTTGAGGTAGATACCAATGGAGCCTGAACCGCTGTTGGCGATGACGGCGTCCGGCAGCAGGTCGCCGTCGAGGTCGCCGGCAAACACAAACGCCGGCGCGTCCGCCAGGCCCAGGTCAAACTGATCTGGCCCCTCGAACCGGCCACTTCCGTAGATGGCCGCCGGGATGAACTGCCAGGTGAACGGCGCGAGGTTGCCGCCGGAAATCGACCGAATACCCGCCGCCGTAACCGATACACGCTCGCCTTCCTTGAGGGCGCACGGCATGGTATAGATGACCGTGCGTGTCGCCTCGTCGTACGAAAGCGTACCCTCGTAGAGGCCGGTCTGGCTCCCATATACCCGGAAAGAGGCCGTCGCGAAGCTGGTCGTGTCGATCGGGGTATCAAACGTGAGGCGGATCGGTTCAAACGGCAGGCTGCTGGCTGAATACGGCGCCGGCTCTATCAGCGCGGGCAACAGCGTCTGGCCGGCGGCTTGCCGGCCGGCACTTGCGGCCAGGAAGATGGCCAGCAGGCCAAAGCGGATCAGGCGGATGGTGTGGTTCATAATTCACCCTCCATGCGCGCGAGCCGTTCGCGATACAGCACCACGTGCTCGTTGTCGCCCACCTTCTCGTAGGCCAGGATCAGATTACTCACCACGTCGCGGTCTTCGGGCCGGCGTTCGTAGAGCAGGATGCCCACATCGATCGCCCGCGCAAAATCTTCGACGGCCAGGTAACTCTCGCACAGCACCTTGAGCACGTCCCAGTCGGGCTGGCCATGTTCGGCCAGGAGCTCCAGATGCGGCAGGGCCTCGGCATAGTTTGCGCGATTGTAGAGCAGAAACGCAAAATTGCGAGCGTCGGCCTGGGTATGACCGCCGTCCACGAGCTGGCGGTAGTGCCCCTCGGCATCATCGTACAGGCCCAGTTTTTCTTCTACATGCGCGAGCCGGCGCAGCCCGGGGCGGAAGGTGGGGTCGAGCTGGAGCACCTGCCGCGAAAACGCAAGCGCGGCGTCGAAATCCGCCTCCAGGGTCGTCAGTTCGGCCAGGTTATTCCAGACCTCGAAGTCGGTGGGCGCCAGCCGGGTGGCGGTGCGGTAGGCCGCGATGGCCACGGGCCGGTC
>JBGSPJ010000074.1:0-2118 GCA_041738655.1 Rhodothermales bacterium | reverse complement strand
CCGGCCGGCCTCTCCGGAGCCGACCTCGCGCGTCGCGCCGTCGCGCAGGCGCGGAAGTTCAACGTAGAAATCCTGGCCCCGCAGTCCGTCCAGTCCCTGCGCGTCGAAGGCCCCTACCGCCACCTCGTTCTGGGCGATGGCCGCGAGATCGCCTGCCATGCCCTGATGCTCGCCATGGGGGTGTCGTGGAATAAGCTGCCGGCGGCCGGGGCGGACCGGCTCGAAGGCCGCGGGGTTTTTTACGGCGCGGCGATGACGGAAGCGATGAACTGCGCCGGCGAGACGGTATTCATCATCGGCGCCGGCAACTCGGCCGGCCAGGCCGCGCTCTACTTCGCCGCCTACGCCAATCGCATCGTGATGATCGTCCGCGGCGGATCGCTTGAGGCGAAGATGTCGCAGTACCTCGTGGACCGCATCGTGACGATCCCGAACATCGAGGTGCGGCTCCGGGCCGAGGTGCGCGCGTGCGCCGGCGACGAAAGGCTGGAGGCCGTAGAGATCGTAGACCTTTCCTCCGGCGCCGCCGAGACCGTTCCGGGGCATTTCCTGTTTGTCTTCATCGGGGCCGCGCCGCACACGGAATGGCTGGGCGACCAGGTCGCGCGCGACGACCAGGGATTTATCCTCACGGGGCCCGACCTCGACCCGAAGCAGCACCTCGCCGGCTGGCCGCTCGAACGCGCTCCTTTCCTCCTGGAAACCAACATCCCCGGCGTCTTCGCCTCCGGCGACGTCCGCCACGCTTCCGTCAAACGCGTCGCCTCCGCCGTCGGCGAAGGCTCGGTGTCCGTGCACTTCGTGCACCGCCACCTGGCGACGTTGTGACACTCCCCTACCCCCCCTCGCTATTCACTAATCGCTACTCGCTAATCTCTTCCCATGCTTCTCGCCGCCACCCCCGCCTTCTTCGGAGAGATCGCCGCGCTGGTCGTGGCCAGCGCGCTCATCGCCTACCTGTGCCACCGGCTGGGCATCATGCCGATTGTCGGGTTTCTGGTGGCCGGCGTTGTGATCGGGCCGATGGGGATCGGGTTGGTGGAGGATCTGGAGCTGGTGAACGAGGCGGCTGAGGTGGGCGTCGTCCTCCTCCTGTTTACGATCGGCATCGAGTTCAGCCTCGAGAAGCTGGCAAAGATCCAGCGGCTGATCTTCGGGGGAGGCGGGCTGCAAGTGGGGCTGGCGACGGTCGCCACGATGGGTATCCTCCTGCTGTTCGGGGTGTCGTGGCAGGTGGGACTCTTTACGGGCTTTCTGGTCGCGCTGTCGTCCACGGCCATAGTGCTCAAGATGCTGGGGGATCGGGGGGAGATGGATCGGCCGTACGCGCAGGCCGGCCTGGGGCTGCTCATCTTCCAGGACCTCGCCATCATCGTGATGGTGCTGCTGGTGCCCATGCTCGGCGGCGCCGGCGGTTCGGTGCTCGACATCGGCTGGGCGCTTGGCAAGGCGGGGCTCATCATCGTGCTCGTGCTCGTCCTCGCCCGCCGGATCATGCCGAAATTCCTCGAGGCCGTGGCCCGCACCTGCTCGCCGGAGCTGTTCCTGCTCACCGTGATCGGCATCTGTTTCGGGACGGCGTTTCTCACCAGCCTCGCCGGCGTCAGTCTGTCGCTCGGCGCGTTTCTGGCCGGCCTCATCGTCAGCGAAAGCCGGTTTAGCGAACACGCGATGGGCGAGATCATGCCGCTCCAGATCTTGTTCAGTGCCACGTTTTTTGTTTCGGTGGGGATGTTGTTGGACCTTGGCTTTCTCATCCAGCATCTGCCACTTGTGCTCGGCGTCGTCCTCGCGGTGGTGCTCCTCAAAGTTGTCACCACGGCCTTCAGCGTCCGCATCCTGGGGTATTCGATGCCGGTGGCCCTGGCGTCCGGCCTCATCCTGGCCCAGATCGGCGAGTTTTCGTTTGTGCTGGCCCGCGCCGGCGGCGAGATCGGTCTTTACCCCGCCGGCCTGGAGGGGATTGGGGAGCAAGCGTTTATTGCGTCGACGGTGATCGTGATGATCCTCACGCCGGTGCTGGGCTGGGCGGGCGCTCGTCTCTTTAGCCGGGAAACCCCGGCCCCGGCCGGCCCGGAGGAGGCCGCGCTCGACCCCCATGCGGCGGAAGGACTTACC
>JBGSPJ010000073.1:0-5611 GCA_041738655.1 Rhodothermales bacterium | reverse complement strand
GCGCCGCCGTGGTGGTGCACGCACTTGATGCACTTCCCGTGGTCGTGGAGCACCCTGCCGATCACATCACCCGCGCCTCCCCTCGCCCGGATGCCGCAGATGCTTCGGAGGACTAGCCGCCGAGCACATGCGTGATGGCATCCGCTGCGTCCAGCCCGGTTTCGATGGCTCGTTCGACCCGCGAGCGCGGGGCGATGGCATCGCCGGCGAAGAATAGTCCGTGCGTCTGGCCGGCCGCAAGCGCGGCGACATCCGCTGGCGCTGTCGCTCGGGCAAATCGCCACCGCTGCCCATCGTGCCAGGTAGGCGGCGGAAGTGCGGGAAGCACCTGGCGAACCTGAGCCAACACCTCGGGCAGGAGCGCCTCGAACGGGTCGAGGTAGTGGCGGGTGCTCCATGCGGACGCCATCTGAACCAGCAGCACGGCTTCGCCTGCCGGGACGTGGCCGGTCTTGGCGTGCTCCATAGCCATCCAGGCAATCGGTCGCCGGCGTTCGGTGTCAACCTGCGCGTACCAGTCCACATCCAACCGGCCGGCCTCTTCATACCCGAGCACCAGGCAGAGTTGCGATTCATAGCGGGCTCGTCTCAGGCCCTTCGAAAGCGTGTAACGCAGTGGCCCGTCCATGTCACTGGCTTCGACAATAACGGCAGATTGTGGTGCGGGCGGGGTGAGGAGTACGGCGTCAACGTCCTCAAAAAGCCGCCCGCCCTCGGCGAAAAGCCGCCAGTGATCCCCTGAACGTTGTAGGCGTTCGACGCGCGCCTCCTGTTGGACCGTGGCGCGCGAATCAGCGGCCAGGAGTTTGGCCAACTGGCTGATGCCGTGTCGGTAATTCAGCCGGCGGGGTGGCGGAGTCGCCGCGGGATCAGACACGGCGTTGGGAAGCGGCCGAACCGGGGCCGTGATCTCGATGAGGTCGTCTGTAGGTAATGCTGAATAAATAAGGCTCTGAACGCGATCCGAATCCGCGCAGAAATAATTGGCGCCGTGATCGTAGCGGACCCCTCCCCGGCCCCGCGTGGCGGCACGGCCCCCCAGTCCACGGCTTTTTTCGAAGACGAAGACCTCGAAGTCGGTCTCGCGTAATGCGCGCGCGGCGGCGAGGCCAGCCACGCCGGCGCCGATGATGGCAACTCGTTTCATGATCAAACCCAGAACAGACGGCACGAACGGGCCGGAAGAAGTGATGGAAAGCCGTGGGGCCCACGCATGGCATGAGGGGTAGTCGTGGGGGAACGCAAGGAGGGGGGATCAGTGCACGAGTTCTTTCTGGAGCCGGCGGAGGAGGCCTTTGAAGCCAGCGCGCATGACCGTGTCATGATTCCACCGGAAAACCGGGCGCAGCAGAGGGGAGAACAGACGCATCCAACGGCGCGACGCGTCGACGCGCCAGTCGAACCGGACGGTTGTCGTCCGGCCCTCGCCGGTCAGTTGCCAGCATCCCCAGCCTGTCAGGTCGCCCGTGGCGACACCCTCCAGCACGGTCGGCGCCGCGATACGCGTCACCCGCACATCGATCGTGATCCGGTACGGGATCGCGCCTCGCCAAACGATGCGCCGCAGGCCACCCAGCCCGAGCTGGTCCCCCGCCTCGAGTAGGTCGACGCGTTCGACGGCGGACCACCAGTCGGGCCAACGCTCTACGTCGTGGATCTCGTCCCAGACAAATTGCGCGGGCGCGGGGACGCGCCAGGTCGTGACGAATTCGTAGTCGGCCATGGGGAGCGGGGGGTGTGACGGGGGGTAATAATCTACTTCGCCGGCCTCACTTGAGCAAATCGAAGCCGGCAGCGGTGCGGTGCAGATTGACGCCCACATGACAGCCGGCGAAACGTATTCCGGCCTGTCGGATTTAACCCGGGGCGATGTATGTTGAGTCGCATAAGTGTTTGAACATACATTGAGACTCGGTGCAGCGTTTGACGTGGTCATCGGAGCCTTGTGGGGTCCATACGTCTTACCACCCGGGCGTATGGACAGCGGAGGGGGGACGATCCGGAGCCTGTTTCCGGGTGCGGTTCTCTGCCTGTGTATCCACTCGTGTATACAATAGCCCTGATGTTCGGGGCGATAATCGGTGTCAGTATGCGAGGTACGCGTCTGAGCTCCAGCGTTTTGAGGCGCGCCCACCGTGGGTGGCCGGCCGGCGTGGTGGTGCTGGTATTGCTTGTGGGAGGCTGTTTTGACGGGGCGTCGCGCACGAACCCGCTGGATCCTCGTGGAGAAGAATTCGAGGGCGTGGGCGCCGTGAGCGGGCGAGTAACGGGCTTTTACCCGCCTTTTCCCGGGCTGGATGGGGTCGAGGTGCGGCTCGAGCCGGGGCCCGTGACGGCGATGACTCGGGACGGGGGTGCGTTCGGCCTGGATCGGTTGCCCGAAGGAGAATACATTCTGACGGCGAGTCGGCCGGGCTACGCCTCCGTGGTGGATACCTGCACCATCCGCGTGGGTGAGACCGCGGAAGTGGAAATTCGATTGGATGGGTTGCCCGCGGTCGATCATTTCGAGATCCAATCGGTCCACATCAGCCGCTGGTGGCCGCCACCGCAGGAGCTGTTTCGGCTGGAAGTGACGGCAGACGTTGGCGACCCGGACGGGTTATCGGACATCGACCGGGTCTGGATCGAGGTGCCGGCCTTCGGGCTGGTGGATACGCTGGTGGCGAGCGCGACGCCGGGGCGTTACCTCGCCATCCTTCAGGAGAGCACGCTTCCAGTAGGGGTGGAATCCCTGCTGGGCCACGACCATGTGGTGTACGTACGCGACCGAGCGGGAGTGGTGACGGCCAGTGGCGCCCGGCAGATCGCGCGCCTCATCGCGCCCACCCCCGTGGCGCTCACCCCGACCAGTCTGGCGCTCCTTTCCGATGCCGCGCCGCTGTTCACCTGGGAGCCCCTGCTCCTGGTGTATCCCTACACCTACCGGCTTGATGTCGTGCGGGTGGACGAGAACATCCAGACTGTCGTGGAGACGATCGAGAACCTGTCGCCGGGCACCGAGTCGGTGAAAGCCCCCAATCCGTTGGCCGCCGGCGAGTATTTCTGGACGATTTCGGTCGTCGACGAATTTGGCAATCGGAGCCGCTCCCGGGAGGCCGGCTTCCGTATTCCGTGACCGCCGGCGCTCAATCCCGGCGGAACGATCCGACTAAATAACCAGGAATACCAGCCATGTCTTCGGCCGATCCTCATTATCGCACGAACCTCGACGCGCTGTTTAATATCGCGTTGACGCTGAACTCCATCCAGGAGCCGGACGCCCTCATGGGCAAGGTACTGGAGGCCGCCATGGAAGCGCTCGGGGCCGATCGCGGGTTTGTGCTCCTCAGTTCGGAGACCGAACGCGCCGGCTTTGAAATCCGGAGCACGATCAACTTCACGGAAGAGCAACTCGGCGATGTCGTCCGGATCTCCACCAGCGTCGTACACCGCGTCCTGCAAACAGGCGAGCCGGTGCTGGTGCACGAGGCGCTCGAGGACGAGCGGTTCAGCGGCGCGGAGAGCATCGTTGTGCAGCGCATCAAGTCCATCGCCTGCGTACCCCTGCGGCTCAAGAACCGACAGATCGGCGCGATCTACATGGATTGCCTCACTGACCGGAGCCGTTTCAAGCAGGAAAATCTCCCCTTCCTCGAGGCGTTCTCGAATCTCGCGGCCGTGGCCATCGAAAACGCGCGGTTGTACCAGACCCTCCGCGACGAAAACCGGCAGTTGCGGAGCGAGCTGCAGCGCATCCATGGCTTTGCCGAAATGATCGGGCAAAGCCCGCCGATGCGGAAGCTGTACGCGATCATGGAGCGTGTGCTGGACAACGACGCCACCGTGTTGATCCAGGGAGAAAGCGGCACTGGCAAAGAGCTGGTGGCCCGCGCCATCCACTACAGCGGGCATCGCCAGAAGAAGCCGTTTCTGGCGCTGTTCTGCGGTTCACTGCCGGACACGCTGCTTGAGAGCGAGCTGTTTGGCTATAAAAAAGGGGCGTTTACCGGCGCCGTGGCGGACAAGGCCGGCCTGTTCGAGGCCGCCGATGGCGGTACGCTGTTTCTGGACGAAGTGGGCGACCTGAGCCCGTCCCTCCAGACGGCGCTGCTGCGCGTGCTCCAGGAGGGTGACGTCAAGCGCATCGGCGAGAACAGCGTGCGCCACGTGGACGTGCGCATCCTCTCGGCGACGAACAAGCCGGTGAAGCAGCTCATCAAGGATGGATCGTTTCGCGAAGATCTGTATTACCGGCTGAACACCATCACGCTGACGACGCCACCATTGCGGGATCGGGGTATGGACATCCCGCTGCTGGCGAACTTCTTTCTGGATAAATATGCTGTCGGCCGGCGGGAGCACATCAAAGGATTCACACCGGAAGCCATCGACGCGATGCGCGCCCATACCTGGCCGGGGAATGTGCGTGAGCTTCAAAACACAATCGAGCGCGCGGTCGTGATGACGATGGGGGATTTTGTGGGGGTGGATGATATGAACCTGCCCGTGGGCGACAAGCCGCTGAAACGGTCGTATCATGAGATGCTCAACGAAGGGCAGACCCTGGCGGACATCGAGCGCCGCGTCGTCGAAGAGGCGATGAAGGCGTGCGAGGGGAATGTGTCCGAAACAGCCCGCCGGCTGGGCGTTTCACGCGGCTGGATCCACAATCGTCTTAAAGAATGGGACCTACCGATCTCCTGACAGACGTCAAGCCCTTCCTGGAGCTCTCGCGGAGCGCCTGGACGGTCGTGTACAAGGCGTACCAGGCGTCGCTGGATCGGTTTGTGTTGCTCAAAGTCATCAACCCGGATGCCCGGCACGACGACGAGTTGACCGCCCGCTTCGAGGAGGAGGCACGCCTCATGGCGCGCATCCAACATCCGAACGTGGTGAGTGTTTACGGCTTCGGGCGCTCGCCGAATGGGGCGTATTTTACGGCCGAGTACATCGAAGGGATGTCCCTCGCCGCCCTGCTGGCCGAGCACCGTCTGCCACCGGCGCTGGCGCTCTATATCCTGAAGGCCGTCGTGGCGGGTCTCCAGGCCGCGCACGCGGAGGGGATTTATCATCGCGATCTCAAGCCGGCGAACATCCTGTTGTCCCACGAGGGTCAGGTGAAGATCGCGGACTTCGGGATGGCCTCCCTCGAAACAGACGGGGCAGGAAAATCGGAAATCCGGGGGACGCTGGCATACATGGCGCCGGAGTATCTGATGGAACCGGTACCCACGCCGGCGTCAGACCTGTTTTCGCTCGGCGCCACTTTTTTCGAGATGCTGGCCGGCCAGCCGGCTTTTGCCGGGAAGGACGCCAGCGGTGTGATCGAAGCGGTGCTGCAATACGACCCCATGCGGGTACTTGAGGCCAACCCGTATGTCTCCGATGGCATGAAGGGTGTCTGCGCCCATCTCCTCGCGAAATCCCCGGAGTATCGGTTCGCCAGCGCGCACGAATTGGCCGAGGCGCTGCAGGATTTGGATGCAGACGTTCACCCGGCCGGCGCCGCGGACCTAAAGGCCTTTTTTGAGCAGCCAGAAGAGGTGATCGCCCGGTTGACTGCGCCGTTACCCGCCCTGCCGGCCACGCCACGGGTGGCTTCCGTGTCACCGCCGCCGGCCCCGCCGGC
>JBGSPJ010000052.1:0-13608 GCA_041738655.1 Rhodothermales bacterium | reverse complement strand
GGCGTCACCGCCGGCACGATCGCCCTGTCGTCCGACATCGACGACCCGCGCGCCATCGCCGCCTCCGACGACCCGGACCCGACGGTCCAGAGCGACAACGACGTCGCCCTCGCCATCCTGGCGGAGCGGCTCGTCGACCAGGCCGCGCTGGACGACGAGACGTTCGAGAACCACGCCGTCAACCTGACCAGCCGTATCGGCGCGCAGGTTGAACAGGCCAACGACCAGTACGAGGGGCATCTGGCCGTCGTGAATTACCTCGGCGCTCTCGAACGCGGCGTCTCCGCGGTGTCAATCAACGAGGAGCTGTCCAACCTCATCCTCTACCAGCAAACCTTCGCCGCCGCGGCCCGCGTCCTGGGCACCGCCCAGTCGATGATGGACACGCTGCTCTCCCTTCCGTAAGCGCCCCAAACCCCAACCCTACTACCATGAGCATGGAATCCAGCGCGGTGTCTCGCGCCATGAGTCTTTCAACGGTCGCCTTTCAGGGCAACCTGCTGGACAAGCAGCGCGACCTCGCGATCGCCCAGGAGCAGCTCTCCTCGGGCCTGCGGATCAATCGGGCGTCCGACGATGCCGCCGGCTACGCCCGCGCCCGGCAGTTTGAGCAGCTGCAAAACCGCTACGAACAGTACGAACGGTCGATGTCCGTGGCGCGGAGCTGGATCGATCAGACAAGCGACAACCTCGAGGGATTGACCGACCTCTTCGCCGAGGCCTACGAAAGCAGCGTCCGGGCGGCGAATGAAAGCCTGGATCAAGGGGAGCGGGATACGATCGCCTCGCTGGTGGACACGCTGATGGGCAGCACGCTCGACCTGCTCAACGAGCAGATCGACGACGAATACCTGTACGCCGGCACCCGGTCCACCGTGAAGCCCTTCGCGATCGACGCCACCGACCCGACGGCCGACACGGCCGGCGTGGTGTATTACGGCAACGACCAGCCTCGCCCGCGGGCCATCGGGCCGGATGTCACGCTGGATGTGGCGCTCAGCGGGGACCAGGTGGTGAATGTCGACCGCGACGGGGACGGGGTGACGGACTTTACGATCACCGAGGCCCTCCAGAACCTGGCCGACGCGTTGCGCTCGAACGACACCGAGGCCATCGCCAGCAGCGTCGGCGAAGTCCAGGGCGCGCTGGACCACCTGGTGGAGCTCACTTCCGAGGTAGGCACCCGCGGCAACAAGTTGACCCTGGCCGAGGACCAGCTGTTGGATGCCGGTACGACCGTCGCCCAGCACCGCTCGCGGATCGAGGACGCCGACTTCGCCGAGACGATCATCAACCTACAGAAAACACAGGCCGACCTCGAAAACTCGCTTCGGATCGCCGGCCTCATCAGCACGGTCTCGCTGCTCGATTATATCTAGTGCTCATTCGCGGAATGCCTGTGACCATTCCGTGTTCGTTAGCGCGACAGGTTTCAGGTGGCGGGAGTTCTGTACGTGATCGACTCCTACAACCTGGTACCTGCAACCTGCAACCTGCAACCATCCTTTTCCATGCGCTCCGCCTTCTCCCTCGCTACCACGCAATCCTTTCTTTCGTCCTACCGGCTTCCGGCCCTGTCGCTGCCCGAAACGGTCCGCCTGCCGGTGATCGAGGCCGACGCCCTGCCGGCCGTCATGAACCGGGACGCCGACCCTCGCAGCGTGTCGTTGCGGATGATTCTGGGCGACAAGCCGCCGCTTCCAGATGAGGAGCAGGGGGCGATGCATGCCGCGCTCGCGGCCTCACTGCTGCAGGCCGGCGATCTCAAAAAGGCGCGCCGGCACGCCGAGCAGTCGATTGCCTTTTACCGCAAGCAATGGGCGGCGCACCGGATCCTGGTGGACGTCCTCATGGCGCAGAAGGCCTTCGACGAGGCGGCCTCGGTGATCGCCGGCTTCAAGGTACCCGCGAGGCCGGCAGCCTGGGACCGGGCTCTGCCGATCCGTGAGTGGAAGCTGTGCGCGGCCGCCTGCGCGTGGCGGCTCAAGGCGTGGGACACGGTCGCCGAGAGGCTGGCCGAGGCCTATCCGGAGGGGCTCGCATCCATGCCGCCGGCGCTTCTGGAGGACTACTTCCGGCTCACGCTTTATCGGAACGAGCCCGACGAAGCCGGCCGAGTGGCCGCCACACTAATGACCACGAACACGCTCGAGTTCAACGACGAGCTGCTCCAGACCCTCGTGCAGCAGGGATGGACGCAGCAGGCGCTCCCCCTCTACCGTTCCGCGTTCACCAAGGACCCGCGCAACCAGTTGCTCCGCCGGCGCCTCGTGGCGCTGTGTATCCGCGAGGGCAACATCGAGGAAGCGCGCCGGTTGACGGCCCCGGGCGCGTTGGACATGAACGCCCGCGCGAGCTCCTGAGCGGCGTTACGCGTTGCGCGTTTTTCCGTTGAACGTTGGTTTTTGGGAGAGAAGTTTTCCATGCCGGCGCAGGTCTCCTGCGCCGGCTTTTTTGCGTCCTCCCTTCACGGGACCTCACGTATCGACTACCCCTCGAGCGACCAACGTTCCAACGTTCAACGCCCCAACGCTCTTCGCCACGCCATCTACACGATCATTTTTGTAAGCATCGCCTTAAGCCGTCCCGGGGCACGACGATACAGTTTTCAGAATGATCTTTCACGCCAGAACCGAACCATTCACCAACCTAACAACACTACCATGGGAGCATTTGGAGATCTGTCTCGCATTAATACCAACGTCCAATCGATGGGCGCTTTGAATCAGCTTTACCGCACCAACATGAACCTCGGCATGCGGCAGCTTCGGCTGGCCAGCGGCAGCAGGATCAACAACGCGGAAGATGATTCAGCCGGGTATTCAATCTCGCAGAAGCTGGGAGCCCGGCTTCGCGGTCAGGCACAGGCCCTCTCGAACATCGGCGATGCCAAGAGCATGTTGACGGTGGCCGAGGGCGCATTGAACACCATCATGGACATCCTGTCCACGATGAAGGAGAAAGTGATTCAGGGCGGCAACGACACGCTGGGTAGCGAAGAGCGCTCCCTGGTGAAGTCGCAGTTGAACAGCCTGTCCACGGAAATCAACTCCGTGATTAGCAGCGCGCTGTTCCTCAGCCGAGGCATTTTCTCTTCGACCGCACTCACATTCATGGTCGGCCCGTCCAGTAATCACCTGTTCCAGGTGACTGTAGGCGCGATATCCGCCGGCGGCCTGGGCGTGGCATCGGCCAACCTCGCGGTGGCATCGGCTCAATCGGCGGCGGCGTCGTTGGGTGGAATCGACCGCGGGATTTCGACCATAGCGAGCATCATGGCCGGCCTGGGTAACTCCCAGCTGGCGCTGAGCTTCAAGGAAGAAAACCTTTCCACCTCGATCATCAACAACGAGTCGGCCAAGAGTCGTATCTCCGACGCCGACTTTGCCAAGGAGCAGATGGAGATCGCCAAGCTGCAGATTCTGCAGCAGACGGGGCTCAATGCGCTGGTTAACGCCAACGTAGCTCCCCAGTCGATCCTGGCCCTGCTCCAGTAGGCGGATGAAACGAGGAAGGCGGCCTTCGGGCCGCCGACCTGAAATCACCCCCAAGGACCCGTTCCCGCCGCCGATCCCTCTCTCGCAACTGGAGGCCGGCACGCGGGGACACAAGGACCCAATAAACAAAGTGAGTCCGGGGCAGTGCTCGCACCACCACCCCGAACCCCACTCACTCCTAGCCAATAACCAACACAAACGGAGGAAGGAACATGGCATTCGGAGATTTAACTCGCATTAACACCAACATCCAGTCCATGCAATCGCTCTTCGAGCTGCAGAAGTCGAATGCCGAACTCGGCATGCGTCAGCTGCGCCTCGCAACGGGCAATCGCATCAACAGCGCCGAGGACGACTCGGCCGGATTCTCGATCGGCATGAAGCTCGAATCGCGTGTCCGCGGTCAGGCGCAGGCGCTGGCGAATATTGGTGATGCGAAAAGTATGTTGGGCATTGCCGAAGGCAGCCTGGGCACCATTCAGGAAATCCTGATGACCATGAAGGAAAAGGTGATCCAGGGCGCCAACGACACGCTCGGCAGTTTCGAGCGCACGCTGATCAACAATCAGCTCAAGGCGCTTTCGACTGAAATCAACTCGATTATCAGCACCACGACGTTCAACGGCGTGTCCGTATTCACCACAGGCACCTTCTCTTTCCAGGTGGGCGCCGGCAGCACGGATACGTTCGCGGTCACGGTTGGGGCGCTTTCGGCCGGCGCGCTTGGCGTGTCGTCCACGTCGCTGAACGTGACGTCCGCCGGTTCCGCCACCAGCTCGCTGGCCGGGATCGACGATGCCATCAACACCATCGCCAGCACGCTGGGCAGCCTGGGCGACAACCAGGTCGCGCTCTCCTTCAAGGAGGAGAACCTGAACGTCAACATGATCAACCAGGAATCGGCCCGCAGCCGGATCATGGACGCCGACTTCGCCAAGGAGCAGATCGAGATCGTGAAGCTGCAGATCCTGCAGCAGACCGGTGTCGCCGCTGTATCGCAGGCAAACACGGGTCCGCAGATCGTGCTGTCCCTGCTCTAAGGGTTTAAACCCAGGAACGGGACGGTTCTGGCAAGCATGCTCCCGTGGGTCGGCAGACTCACCGGTCTGCCGAGAACACCCCTTCGAGAAATCGGAGGGGTGTTCTTTATTTTTGGGGTTACGCTTCATCAAACACCCACGCTGGCCCGGGCAAAAGCCCCCTGCAGCGCCGTGATATACGTTTGGACGACTTTTGCGTCGTACGCCCCGTCCGCATTCAGCGCTTCGAAGGCGCGCGCCTGCTTCTCCAGCCCGATGCCGCGGCATGCTAGGGCCAGATGCCGGAGCAGAATGCTCGGGTTGATGACAAATCGAATGGACGTGCCAGTCTGTTCGCTGATGGTGTACGACTGGAGCAGCATCAGCATCCCGTCTTCGGTTCGGCCGGCGCGAATCAGCGCGATCCCCGTGAGGTAATACCCCACCGGCTCGCGCGGATTGAGGGCCAGCATTTCGTTGCAGTGCACCAGGGTCTCGGGGTACCGCTGGAGCCGCATCTCGGTCTGGGCGCCCAGGAGCCGCGTGTAAAACGCGTTGTCGGGCGTCAACTTCGAGTAGTCGATACTTTTAAAGAGCCGCGCGGCCTCTTCGTTGCGCCGCATGATATAGTAGATGAGGCCGAGTTGGTAGCCGTAGTAGGCGCGGTAGATGTCCGACCGGGGGTGCTCGTACTCCTGGCGCAACAGGTCGATGCGCGTCTTATATTTCCGGACCATCTCGGCTTCGGGGAGCGCATAGCCGGTATGCACGATCTCGGCGTCGAGGCGGACGATCTGCCGGCCGGTCTGCTTCGCGTGCGCCGCGATAGCCTCCATCACCTGGTTGTGGACGCTGCCGATGTACCGGATGTCGGGATGATTACGAAGGATGCGTTCCTGCCAGAAGACATCGGCCTCGACGACGTTGGCCTCGCCGAGCAGGTTCTTGACCGGCAGCAACATGGCGGCATAGTCGAGCAACCCGAGGCTTTCGCGGATGCGTTTCCAGGCCGCCGGCTGTTCGATGTATTCGTCCCCATCGAGGATGAGGATGTAGTCGGCCGTCGCCAGGTTCAGGCTATGGTTGCGCGCCAGGGCGAACGAGCCCGGCCATTCGATCTCGTCGTAGACGTCCGCATACCGGCGCGCGATGTCCTGGGTGCCGTCTGTCGATCCGGTATCGACGACGACGATCTCGTCGACATGCGGGCGCGCGAGCGACAGGCATTTCTCGAGCGTCTTGGACTCGTTCTTGACGATCATGCACAACGACAGGCGGGGCGCTGTGGCGGAGGATCGGGGCATTGGGGTGACGGGCGTCATCATCGAATGGGCGCTTTGACGTTGGACGTAGAGGGGGAGGAATCCCGCTCGGTTCAGAGTGACGGCAACCCGGCCGGCTCATTTGAGAACTGCATAGCCTTCTGATAGAACTGCTCGGCAGCGCTCTCCTGCTCGAACGTATGGCAGGCTTCGGCTGCGTAATAATAGACCTGTGCCCGATCGACATCGAAGTGGAAGGGCTCGGGGCGGTCTGCCGCGCCGTCCAGCAGCTCGGCCGCGTACACCAGCATCTCGGCGCCGCTGCGGTGATGGCCCTCGGCCCAGAGCGCCTGGCCGGCCAGGTGATGAATGAGCGGCTCGTGCTCGGCCAGATCCAACGCGGCATCCGCGTGGTACATGGCCTGCTTGTACCGTTCCTGCAGGATGCAGAGCTGCAGCGCCAGGACCCGCGCCGACAACGCGTCGTCCGGCTCGACCCGCTCGATCGCCTCGTAGTCGATCCGCTCAAACAGATCGCCGGCGCGATCGAGATCGCCGCTCTCCAATGCGTTTTGCGCCGCGTTGAACTGTGCAAATGCTTCTTTCGACCGATCCTCCATGGTGCTCCTTCTGGCTGGTGTGATAGAGAGATTGCGAACCCGCGAATCACTACCGCGGCCGTCGAATCCTCGAGTAGCCGCCGGCGCATTCCGGGCGTTTGATGGGGTCTTGAAGCCTTAAACGTGCCAAATTGCGGTGAACCCACCCCCATGCACGTCCTCGTCCGGGTTTTCTGCCAGACTTAAGCGCAGGAATCGTCGCGCGTCGCATTTAAGAACCTGATTTCAGATCCGATAGCTTCCTTTGTGCGCCTGACAGACCGCCGCCAACACCGGTAGAAAACGCGTTGGCGCTGGAAATTTCTTCCCCACGAGAAGACCGTCCATGCGAGGTTTCCAGCCTCCTATGCGCGCTGTCGGCGCTTACACGACTCATCATCCTAACGGGTACTGATTATGTACAGTAAGCATGCATCGGCTCAGTATCAGAGGCAAGATGTGCTATCGGCCTCTCCTGCTCAGCTGATTGCCAAGCTTTACGATCTCGCGGTCCTCGCATGCCACAATGGCGACCGCATCAAGCTGCGCAAAATTCTGATCGAACTGATCTCTTCTCTCAACTTCGAGGATGGGGGGGATCTGTCCGTCCGCCTCTCCCAGATCTACGAATTCTGCATGCGCGAAAGCATCTCCGGCGACCTCAACCTGGTCCACGGGATGCTCGACGACTTGCGGACGACGTGGAAACAGGGCCTCCTGGTGAACGCGACGGCTCCGCAGCCGGCCGGCTGACCCCCTTCGATCTCTACCAGACCGTCAACGTCATGCTGAGTAGCTCCGCCCTTCAGGCCTTCCGCCAGTCGGATCCCTACGAGATCCTCATCTCCAACATCATTCTGCTGGAAAGCCAGAAGCGGCAAAGCCTGGAGGCCGAAAAACTCGCCCGAGAAACCCAGAAAAGTGTCCTCGGCGATCTCGGTAGCCGGCTATCCGCCCTGGATACCATCCTCGAACGCCTCACGGATCCGATTTCTCATCCGTTCGACGGCCGCTCGATCGCGCTGGATAGCACCACGGGCTTCACGGCCACGACTTCGGATAGCGCAGCCTTCGGGTCCCACAGCCTGCTGGTCAACCGGCTGGCCTCGTCGGACACCCGGCTCTCGAGCAAACATACGGCCTCCGCCACCTCGATCATCGATGCGCTCGGCTCCGGGAATAAGTCGTTCACGGTCAGTATCGCCAACCCGACCGAGGCCGACCCCGACGCCCGCGAGTCGATCGCGGTTACGGTGAACATCAACGGTAGTTCGGACGAAGACGTGCTCGAGCAGATCTCCACGGCGATCAACACGGCGATGCTCGGCGCCATCAACAGCGAGACCATCGACCGGGACAACCGATCCTACGCCTCGGTCATCAAGGAGACGTCCGGCACCGCCCGGCTCTCGCTGCGCGCCGTCCAGACGGGCTATACGAACCGTCTCGAGTTCTCGGCGGACCCGGACGGCCTCCTCGCCCAGCTTGGCATCAGCAACAACGCACTGGCCGTCGGCGACGTCGGCGGATATGCCACGGCCGTCGGCACAAGCGAGGAGACATCCGAGCTGAACTCCAAATTTGTCCTCGATGGCCTCACCATCTATCGGGATTCGAACGTGATCACGGACGCACTCGATGGCGTCTCGTTCACGCTGCGCCAGGTCACAACCGACCCCAGCGGCTTCACCGTCGCGCCGGATGCTTCCGGCATTGAAGAAGAGGTGGCGGACTTTATCCAGAAGTACAACGACATCCTCAGCTACGTAAAAAGCAAAAGCCGCGTCGATGGCGAGACGGGGGAGCGGGGCACGTTTGCCGGCGACACGGCCTTCACGGCGCTCCGCTACAACATGCGCGAGGACCTTGTGCGCCTGGTCCCCGGCCAGCCGCTTGGCAGCCCCCGCCAGATCACCGACATCGGCATCAAGGTCAACTCGGACGGCTCGCTCAAGCTGGACGACGCCGACAAGCTCATCGCGGCGGTTGAAGCGGATCCGGATGCCGTGCGCTCTTTCTTCGCCGGCGACGACGGCGTCGGCACCCGCCTGGCCGCGCGCATGGACGAATACCTGGGCTTCCGGGGCGTCATCAAGCAGCGCGAACTCAGCACGGACGAACGCATCCGCTCCCTCAAGCACGATATCGCGGACGAAGACGATCGTCTCGGGCGCCGCGAGGATCGCCTGCGCGCCGAATTCGCCCGTCTCCAGGAAGCGCTCACGCTCTACCAGGGCCAATCGGCCAGTCTCTCGGCCTTCGGACGTTGATATGACCTACACCCTTCACCAGATGCTCGCGCTCGGGCAGCGCATCCTCGGCGCGCTCGAGCGGGACGAGATGGAGACCTTCTTCATCCTCTTCGACGAACGCGAGCCCCTGCTCGCCGCCCTGTCCGAACAATATGCCGACGGCGCCCTCTCCACGCCGGCCTGCCGCGCCCTCCTGCGCAAACTCGAACGCCAGGAGCAGACCATCGGCGACGCGCTTGTGGCGAAAGAGCAGGAAAAGGAGCGGCAGATCCACGAGCTGCAACACCAGAAAAAAGCCCGGCGCACCTACGCGGCCCCCCCGGTGCCCCCCCAATGGCTCAACCCCGGCCTGACCGGCTGACGCCCCTACCCGCCGATCGCTCCTCCGCATTACTACGCACGGCGCATACACGCCCCGGCAAAAAGAGTGGCGACACGCCCTGTTTCTGGCATATCTTGTGCAACTATCCCTTCAGGAACGCGCCCCTCGCGGGCATTTTGCTGTACCCTGAACCGGAACAGGCGTTTTTTTGAGCCACAGGCCAGGCATGTTTTTCACGTTCGCGGCACATTTGGCCGATGGGACGGACATTCTGGCGCTTCCGGTCGACACCCAGACCGTTACGTAACGTGCGCGGGTCGGCTCGTAGTTTAAGCGACATGCCACCATGAACATCGGCGATATCACCAAAGGTAGCCTCTCCCATTCGAATCCGCTCGGCCAACGGAAGATCGAGAAGACGGACCTTGAGGGGCGCCAGCCTTCGCGGCCGGGCAACGACAAGGACGAGTCTCCCCAGCGCGACAGCGTGGCCATTTCAGAAGCCGGCCGACGCGCGCTCGAGGAAGAAAAACGCAAAATGCAAGACCTGGAGATGGCCCGCCGTGTCTACGACGCGGACGGCGCCCTGTCCGAGGAACGCCGGCAGGAAATCATGGGGCGCCTGCAGACGCACTACTACAAGAGCCAGGCCGTCCTCGATCAGATCGTCGCGCGCATCGCGGACGACCTCGGCGGCCCTTCCGACGGCTCGGCCGCCTGATGGATGTTCAGGTTGAAGGGTTAGGATCACATTAAACCTTAACCCTACAGAACCTTGAACCCAATTACCCCATGATGAAGTCCTTGGACTTCGATCCTGCCTGGGCGTCGAACGACGTGCCGGCGCGGTCCTTCATGGCCTTGTTCAGCACCTCCGTCAGCTCGCTCGCACGGACCGGCTTGGCCAGGTAGTAGTCGGCCCCCGAGTTCCGGCCACGCATTTCTCCGAGGCGGGAGGCGGACCCCGTGACCATGACGATCGGGATGCTGTTCAGATCGGGGTTTTCCTTGATCGCCTCCGTCGTCGCGTAGCCGTGCATGCCCTTCATGTGCACGTCGCAAAGGATAACATCCGGCAGGTTCTTGGCCGCCGCTTCATACCCCTGCGCGCCATCCTCGGCGGTAAACACTTCGTAGTTGAGCTGGCGCAGCAGGTGCCCTACGACCTCCCTGAACGTACGGTCGTCGTCGATGATGAGGACGCTTTGCTGCTTGACGTCTTTTCCCTGGGATTGCGCTACTTGAGCCATGGTCGTACGGGTTAAGGGCCTCTGAGGAGGCGGTGTATCCGGTACATGGTGTATCGACCGGGCCCGTGGATTGTTAACACCCCGCTGTCTCCCTTGCCTCACGAGCACCCCTCACCCTTGCTCCCACAGCACCCCTGAGAACGCAACGAGGCGCCGCCGATATCCGGCAGCGCCTCGCGACTGGCATGTTATACGCGTACGGTTCGCTCAGGCCATGAACCCGCTTTCTCGGTACCGGCGGAGCTTATTCCGAATCGTGCGGGCGCTGATGCCCAGCGTTTCGGCGGCCCGCTGCTGGTTGTTGTTCGCTTCCGAGAGCGCCTTCATGATCATGATCCGCTCCATGTCCTCGATCGTCTTCGGGTTGCCCTGAGGCCCCGCGCTGGCCGATGAATCGTGGGGCTCGGCATCCTGGAAGAAGTCGTTGAACACATCGTCGGCGTTGATCACCGTCCGTTCAGCCGAAAGGATGACGCCGCGCTGGATGACGTTTTCGAGCTGGCGGACGTTGCCCGGCCAGGGGAAGGACTGCAGCTTGGCCGTCAGGTCCTCCGCGGCCGTCTTGGCCGGCAGGTCGTACAACTGGCAGTACTTCTCGATGAAATGCTCTGTCAGCAGGGGCACATCCGAGAGGCGTTCGCGGAGAGCCGGCACGGAAAGAGGGAAGACGGAGAGACGATGGAACAGGTCCTCCCGGAAGATGCCCGTCCGGATGGCCTCGTTCAGGTTGCGGTTACTCGTCGCGATCACACGTACATCCACCTTCTTGACTTCGGAGGAGCCGATCTTCTGGAATTCGTTTTCCTGGAGTACGCGGAGGAGCTTGGCCTGGACAACGAGGTCGATCTCGGTGATTTCGTCTAACAGTAGCGTTCCGCCGTTGGCCACCTCGAACGCGCCGACCATATCATCGATCGCGCCGGTGAAGGCGCCCTTACGGTGGCCAAACAGGTGGCTCTCGACGAGTTCGCGGGGCAGGTTCGCGCAGTTCAGCGTGACGTACGGGCCATTGGCCCGATCGCTCATCTGGTGAAGGAGCTTCGCGAGGATTTCTTTCCCGGTGCCGCTCTCGCCCTGAATGAACACCGGCGCCTTGTTCTGACTGACGCGGGGCATCAGCTTGCGCAGGTTGCGGATCGACTGGTGCTCGCCGATGTATCGCACCTGACGCACCTTATTGCGGGCGGCGCCGCCCTTTCGGGTGCGCGGCTGCGTTTCGTCCTGCTCGTCCTGGTCTTCGTCGCGGACGCGGGCCAGGCACTGCTGGACGCGTTCGACGAGCTCGGTCGTGGAAAACGGCTTCGGGATATAGTCGATCGCCCCGTTTTGCATCGTGCGCACAGCGTGCTGGACGTTGTAGTGCGCCGTGATCATGATCACGCGGGTGCGGGGATACTCCTGGCGGATATGTGCGAGCAGCTCCAGGCCGTCGACATCCGGCATCATGAAGTCCGTCACGACCAGATCGTACGCCTGACGTTTCAGTTCGACTTTCGCCTGGTTGGCATCCGAACAACTCTTCACGCGCATGCCGTGGCGCGCAAACAGTCGCTCGAAAAGACTGTGTAACTGCTGCTCGTCGTCGACGAATAAAATTTGTGCCTGTTGCTCCATCTACGTACTGCCGTGGGCTAATTGAAAGGCTTCGGATGGTGGCCGCGTTCACCGTATGAACGGGGCATCCATCCCTATGAAATGAACCGCGACGGGTCGCCAGGCTCCCCGCCTCGAAGACGTGCTTGATCGGCGTGCAAACGACCGCGTTCAAATCCTGTACCGCTACCGAATACGTGCGCCATCGCGAGACGTGCGGTGGATCGGCGCCGAGCCGTCGACTGGATGCCGCGGCACAGGAATTCGAGCGACAGCGAGCGCGGGTGACGGGCGGATGGCCCAACCCACGACTCCTTTCGCGATCGATAAAATACCGTCACAACGAAATGAACAGATCACGGAATCCCACCGATGATGCGTCAAAAGTATGACGCGGGAAAGGCCGCTCGAAGGGCTCCTTATGATCGGGGCACTGGTAACGACACGCTACCATATTGTTCCGACGCCGGCCAAAATCCACCCGGCTGCCGCACCGGCGCCGGCGCCAGATGGGCCCCGGGATATCGGCAACTATTTCCCCGGCGCGGGCTTTTTTCTGCCCCCATGTTTTTCTTGCGCCGGCTTAAGTCCGCCCCGTTCCGGCCGATACTCATGCCGCGGACTTTATTCGCGGCCCGATCCGCGTGAATGCCGGCATCTCCCCCGTGCCGGCCCTGCTTCCCTCCTGACGTGGCACGATGGTTGATTTTGGCCAGGGACCAACACCATTCACGCACGTTACGCTCTTCCGCCATGGAACCAGGAAAGATCATCGACCCCCCGCTCATGGAGACCGACCGCGTGCACCTGCTGCGGAATGCCCTGCAGGCGTATAACTGGCGGCTCAAGGCGCTCTCCAGCAATATGGCCAACCTCGACACGCCCGGCTATCAACGCCTCTCGGTCACGTTCGAGGAAAAGCTCCAGGAAGTTCGCCACGCCATCCCCGGCCTCCGCGATGTGGTGGATGTTAAGCCCCGCATGCAGGTCCACGACGACGTTCCGATCATCGAGGATGAGCTGATGAACCTGGCCGATGTGCAGATGCGCGGCCAGTTCAGCACACGGGCGCTCCACGATCACTTCGAGATGGTCCGCATCGGCATCACCGGCCGCTAATCGCCTCTCTCTTCACTCTGTACGCCGCACGGCTATGCTTATCAACAAACACACCTTCAGCGTCTTCCAGACCGTGGCCCGAGGCCTCGAGGCGCAGCGGCTGGCGATCAGCGCCTCCACCGACAACATCGCCAACGCCACGACGACCCGAAAGGCCGACGGAACGATGTATGCCATGAAGCGCCCCGTGCACGAAGTGCCCGACGACCGGTACCGCCGTTTCGACAACCTGCTCAATCAGATGCAGAGTTCAATGGCCACGCCAGACGGACAGCATTTCAACGGCACGTCGCTCCGCCGCCGGCTGCATGAAGCGGAAATGGGCCCGACGACCTCCATCGAGGACGACGCGGTGTACCGCACGGAGTTCGACCCGTCGCACCCCCACGCCGACGAAAACGGATACGTCATGTATCCGGATGTCAACGTCGTGGAGGAAATGGCCCGACTGATCTCCGCCAACCGCATCTACGACGCCAACCTGTCGGCCTTTCAGACCTCCAAGGAGGTCATCAAGCGGACGCTCGAAATCTGACGCGCCGCCTTCCCTTCCGTGAATCTGTATCGCGATCAATCCTATGAGCAACGGCATTCCTCCCTATCGCCCTACCGGTCCCGAGTTCGAGCAGCGGCCGGCGACCCGTCCCGGCGCCGACGGTGAACCCGATGCCACGGACGCCGCCCGTGGGGCCACG
>JBGSPJ010000034.1:0-2449 GCA_041738655.1 Rhodothermales bacterium | reverse complement strand
GCCGAGATTGTCGCGCCCGATCAGCGCGAGCTCCAGGCCTTCCTGCGCGGCGTCGAGGGCCGGCTCGCGGAGATCGTACGCCAGCGCATCGACGAGGGCCGGAAACGCCTGCGGACCCTCGTGAACGCCTATGGCTTCCGCCAGCCCATCTACCTGCTCGACCAGCACCGCCAGCGGATCGACGAACTCGCCCGCCGGCTCCAGCGCACCGCCCCCCGCACCATCGCCCTCCAACAGACCCGCCTCGCCTCGATTCAGCAACGCCTGACCCTGCTCGACCCCACGCGGCCGCTCCGGCAGGGGTACGTCGTGGTTGAACAAGACGGCCGGCGGCTCTTCTCCGCCGCCGACGTCGCGCCAGAAGCCGACCTCACGCTGCGCTTCTGGGATGGTAAAAAAGCCGCGCGCGTGGTCGATCTTGATGAAGAGAGCTGAAGGGGTTTAAGGTTCCAGGTTTAAGGTTCAATGAGCCAACGTTTAACGCGAAACGTTCAACGCGCAAACGTTTAACGCGCAAACGTTCAACGCGAAACGTTCAACGCGCAAACGTTTAACGCACAAACGCTCAACCCCGTGGTCATCGAACCGGACGCGCGGTGTAACGTAGAACGATTCGTTCGCGTATCCACCCGCCTCGCGATCCGACCCCTCACCCCACGACGATTGACATTTCGACGGATTCGCTGTAGCCTTCACCGAATCTTCGTCCCTGATACCGAGTCCCATGGCTGAAATCAGCTTAGAGCTAACGCCGGCGTCGCGTTTCGACGTCATCGACATCTCTTCCCGGCTGAAAGAACACGACGAGGCCTTTTTCCGCACCTACGAAAAAGCGCTCTACTGTTCCTTCCACACCACGGCGGGTTACTTCGAACAGAGCGTCTGCGACCGGCTGAACCATAGCCCCGATTCGCTCCGCGCCTATGTCGATGGCTTCCAGGAGCTTTTCCCGCCCCTCGCGAACTACTGCCACGACAAGCTTCACCTCCGCACCGAGCTCACGGAAGAGCAAAAACGCTCCGAGCCGCTGAACGGGGATTCGCACCTGACCTACATCGGCTCCGGACTCGAGAACTGCGTCACCTACAGGCACCGGGGGGAGATGCCGGTATACTTTGTCGACCTCGATGGCGAGTGCGACGGGACGAAGCGCCGGCGGAAGACGACCGTCATCGGCTACAACCGCGAGGTGCCGGTCCATACCATCCCCCTGATCGTACCCGTATCCGGGCATCGGGTGGATTCGGTCAATCTGAAGGACCCGCGGCTTGGGTTGATGGACGAGCTCGACTACGAGGTGCGCCGGCTGGGCATCCAGCAGGGCCGGATCGAGATCAGCCTCGCGCCCGACGAACAGGGCGCCGCGCTGACGGTGAATGAGTACGAGACGCTCCTCATGCAGTACGATCTCGCCGAGGTGCTCCACAATCCCATGCGCTTCATGGCGCAGAAAGGGTGGCACATGCTCAAGGACCCGCGCGCCGTGCCGAACAAGATGCTCAATTACGCCAAGTATGATCTGGTGCATGTCGTCAACCGCACTCTCGATCGCCTCGGCCTGAGCACCTCTCTGGTCGGCCGCGGCATCCAGAAAGTGCTCGCCGCCAAGGCCGCGCGCGCGCTTCAGATGAAACGCTCCGTCCGCTTCCTCGTCGCCGATCCCCGGCAAAACGACCAGCCGGCCATCGTCCATGGCACCTACCAGAGCCCTATCCTCATCCAGTGGAACCGGAAACAAGACCGCCAGCGCCAGCTCGTGGCGACGGTCATGGCTTTTGAATAGGTTTAAGGCTTAAGGTTCGAGGTTTAAGGGAAAAGACCTTGAACCTCGAACCTTAAACCTTAAACCCTTCAGATCAGCGAGCGCGACTGCGAGCCATCCACGGTAATACAGGCGCCGGTTACCAGACTGGCGCGGTCGCTGGCGAGGTAGGTTACCACATCCGCCACCTCTTCCGCGGTGCCGAAGCGGCCGATGGGGAGGTTTTGTTCGACGAATTTCGCCATCCCCTCCGGGTCGTCGATGCAGCGCTTGTCCCAGCTGCTCCCCGGGAATCGGATCGAGCCCGGGGCGACGGTGTTCACGCGGATCCCATCGCCGGCCACTTCCAGCGCCAGGATCTTGGCCATGCTGATCAGGGCGGATTTGGTGGTATTGTAGATCGAGAGCCCCGGCCCGCCGGCTTCGCGGCCGAAGATGCTGGAGACAAACACCATGGCCCCGCCGCCGGCCTGCTTCATCGCCGGCACCACGGTCCGCGCGCAGCGGATATGGCCCATGAGGTTGAGGTCGATCAGCTGCGACCAGTCCTCGTCCGTCGTATCCACCAGCGGTTTGCGGCGGTTGCCGCCGGCGTTGCCGACCAGGATATGTATCCCCCCGAACCGGTTCTTCGCCGCCTCAACGAGCCGGGCGGCCGCGTCGGGCGAGGTGATGTCGGCCGCGACC
>JBGSPJ010000031.1:0-8950 GCA_041738655.1 Rhodothermales bacterium | reverse complement strand
GGAAAACGGTAGAGGCCCCGGTAGGGGTCGGGCGCGGGGGCGATATGGACCCACGCCGGCGCGCCGCGGCCGCCGCGGCTGTTGAATTTGTAGGGGCTGATGTCGATCGTCGCGGCGGAGTTGCCGTGGTAGGCGTGATCGAGCGCGATGACGTCCTGCCGGCCGGTGTAGGTCCGCGCCAGGCGGAGCGCCAGCTCGTTGGCCTCGGTGCCGGAGCAGACGAAATAGCAGACGCTCAACGGTTCGGGGAGGGTGGCGGTGAGCCGTCGGGCGTACTCGACGAGCCCGTCGTGCAGGTAGCGTGTGTTCGTGTTGAGCCGGCCGGCCTGCTCCGCGATGGCGCGCACGACGTGCGGATGGCTGTGGCCGACATGACAGACGTTGTTCACGCCGTCCAGGTAGGCGCGGCCTTCCTCGTCGTACAGGTACTGCCCGCGGCCGCGGACGATCTTCAGCGGCTGCTGGTAGGAGAGGCTGAGCGAAGGGCCCAGGAGGCGGCGGCGCAGGGCCAGGAGCTCGTCCGCCGAGCGGGTGGGGATGTCGTGGGGCATGGTCGTGCGAAAATGAAATCGATCAAGGCGCTGGATCGGAATCAGGTGGCCGGCGTCAGACCCGAAGGGTTTTCGAAACCCTTCGGGTCTTGACGGATAGCAAGAAATCGCGCTTCCACCGCAGCGCGATCCAGCCGGGTCAGCTGATGCAGGGCCTCCCACGCCGGCGCCTCGCTCACGGCCAGGTAGGCGTTGTCCGGCGCCCGGGCGCGCTCGCGTGCCGAGTAACATACGCTCATCGCGAGGCGCAACACGATCAAATCGAAGGCCAGCGCGAGCTCCTCTTCCGTCAACGGGAAAACGGCGTTGAATCCCTCGAAAACGTGAATCGCGGCATCCACGGGATCCGATTTTCCCAACAGGGCATACGCTGCGGCGATCGCCGGCTCGCACACCAGCGCCGTCCAGATCAGATCCCCAAAATCGATGACCCCGCTGACATGCGTTGCGGCGCCGGCGGGCGGCACCAGCACGTTGTGGTCGTTGGCGTCGTTGTGGATCACTTGCATCCGCAATCGATCCAGTGCTGCCGATGTCTGGTTTGTGAACCGGTTCAGGATGGCCTCCGCGATGCGGCGACGCGCGGGGTCCGCGATGGCGGGCAGGCAGGGAAGGGCCAGATTTGCCTGCCGGAGATCCCAGCGGAGCGTGCGTTGCATGGCCTCATGTCTGAACCCGATCAACGCCCGGTCGAGGCGGCCGAAGAAGCGGCCGACGTCCTGGAGCAGCGCCGGCGCATGTTCGGGCAGATCCGCCAGGAATCGACCATCCAGAAACGATACCATCCATGCCTGATGCCGTTCGCCGTCGGCGCCAACTACCACGACGCGGGGGTGTCCGTCCATGGTACGGTGAATCTGCGGGATCCGCAGCCCGGGATCCGTCGCGGCGACGTAGAGCAGGGCGCGCTGCTGAAAATCCAGGATAGCCTCTGCTTCATCGCTGTTGGCGATTTTTAGCACCCAGGCGGTCTCGCCGTCGCTATCGAGGGCGATGTTGAGATCGCTGTAGCTGGGCAGGGGGCGCGGCGTGCCTGTCAGGCCAAAAACCGAGCGAATGAGGGGTTCGATCGCGTCGTGCGTCAACGAAGGGCGCATACTGTCAGGGTGATTCGAATCCTTGCCAGTTCTCTGTGTCGTAGTCGCACTCGCCACCGGGCCGGGTATCTTCCGGGACGTTGTACTGCCGGCGCAATCGCTCCAACTCGGCCTTCATGTCGGCGACGACGCCGGCGTAGCCCGGGTCGTCGTACACACTCCGCAGTTCATCGGGGTCGGTATCCAGGTCGAACAGCTCCCACTCATCCATAAGGTAGAAATAGATCAGCTTGTATCGGTCGGTGCGGACGCCATAATGCCGCTGGACGCAGTGGGAGGCGGGGTATTCGTAGTAGTGGTAATAGTGGCTCGTGCGCCAGTCGGCGGGCGTCTCGCCCAGGAGGATTGGTTTCAGGCTCCGGCCCTGCATCGTAGCGGGCGGGGTGACGCCGGCCAATTCGAGAAAGGTGGGGCCGAAGTCGAGATTGGAGACAAAATCCTCGTTCACCCTCTCCGGCTGGATATGGCGGGGCCAACGGACGATCAGCGGGGTTCGCAGCGACTCCTCGTACATCCAGCGTTTGTCGTACCACCCGTGTTCGCCCAGAAACCACCCCTGGTCGGAGCTATAGATCACGATCGTATTATCGGCGAGCCCCGTTTCATCGAGGTAGTTGAGCACGCGCCCGATGTTGTCGTCCACCGACGCCACGGCTCGCAGATAGTCCTTGATGTAGCGCTGGTATTTCCATCTCGTGAGGGAATCGCCCGTGAGCGGGTTGGCGCGGAGGGCCTCGTTTTTGGGTTCATAGGCCGCATTCCAGGCGGCCAGTTGATCCGGTGTGAGGTTGGAGGAAGGGATGATCTTGAGGTCCAGCGCGCGGAGGTTATTGGCGATCGTCATGTGCTGCTCACGCGCCGCGCGGGTGCGGCCGGCGTAGTCGTCGAACAACGTCGCCGGCTCGGGGATGGTGACGTCGTCGTAGAGCGTGAGATGATCCGGGCCGGGGTCCCACGTCCGATGCGGCGCCTTGTGCTGATACATCAGCATAAAGGGTTTGGCGGGATCTCGTTTGGTCTGGAGCCAGTCCAGCGCGATATCAGTGATGATATCGGTCGTATACCCCTCCACGCGCGATGTGTCCTCCGGTGAGCCGATCGGTGGATTGTAGTAGGGCCCCTGTCCGATGAGGGCGCGCCAGAAGTCGAAGCCGGTGGGCGTGCTCTGGAGATGCCATTTCCCGACGAGCGCCGTTTGATAGCCGGCCTGCTGCAGTAGCCTCGGAAAGGTGGTCTGGCTGCCGTCGAACGTTTCTTCGTTGGTGATCTGACCGTTGATGTGATTGTAGGTCCCGGTCAGGATCGTCGCCCGGCTCGGCGCACAGATCGCGTTGGTTACGAAACAATGCCTGAACACCATCCCTTCACGAGCCAGGCGGTCGATGTGAGGCGTTTCGTTGATGACCGATCCATACGCACCGATGGCTTTCGTACTGTGGTCGTCGGTAAAAATAAAGAGAATGTTCGGTGGAGCCGATACCTGCGGCGAGCAAGCGCCGGCGAGGAGTGCGGCCACCAGCAGCATACCTGGCCGGGCGAAACCTGGGAAAAAACGGTTCATGTGCGGGGGAGTCGTATGGCCGAATCATCGTGCCTACCTCCAGGCACGATACCGGGGCAGAGGTGTTAACAAAACGCCAATTACCATTGTAGTTTGTCATCCCGGGCTCCGACCCGGGATCCAGCCGAATAGCAATCCCGCTGGATCCCGCATCAAGTGCGGGATGACAAACTGCCTTTTTTAATCGATTCGGAATTTTGTTAACACCCCTGATACCGGGGGTAACATACGACGATTGCATCAGATGCTCCTGATATTTGGGCAAGAGGTCACGGGTCGTGTCGGGTTTTTGGGGTTGGTGCCGCAGTGATTCTTGTCGGGACTTCTCCCGGCGTTTCGCGGGTTCGTCGAGCGTGTACGCCCGTAAAGGCCACCCTACTCCGGGCCCTATCCAGCCCTTACGTCCGTGTAGGGTTCCCCCTTGCATGACTTGTGAGAAACGAGTGTATTATATGGTTATGGGCCCTTTGTCAGCTGGAATCGAAACAAAAATGCCACATGTTGTGCGCCAAACCTCCCATGCCGTGACGTGAGGCTCGTTGTAGGTTTCAACCACGCAAGCAAAGACGATCTACCCAGTCCCTCTTGAACTGACGTTATGCGTTGACTTGTTGCGCGTTATTCGTTCCATCCTGGGGGTACGCTGGACAGCCCACGGGCGCGTACCCAGAACGGAACGTTTAACACAACGATGTGCAACACGTACCGTCGCTTCCATAGATCGGCCCCGAATCCACACCGGCAAGAGTTTCTTGCCGTCGCCAAACCTAATCGATGCGACAATGATCAGTACTACAACGCGTGCGTATCGGACGCAAAATGCGCCGAGCGATCGGCTACTCCGTTTCATGAAACAGGCTGCCCTCTACACCGCCATGGGTGTATTGATGGTGGGCTGCGACATTTTTAAGGGAAAAGACGAAGATCCGGAACTGGACGAGCAGCTCGAAGCAGCGCTTGTTGAAGCCGCGGACGGGCAGGGCATGGACCTCTTCCTGTTGCCGGACAGTGATGATTTCAATGCGATCCCTCAGGATCCGCGTAACCCCATTACAGCGAAGAAGGTTGAACTGGGCCAGCTGCTGTACCACGAGACGGGTCTCGCGGTGAATCCCATCAAGCCGGAGGGCGCCGGCACCTACTCCTGTGCTTCCTGTCATCACGCGGCTGCCGGTTTCCAGGCGGGCCGTATTCAGGGTGTCGGTGAGGGTGGTATCGGGATGAGCCAGAACGGACAGGGCCGCGTCAACAATCCCGCGTATCAGATTACCGAACTCGACGTCCAGCCGATCCGCACGCCGTCCGCGATGAACGGGGCCTACCAGGAAGCGCAGCTCTGGAACGGACAATTCGGAGCGCTTGGCATCAACGCCGGCACCGAGGCCTTCTGGACGCCCGGCACGCCGAAAGCGGACAACAGCTTTGGCTACGAAGGGCTCGAGATCCAGGCCATCGCCGGCCTGAAAGTGCACCGCATGGCGGATGTACACACATCAATCGCCGCTACGAATCCGCAGTACACCCAGCTTTTCGCCGAGGCTTTCCCAGGTCAGCCGATCGACCGCGAACGGGCCGGCCTTGCCATCGCTTCGTTCGAGCGCACGATGCTCGCCAACGAGGCGCCGTTTCAGAAATGGCTCCGCGGCAACAAGGACGCGATGACCGAGCAGGAGAAGCGCGGTGCCATCCTTTTCTTCGACAAAGCCCAGTGCTCGACCTGCCACACCGGTCCCGCACTGAACTCGATGACCTTCTATGCCCTCGGGATGGACAACCTGAACGGCCCCGGGGTCTACGGCGATCCGTCGACCGATGGCGCCCGGTTCGGCCGCGGCAGCTTCACGGGTAATGCGGCGGACAATTACAAGTTCAAGACGCCGCAGCTGTACAACCTGATGGACTCGCCCTTCTACGGCCATGGCGGGACGTTTAACTCGGTCCGCGAAGTGATCGAATACAAGAACCTCGCGGTGGCCTCGAACAGCGACGTGCCGGGCACGCAGCTGGCGGCTGAATTCCAGCCGTTGGGCCTCACGTCGGACGAGATCTCGGATCTGGTCGCCTTCGTCGAGGGTGGTCTGTACGACGGCGATCTCTTCCGCTACGTCCCGAACTCGGTCCCGTCGGGCAACTGCCTGCCGGCGAACGACTCCCAGACCCGCACGGATCTCGGGTGCAACTGAGGCATTCGCAAGCGAATGCGGTTCAAGGTTCCAGGATTAACGTTTAAGGCTGTAGGTATCGGCGGGACTTCCGCCTATCGCCAACCGGTCTGTAATTCGTAATCCGTAATCGAATAATGAACCCCGCCCCATCCGATAGCCATCGGATGGGGCGGGGTTTTTTAGCGGCCAACCGTTTCATGGATCCAGGTGGAAATGGCCTCCAGCGCCGCCGGCGCCATCGTTTCCTCGATCTGGCCGTATTCGGCGGGGGCGCCTGTGGTCGAGGTCTGGAACAGGTGATTGAGGCCAGGCAGGATCAACGTCTTCCCCCGGGTATTGCCGGCCTGGCGGAAGGCGGCTTCGATGGCTGTGGTATTGGGTTCCGCCGGCACCTGGAGGTCGTTCGCGCCGATGAGCGAGAGGATCGGTAGGGTGAGGCGCGCCAGCGCCGGCGCGGGGTCGTATGTGATGAAGGTCCGCATCCAGGGACTGACGATCTGGGCGATCAGGGGGTCGCGGGCCTCCGCGCTGAGGCCCATCGTCGCGCGCTCCGTCTCGGTCAGGGCTTCGAGCTGGGTATCGTAAAACGCGGAGAGCCGCTCGGATAGCCGGGACGGGTCGGATTCCTCGAGCACGAGATCATAGATCCCCCGATTAAACGCGGCCGTTTTTGCGATGACGCCGGCGTCGACGCCCGACGCGCGGAGGATGGCTTCGGACTGGAGCATCAGGATCGCGTCGCCGCGGAGTCCCGGGCCGGCGAGCATGACGATAAAAGCCACCTGCGGCTCGTCGACTGCCGCCATCGGGGCGACGAGGCCGCCTTCGCTGTGGCCCACCAGACCGACGGCTCCGGCATCAATCGCCGAGTGCCCAGCGAGAAAGCCAAACGCGGCCCGGGCGTCAGCGGCGAAGTCCACACTGGTCGCTGCCCCGAAATCGCCCGTCGACGCGCCCACGCCCCGGTCGTCGTACCGCAGCACCGCGATGCCTTGCCGCGTGAGGTAATCCGCCAGCACCAGGAAGGGTTTGTGTCCCATGAGTTCTTCATCCCGGTTCTGCGGGCCCGAGCCCGAAATCAAGATCACGGCGGGATGGGGGCCGTTGCCCTCGGGGAGGGTGAGCGTGCCGGCGAGGGTTACGCCGGCCGCCGGCGTAGTAATCGACACCTCCTCCGATCGATAGGGGAAAGGCGCTTTCGGCTCCTGGGGGCGGTTTTGCGCGGGCGGGTTTTCGGTACGCGCTAGCGCCAGGGGGAAGGAGGCGCCGCCCTGCGACCACGTCCCTTCGAGGGAAGCTCCGGTTTCGTCGAGCCGGCCCTCGAAGGCCGCGCCCATCGGTGGCAGCGCGAGCGTGAGGACGCCGGCCTCGTAGGTCGTCTGGTTGATCGGGATGCCAAACGCCCCCTGATCCGGGCTGTCGAGGCTCGAGGTGTAGCCGCCCCCTTCAGCGGCCTCGATGTGGAACACGATGCGGAGCGTCGCACCGCCGGCGTTGAGGGCACCGAGCCAGTCGCCCGCCGGCCCCGGCTGGGCGTGCGTGGTAAGTACGGAAAGTCCCATGAGAACGGTGAGCAGTTGTGCGCGCATGGTTATATTTCGGTTTAGATATTTAGAGAATCATCTAAATAAACGGAGGTTTTGCGCGGAGGTTGCAGGAACGATATTTTACCCCTGCCCTTCGCAGAAAATCGCTTTCGAGGAGGCTGCGTCACCCTATTGCTCATCGCCATGAAGCCAACGTCCATGAATCGCCGTTCGTTTGTTCAGCAGGCTGCCGCACTTGCCGGCACGGCCCTTGTCGCCCCGAACATCATTATTCGCTCCTCGCTCGACGGCGAGGTGATCGGTCATGGGGAGTTTAAGTACCGGGTGCACAAGTCGTGGGGGAATCTGGATCCGGGCGTGAATCCAGTCAAGAACTGCCACGAGATGGTGATGGATTCGAAGAAGCGCCTGATCATGGTGACGGACGAGACGAAGAACAACATCCTGGTGTACGATAAGTCGGGCAAGCTGCTCGAGAGCTGGGGGGCGGAGTATCCCGGGGGCCACGGGCTTACGCTGTGGGAAGCCGGCGGGGAGGAATTTCTGTTTATCTGCGACCCGGGCCTCGGCCTGGTCGTGAAGACCACCCTGGACGGGCAGGTGCTGCTGCGGATCGAGCATCCGAAGACGATCGGGCAATACGCGGAGAGCGATCCGTTCCTGCCGACGGAGACGGCGATCGGGCCGAACGGCGATATCTATGTGGCGGATGGGTACGGGTCGCAGTACATCCTCCAGTATTCGATGACGGGCGAGTTTATCCGCAAGTTTGGAGGGAAGGGGGATGGGGCCGATCAGTTCCAGACGGCGCACGGCGTCTGCGTGGACACCCGGAGCCCCGAGGGGCCGACCCTGCTGATCACATCGCGCGTGCACAACGCGTTTAAGCGGTTCACGCTGGACGGTACGTATCTATCGACCATCTTCCTGCCGGGGGCCTTTGTCTGCCGGCCCGTCATCGCCGGCGACCACCTGTACGCCGGCGTGTGCTGGTCCCGCCTGAAGTACCTCAACCAGACCGATCGCTCGGGCTTCGTCACGATTCTTGACAAAGACGACCGGGTGGTCTCGAACCCCGGCGGCACCCCGCCGGTCTACCGCAACGGCGAATTGCAGCTCATGGTGCAGGATCTCCCGATCTTCTTCCACTGCCACGACGTCTGCGTGGACGACGACGAAAACATCTACGTCTGCCAGTGGAATGCGGAGAAAACCTACCCCATTAAGCTGGAACGGGTTTAAGGTTTAATACTTCGGACAGTTTACAAATCAGGGCACTGCCGATTGACAAATCAGGCCCCTCCTCGACCCGAGGAGGGGCGAGTTCCGACGTCGATTTATCGATGTCGGAACGGGGAGGAGTACTGCCCAACGTCAACGCGGATCATTTTTTTGCAACTTGACCTGAGGGCCGAGTTTGAGAAAATACAAGCAGAGACCGGGGATGCCTTTTGACCCATCCGCCCGGCATCCATTCGCTCCTCCCCATCCGTCACCGCTTCGCGTCGACGGGATTTGCCCCTCCTCGACCCGAGGAGGGGCCTGATCGCCAGGAACGGTCCAGCTACAAAAAGTGTCCGCAGTATTAATGTTTAATGTTCAAGGAATCAGCCCTTAAACCTTACACTTCGAACCTTAAACCCCAATAACCTCAGCCCATTCAGCGACACGAGCACGGTGCTACCTTCGTGGCCGATGACGGCCAGCGGCAGCGGGAGGTCGATGGTGAGGATCGACACGATCATCACGACAATCATAAAGACGGCGAAGCCGAGGTTGACGTAGAGCGTCTGCCGGGCTTTGCGGCTGAGTTCGACCATGTAGGGGAGGAGGGTGAGGTCGTCGCCCATGAGGACGACGTCCGCCGTCTCCAGCGCTACGTCGCTGCCGATGGCGCCCATGGCGATGCCCATCGCCGCCTTCGCGAGCGCCGGCGCGTCGTTCACGCCATCGCCCACCATCGCGACGGCGCCGTAGGTGCGCTGGAGCTCATCGAGCACCGCCATCTTCTCCTCCGGCAGCCGGCCGG
>JBGSPJ010000686.1:0-10786 GCA_041738655.1 Rhodothermales bacterium | reverse complement strand
CGCCGAGTTTGAGGATACCGCCGAGCGCTGCGTCGTCGATGCCAGGGAGGTTGACGCCGGGCTCCTGCACATCCATCGGCCGGCGGCCGACGCGGCTGTCCATCGGCTTCGGCTCGAGGAGGCGGACGAGGTACTCGAAGTCCCCCACCGTGCTCGTCCGGAAATACCACCGGTAATAAAATGGGTACGACGTGCCCTCGGGCCGGCCGGCGGCCTCCCAGGCCGAGGCCGTTGCGCCAGGCGCGGTTTCCGGGTCCATCCCCAACCCGGCAAGCCGGCCGGTCTCGAAGACGGGCATCACAAAGGCGTGGTAGCCTGTGTTGGGCTCGAGCTGGCGGGGGCTGAGGAGGCGGGAATAGGCGAGGTCGGGGTCTTCGACAAGGGTATCGGCAAAGGCCGTGAGCGCCGGACCGTTTTCGCCGGCGCCGAGGAAGACATCTCCCTCGGAAGCAATGAGGCCGCGGTTGACGTGGACGTGCGCCCAGGCCCAGAGGGTGTCGGCCGGCGGGAAGACGTTCGGGTCCTCGACGACGACATACGGCAGCGGCCGGCCGGCGACGCCGACGCCGTCGGTAAACTCATCTTCCTTGAGCACCACGAGGGCGATCCACGGGCGGAGGCGGCCGCCGGCGGCGTCCGGAGCGGCCGGCGTGTAGCGCCAGGGGAAATCCTCGTCGTAAAAATCGATCCCCGGGAGGTAGTTGGCCTCGAAGTTCGTCACCCAGTTGCGCGGCTCGGTCTTCACGACGGCCTTCGCGTCGATCCCGACGATGTCGCCCGGGCCGTAGAGCTGGACGGGGCGGGTGACGTCCTGCGTGGTTTCACCGCCGTCGGGGGTGTCGCCCGTGATGCGGAGGACGACATCGATCGTCGCGCGCGTCGCGCCGGCGCCGCCGTCGTCCGCCTGCGTGATCTGGTTGGCGATGCCCTGCCGTAGCCAGGGGAGGAAGGTGTATATGCCGAGCTTACTCATGCCGCTCTGCCCCTGAGATTATTTCTATCTGTTGTACTCATGCCGCCATCTGCAATTCAAAGTGGGGGATCACATGCAGTTCGTCCGCCAGGGCGGGATCGCCGGCGACGGCCTGGTTCATGTACTCGCGCGCGCTCGCCTCGCTCGTGAACACCGCTTGCCCGTTGAACGCGGCGTTGGTGCTGGTCATCGCCACGGCGTAGGTGTCCGCGCCGACGGCGATCCGATCGTCGAACGGCTGGAACTGGGTCTTGCGGTGGTTGGAGAGCGCCGACTTCGTGGTGGCGTTGCCGTGCAGGAACAGCGTAAACAGACTCGCCAGAAAACCGAAGAACGGGACGACGTAGCGCTGGTAGTTCGTGTCGATGATGACGGTCTCGTAGCGCACGTTCCGCTCGGTCACCTGGCCGGTCTTAAAGGCCTGGTCCGCCGCGGCCAGCTCCAGGCCGGCTTCTTCCGACTGGAACGCCGGCTTCGAGAGCTTCTCGGCGTCCTTGAAGTCCTGGAACTGCGCGATCGCAAACGACTCCTCGACATCCGCCACCTTCGCCAGGCCGCCGAGAACCTCGATACGCACGGAGTCCACGTCGCTCGGCTTCTGGTTGCCGATCTTGTTCAGCGTGAGCCCAAACGGCACGGCCCGCTGCGACACCTTGAGGGTGCCGACGGGGTGGAGCACCAGGGCCTCGTTGTCGACGGGCAACGCGCGGAGGGCGACGAGCAGGTTGTTCGCGTCCGGCACGACGGCCGTCCAGTTATCCAGCTTGTTGAGCTCGCCGGCGACCAGCGCCATCACCTCGATGGGCGGCAGCGCGGTGTTTTCGGCCTCGCCCCAGGTGTAATCGAAATTGACCTTGATCGAGAAAAACAGCAGCGACAGCTCGCCATAGCCTTTGGCCCGCCACGGCGAGGTGCCCTCGAGCGTGAACCGGAGCGTGATACTCCACAACCCGATGCCGAACACCTTGAGCGAGACGCCACCCGAGATCTCGACGATGAAATAAAACGGGTTGAACTGGAAGAGGGCGTCGAAGCCGATCCAGCCCTCGACCTTGAAGTCGTCGAATCCAAAAAACAACTCCGCGCTGGCGCCGAGCTGGACGGTGTTCGAGGTGACGGCGAAATACGCGGTGACCCCGATCCTGCCGTAGGATTCGTTCAGGATATCCACCGAAATCCGCTTCGGGGTCGGGAACGGCAGCGGCGGCGGGGTGAACGACGGGTGGAAGCCGCCGACGGAGACGACGAAGTTGGCGTCGCTCCCCCAGGCGACCAGCACGCCCAGTTCCCCTTCGATGGTCATGAAGAGGATGCGGGATTCGAACAGGCCGGCAAAGAAATACGCCCGCTCCTTGTCGAACTCGATCGCCCCGATAAAATTTACCTGGAGCTGGACGAGCGCGAACTCTTCATCCGGCAACGCCACCTTTAGCACACCCAGGATGGCGATGTTGCCCGGGATTTCGAAGATGACACCCAGTGTGAGGCTGATGAGCGTCGGCGTCCCCCACCCCAGCTTCGCCATCGGGCCGATGACGAAGATGCCCTCCTCGACGGGGAAAAAGGCCTGCAGGTCCGAGATGATGCGCGGCGCGTTCGCGATCACATCCTCGGGAAACATGACGCTTTCAATGGCGCCGGTGCGCACGCCCTCGACGAGCGGCTCCAGGTTCATCCGACGGTTGAGCCCCAGGATGCCGCCGACGCCGAGCAGCGTAAACCCCAAGCCCAGCTGGAGGCCGGTCCCGAACTCGGCCGTGATGACGATGAGGAGCGAAAATCCACTGGACCCGTCCGGCATCCGGGTGGTGATCAGGGCGATGGCCTTGAGCGTCAGGAAGCCGCTGAACTCGAGCTCCAGCGCGCCGGCGTATTCCTCCTTCTCGAAATCGAAATACAGATACCCGCCGCCCTTCACCACGCCGGCATCGATGGCGAGTCCGACCCCGTTGGGCGGTTTGAAGCCGAGCGACAGATCCAGGGGCCCCAGATTGCCCGGTTCAAACGCCGCGTAGACGCCGAGCCCGATCTGCTCGACAACAAACGTGATGGGCCCGAGCAGGCCGGTGATATTGACGCCGGCCTCGAGCTTGAGCTGCTTTTCCGTCCCGGCCGGCAGCCCGAGACTGAGGCGAAATTCGGGGATCTGGATAAAGCCGAGGTCGACATGCGGGTTAAACGAGAGCTCGAAGTTCATCGACCCCTCGAAGCCGAACCCGTGTTTGTTCGACCAGGTGACGTCGAGCGGGATGCCGATCCGTTTTTCGGCGTCGCCGAGGATGTTCTGGAGGAAGCCGTCGCCTTCGCCGGCCGTCAGCACCAGCGTCAGCTCCTTCATGCCCAGATTGAGCAGTATCTCTAGCTCGCCGCCGACAAACTGTGCCTCGCCGCCGACGGTGCCGCCCTTCCATTCGAGCCGCAGCCCGCCCGGCGATCCAAACAGCAGCAGCGGCTCGGCCGGGTGGAAATCGACCGTGAACCCGAAGCCGGCGGACGGGAAAGTGCCGTCCTGGAACGGGTACTTCACGTCGAACGCGCCCGGGCAGATCAGAATGCCAAAGGTGGAGCCGAGGTCGGTGCCGACGCGGATTTCGAGCGAGGCCTCGTCGCCGAGTTCGTACTGGAGCGGGATGAGCGAGGGGATGCTGGGCTGGATGACGATGCCCGGCAGCTTGCTGCCGGCCGCCGGCAGGGCCTGGAATTCTACTGCCAGTTCGATGGGGACGCCGCCGATCTCGCTGTAATACAACGGTATCTTGAGCCCCGGCATCGGAACCAGCGCGGGCAGGTTGGGCAGACCCGTGTAGGCCAGGGTGAGGGCTTCGTCGACCTTCTGGAACTCCACCGAGAAACCGAGGCCGTAAAAAAGGTTCGCCAGAGGTCCAAACAGAAGTGGGTAGTTCGGCGCGTCGGTCCCCCATCCCGTCACGCCCTGGAGAATCGTCACGGGATCGGCCAGGATATCAGGAATCCGGTCCCAGTGGAACTGGGTGCGGATATGAGGTCCTTTCGGGCCAGCGGCCGGCACATGTTCGACGGATATCACGTCCAGCGCAGACAATACGCCGGAGAGAGCCATTAACCGACGATTGAGGTACTCGACGAAGAGGCACTCAAACAGCCGCTCGCCGATTTCGGTGAGGAAGGCGCCGGCATCCACGCCGGGCGGGGCTTCCGCGATGTTCTGGATCCGGTCGTAGAGGTCTTTCGCCGTCGCGACCAGCGTCAGAATCTCCTCCAATGTCGGCTCGCCTTCGGCCAGATCCTCCACCTGATGAACGGCCTCCTCGATAGCCGACGCCACTTCGAGGTAGGAATCCGGGATGGCGTCGGCCAGCCAGCCGAGTTTGTACATCAGCGCGCGGAACTTGTCCGCATCGCTAAAGGCTTCGCGAAGCGGGTCGATCGCCAGGATGAGTTCGCCGGCGATCCGCTGGAAGGTATCTTGCGGTTGCTCGGTCATTCCTGTGGGTAGAAGGTCTGGTAATTGCGATCGATCTCGAAGTGTTTTGCGGGGTCGATGATGTCGACGAGGACGTATCGGCACACGGCACAAAACTCGCGGCCGTCCACGCTACGGTCTCGCATCATGCAGGTGCCGGCGGGGTGGTAGAGCCCGACGTGGTAGGTGGCGCCCCCCGAATAGAGTCCGACGATACGTGGGCGGTTATTGCTGAAACAGTCGGGCAGGCTCACGGGGGCGGTAAAGACGGGGGCCTGGACGGCGTTGTTGTCTACCACGGCCGGCAACACCGTTAGTGGCTTTTTCTGCGCGGTGATATAGTCCTTGATATTTTTTGCGACCATCTCGGCATATGGGTAGGCATCGGAGCGGACCGATTCCGGCGCCGGGGTGGGGATGTATACCACCGAGCCCGCGGGAAATTCGGCGATGAATTGCGCCGGCGGGATGATGTTAGGGTAATTAAACACCGCGCCGGCTTTGAGCTGGACGTGGATCGTGCTGTCGGTCGGTGCGGGGTCCACGATTTCGAGTGGGGCGGACAGCTTGGGGAATTTGCCGAGTGGCTTCGGAAACGCCCGAAACCGAAGGTGGACGATGTCCCCTTTTTCAAACGGGTATGCATCGCCATGTCGGAGCGGCAGCAAAAAAACGCCCCCGCCGGTGTCCTGGATGGGGAGGTCGAGCACGCCGGCCTTGCGGATACGGTGCCAGTTCCATTTGATCTGACCGCCGTCGAAATCTCCCGCCGCATTTTTGGTGTCGGCCTCTAGCGCGAGATTTCCGTACTCAGCGTCGATATTCAGACTCGCCGGATCGACCGGGGGCCCGGTATGTTCGCCGTATTCGTCGCCGATGCCGAACGAATGCGTGAGTTCGTGGGCGAGAAGCCGGCCTCGATCGGGGTCGGAAGTAGTCGGCAAATCGGCCGCCGCATAGTCGATTTCGACAGCGTTCATGCCGGCGATGGATTTCAGCTTGAGGATGTCGACATTCTGAACGAAAAAGAACCCCACATCATTGGAAGACCGACCCGGCGAAGGGACGAGGATGCAGATGAGGTCGTAGTTTTCGGGGAACGAGCCATCCGGTCGTTTGACCCATAAATCGGCAACGGGTACGCCTCGGGGATCGCGGAGCGAACGCAACAACGCGTCCAGGTTGTCGCGCGTCACCCGGTTAGCACTGTTCAGGCCGATCATGTTATGCAAGCTGGTAGAGACCGGTTTGCCCACTCGGACCCCTAACGGTGAATCGACATCATTCACCAGCGTGCGGGTGGCCAGAAGCCGCCAGCGAGCGATCAGGTCGTCGTTAACAAACGGCGCCGGATCGATCGCGAGATGGGTCTGCCACTCCGCCTTGATATCATCGTTTGAAACAAGAATGCGGGAGACGTGCTGGTCGGGCCGAGGGAGCCCCACGACATAAATAAGCTGGGCGATGCTCCATAACCCGACGTGGCCGGCCGGCACGGATTCGGCGGAGGGCACAAAGCCGAATGCCGTGCCCCCACCGACGCCGATCGAGAACACATCCGCCCTCACGGAAACGCCAACCATGTCTGATGGAATAAACGCCGACCAGAAGTTCATCGACGACGCGAGTACGTCGTACGGATGGTTCAGCGGGTTCATCTTGAGGAAGTGTACGAGCGAGTTCACATACCCTTCGAAGCGCGTCTTGTCGGCCGGCGAATTCCCGAACCCATCCCCAATAAACAACACGTTGGGCACCACCTCCGGGTTGATCGTCCCCGGCCAAGCGCCACCGACGACAATGGAGACGTCGATCGGGCTCGCCGGCGTCCAATCTTCACCGACAACCATCGTGGCAGAGGCCGTCCGGGCGGCGGCGTTGGCCTGCACGGCGGCCGGCAGGGTGACGGTGATCGTTTCGGTCTGCCCCGGTAACTTGCCGATATCGATAGAGAGTTTCCCGCTGCCCGGATCAACGTGGGGCAGCGGCGACCAGACAAGACCCGGAAGCAGGGTGATTTCCCCCACCGTCCCGTCGTCAAACTCGGCGCGAACCGAGAAGCGATAGTTGGTGAGGGTCGGAAGGGTAACCCCAAGCGGCCGTACGGTGAGCCGGTCCGGCGTCAGCCACAATTTCTCGATCGATTGATGGACGTGATAGCGGATAACGCGCGACGCGATGAGATCGCCTGTCGCCACTGTCCTCGCCTCGGCTTCCACAATAAAATTGGCCTTGCGAGGGGTAGGCAGGGTGTTGGAGAGCGAACACACCCCGTTCGTTGTGTTGAACGAGATGCCCAATCCCGTGATCACATCTCCCGTCTGGATCCCCTTGAATAGCGGACGAAACGATATGACCGTGTCGTTGTGTGCCGCGAGGTAGGTACTGGCCAGAACAAAGTCGGCCCCTTCCCGCACAAAAAGCCGCGCCGACAATAAGTTATCGGAAGCCTGACCGACGACGACGTGGACATCCACGTCCGCATCCAATCCCCATGCGATATCCGTGATGGGCATAGTTCACCTCTCGAAGCCGTCCGGCTGCCTCGTGCTGGGTCGCATCAGCCGATGTTTGTAGACAACGCCCGGTTTGCAGAAACGAACGAATGGACGGGCGCTTGGGAAGGGGAAATGCTATGAAAAGCCGCGGCGATCGGGGCTCATATCCCTGTTGAGCAATCTACGAACCGCCCGACAGACGCGCCTCACCCTCTGTGAATTTTCCCTGTACGCCCTCCCGGGTCCTCTCACCCGGAAGGCGTTGTCGATACTGGCGACGAAAATTCGGAGGAATGGCCACGCGCCGGATCCGCCGGCGTGAGCGTCGCGTTTCGGATGGCACAACCTTGTCATCCTGAGCGACAGCGAGGGATCCTTAACCGACGAGAGGCAACCCCGGGCACACCCCATCCAGCTGGCACGATCTGGAAAGTATGCGCGATCTCGTTGCGTTTTGCCGCTCGAAGACCCCTCGCTATCGCTCAGGGTGACAATGGCATTTTCCTACGGCTCCCCTTCCCGCATCGCCGCAACCCTTACCATGAACACCTCCCCCTCCCTCGCCGAGCTCACCTCCCGCGACCCGTCGCATGACGTGCTCCGCCACGCCACCCGTTCGCTCCAGCCGCTCTTCGAGCCGCGTACCGTCGCCGTCATCGGCGCCACCGAAAAGCCGCACACCGTCGGCCGGACGCTGGTCTGGAACCTCATATCGAGTCCGTTCGGCGGCACGGTCTTCCCCGTCAACCCGAAACGCCCGAGCATCCTGGGCATCAAGGCGTATCCGACGGTGGCGGAGGTGCCGGCGCAGGTAGACCTCGCCGTCATCGCCACGCCGGCCCACACCGTGCCGGATGTCATCCGGGAGTGTGTGGCCGTGGGGGTCAAGGGGGCCATCATCATCTCCGCCGGCTTCAAGGAACGCGGCCCCGAGGGCGTCGCGCTCGAACACGAGGTGCTCGCCGAGGCGCGCAAGGGCGGCCTCCGCATCATCGGTCCCAACTGCCTCGGGGTGATGCACCCGCCGTCGGGGTTTAATGCCACCTTCGCCAGCGCCACGGCCCTGCCGGGTTCGGTGGGGTTCATCAGCCAGAGCGGCGCGCTCTGCACGTCGATCCTGGACTGGAGCTTCCAGGAAAATGTCGGCTTCAGCGCCTTTATCTCGGTCGGCTCGATGCTGGATGTGGGCTGGGGGGATCTGATCCACTACCTCGGCGAAGACCCGAAGACGCGGAGCATCGTCATCTATATGGAGTCGATCGGGGACCCGCGCTCGTTTATGTCGGCCGCCCGCGAGGTGGCCCTTAGCAAGCCGATCATCGTCATCAAAGCCGGCCGGACCGAAGAGGCCTCGAAGGCCGCGTCCTCCCACACGGGCGCACTCACCGGGAGCGACGAGGTGCTGGATGCCGCGTTCCGCCGCTGCGGGGTGCTGCGGGTGGAGAGTATCGCCGACCTCTTCCACATGGCGGAGATCCTCTCCAAACAACCCCCGCCCAAGGGCCCGCGGCTCACCATCGTCACCAACGCCGGCGGGCCGGGCGTCCTCGCCACCGACGCGCTCCTCACCAGCGGCGGGAAACTCGCGACGCTGTCGGACGCCGGCCTCGAACGCCTCAACGGCGTCCTCCCCGATACCTGGAGCCACGCCAACCCGATCGACCTCATCGGCGACGCCTCGCCAAAACGCTACAGCGACACGCTGGCCATCCTGGCCGACGAGAAGGAGAGCGACGGCACGCTGGTCATCCTCTCCCCCCAGGCCATGACCTCGCCCACCGACACGGCGAACGAAATCGGGGCCCTGATGCGCGCCAGTAAACAGCCGGTGCTGGCCAGCTGGATGGGCGGCGAGAGCATCGAGCAGGGTGAAAAGCTGCTCAATGAGATGGGTATCCCCACCTTCAGCTACCCGGACACGGCGGCCCGCATGTTCACGTACATGTGGCAACACGCCTACCGGCTCCGCGCCCTGTACGAAACGCCCGACTTTCCCGTCCACCCCGGCGAGGCCGCCCCGAAGTCCGACGCCGCCGGCGCCCTCATCGACGCCGTCCATGCCGACGGCCGCTCGCTGCTGAACGAGTACGAATCCAAACAACTGCTCGCCGCCTACGGCATCCCGACTGTCCCGACCCACCTCGCCCACTCGGCGGACGAGGCCGTGGCGCACGCCGGCGCGCTGGGCTACCCGGTCGTGCTCAAGCTGCTGTCGAATACGATCACGCACAAGACGGATGTCGGCGGCGTCCAGCTCAACCTGGGCGCCGAGGCGCAGGTCCGCGAGGCCTACGAAACCATCCGGCGCGGTGTGACGGAGAAACACGGCGCGGCGGATTTCCAGGGCGTGACCGTCCAGCCCATGATCCCCCTAAGCGGCTACGAGCTGATCGTGGGCAGCACGATGGACCCGCAGTTCGGACCGGTGATGTTGTTCGGCACTGGCGGCTCGCTCGTCGAGGTTTTCAAGGACCGCGCGATCGGCCTGCCGCCGCTGAACACGACGCTGGCGCGGCGGATTATGGAGCGGACCCGGATCGACAAAGCGCTGAACGGCGTGCGCGGCCGGCCGGCCGTCGACCGCGGCGCGCTAGAGCGGCTGATGGTCCGCTTCAGCCAGCTAGTCGTCGAACACCGCCGCATCAAGGAGGTCGAGATCAACCCGCTCCTCGCCAGCCACGAACGCCTCCTCGCACTCGACGCCCGGGTGGTGCTCCATCCCCCCGAAACCGACCTCACCACGCTCCCCAAGCTGGCCATCCGTCCTTACCCGCAGCAATATGTCGGCGACTGGTCGCTGACGGACGGCGGCTCTGTCACTATACCGGTCACCATCCGCCCGATCCGACCCGAGGACGAGCCGCTGATGGTCCAGCTCCACCGTGACCTGTCCGAGGAAAGCGTCTACTTCCGCTACCTCCAGAGCCTCTCGCTGGAACACCGAACCGACCACAGCCGGCTCGCCCGCCTCTGCTTCATCGACTACGACCGCGAGATCGCCTTTGTCGCCGAGCGCCTCAACGCCGAGACGAACCAGCCCGAGATCTTCGCCGCCGCGCGTCTCAGCCGGACGGCCCGGCCCGGCGAGTCCGAGATCTCGATCCTCGTCCACGACGATTACCAGCACCGCGGCGTCGGTTCCGAGATGCTGCGCCGGCTGCTGGACGCCGGCCGGCAGGAAGGCCTGCAACGGATCGTCGGTCAGACGCTGCCGGAAAACCACGGGATGAAGCGGCTGTTCGAGAAACTGGGCTTCACGGTGAAGTACCTGCCGGAAGAGCGGATCGTGCAGGCGGAGTTGACCTTATAAACTGTCATCCCGGAACGGGGTGCCCGGCTGCGCGGGGCTTTTTATTCGGGCATGACATCAGCATCTGCCGATGATGTCGTCTTCAAAATGAAGACCGTAGAGACGCTCCTGTGGAGCGTCTCCTGACGGCGTCTGTATTCCGGGTAGCATTAGGCAGGGCGGAAACGTCGCTGAGACGCTCCACAGGAGCGTCTCTACATCAGATGTTATGAGCAAAACAGTGAGGGACCTCCTTCCAATGTCTGACGCCCTACCTTTCCTCTACCACCCCGATTACCTCCGCTACAACTTCGGGCCGGACCATCCCTTCACGCCGGTCCGCCAGGAGATGTTGCTGGATCTGTTCGCGGCGTTCGGGTATCCGCTCGCGGTGGATGCCCCGACGCCGGCGACGGATAAGGACCTGCTGCGTGTCCACTCCCCGGATTACCTCCGGGCCGTGGCCTCGGCGTCGGTGCTGGCCTGGACGCCCGGAATGACGCGCTACGGGCTCGACACGCCGGACGTCCCGATCTTCCCGGGGATGGACGAGGCCGCGCGGAGGCTGGTCGGCGGCACCCTTG
>JBGSPJ010000683.1:0-5668 GCA_041738655.1 Rhodothermales bacterium | reverse complement strand
GTGGCGGCAGCCGTGGCGGCAGCGGCGGTGGCGGCGGTCGCAGCGGTGGTGGCGGTGATTACGACCGCAACCGCAAATCCTGGTAATATCTGCAGTATCGGATAGAGCAAGGGGTGTGCGTTTAGCATGCCCCTTGCTTATTCATATCCATCCCCCATCCTTCTATTTCAACGCGACATGTCTGAGGCAAGAATCGGCGACACGGTGCACGTCCACTACGAAGGGTCGCTCAGCGACGGAACGGTATTCGACAGTTCGCGGGAGCGGGAGCCATTGAGCTTCTCCCTGGGCGACGGCGGCATCATCCCGGGATTTGAGCAGGCCGTGCTCGGGATGAAACTCGGCGATTCGAAGACTGTCCGGATTGCCGCGGCCCAGGCGTACGGGGATCGGAATGACGACCTGGTCATTTTTGTGCCCCGGGGTCAGTTTCCGCCGGATATCGATCCGGAGGTCGGGCAGAGTCTGATTGTCGGGCAGCCGGACGGGAGTGAGATGACCGTCGTGATCACGGATGTGTCGTTCGACACGATCACGCTGGACGCGAACCACCCGCTGGCCGGCGAGGAGCTGACGTTTTCGATCGAACTGGTGGCGATCGAAGCCTGAATGGCCTCTCAGGGCGAAAATCGCTCGACGTTGAGGCGGTCGAGTGCTTCGTTGTATCGATCGAGGTAGGCGGCGGGGTGCGCGGCATAATAGGCTGCGGCGCGTTCATAGTCCGCCGGCGTCATGCCGTATTGCCGCAACACGGAGTCCTGCGCGCCCGTCCCCAGGTCGTTCCACCGCTGACCCCGGGCACTCGCGATGTGCAGGTCGATCAGGAGATCGACGAACACGCTGTCGTCCATGGGCGACGCGTCCCCGTTTCCCTTCGGCGCGCAGCCCGCGGTGAGCATGAGGAGTCCGGCTGTTGCTAACAGGGTGTGGCGACGTGGCATCAGCTGAAGTGGTAGCGGCGCAGGTTGACGATGGTCTCCTGCAGCACGACTTTGATGATCGCCGCGAGCGGGACGGCGAGGATAAGCCCGATGATATCGAGGTATTTGCCGCCGAGCAACAGGGCGATGACCAGGGTAAGGGGGTGGAGCTGGACGTTGCGCGCCAGTATCAGGGGCTGAAGGAAGACGTTATCGATGCCCTGGATGATGAGGAAGGCGATGATGACCGCCGGCACCGCGTCGAACGTACCGGTCGTGAAAACCGAGGCGACGATAGCGAGCAGCCCGCCAAACGCCGGTCCGACATAGGGGATCATGTTGGCCAGGCCGGCGATCGGGCCGATCACGAGGAAGAACTCGACGTCCAGCAGCCAGAGGGCGAGCGTGGAGAGGCAACCGACGATGAAGGCGATGAGGAACTGGCCGCGCAGGTAGTTGCCCAGCTGGTCGTCCATCCGTTGCAGCACGTTGAGCGAAAATTCGAAGTACCGGTTCGGGACGAGGTTCACCAGCCCCTTTTTCATGCTCCGCGCATCCCTCAAAAAGAAAAACATCATAAACGGGATGGCCACGAGGTTGCCCAGGACCGACAGCATCCCGGGGAGGTACGTAAAGGCGCGCTGTTCAAACTGATCCACGCTGCGTCGGAGGCCAGCGCTCAGGTTCAGGTTCTCAATCCCCAGAAACCCGAATTTTTGCTCGATCAGCACTTCCAACGTGCCCAGGGCCGCCTCGGCCTGGGCGAAGATCGCGCCCGTCTGAAGCGCCTCGAGCTGGCGAAGGAGGCCGGGGAAAAAGAGCAGGAAGATGCTGAGGCAGAACAGCGAGAGGCCGGCGAAGATGGCGACCGTCGCGAGCGTGCGGGACATGCCCCGGCTTTCAAGCCGCGTCGCGAGCGGATCGAGCAGATAGGCGAACAGCACCGCCACGATGACGAGCTTGACGAGGTCGGCCACGTAGGAGATAAACACCAGGAGACCGACGGCAAACGCCACGATGACGAATACTCTAGTCCAGTGGGTCGTTCCCTGTGTGTTCATGCGGTTGCCCGGCCAGCCGGCTGTTTTCGGCCTCGAGATGGGCGATCTGATGGTGCATCACAAGGAGCTCCTGGTCGATCTCGACCAGCCGGCGCCCGGTAATCTGCGAAAGGGGGATCAACACTTTTACGCCCAGCTTGGCGTTGCGCTTGAAGAGCCCGAGGAGGTCCGGCTGGCACACGCCGAGCAGGGTACACTCGGTCAGGGCAATGGCGCTGGCTGACCGCGGGGTTTCGTTTAGCAGGGCGATTTCGCCAAAAAAATCGCCCACCGTGAGTTCGGCCAGGACGTGGTTATCGGGCATCTGGACTATCGAGACGACGCCGTGCTGGATGATGTACATCCCGATCCCTGGGTCGCCCTGATGAAATATCTGCTCGCCGGCGACGTAGTCGCGCCGGTACATGATACGCTCGATGCTATCCAGTTCGCGTTTGGACAACGAGGCGAAGATGGGGGTTCTCCTCAGCAAGGGGCGCGTCTCTTGCTCGAAGCTCGTTGGCTTGAACAGGTTACTCCAGAGGCCGTGCATTACGGGATGATCTTGTTCAGGGCGAATTCGATGATACCTTCAGCGCCGGCGTATTTGAGGCGGGGAATCAACTCGCGCACGGTCTTTTCTTCGACCACCGTCTCGATGGCCACCCATTCGTCACCCATCGCGAGCGGAGCGACGGTCGGCATCCGCAGGGCCGGCAGCAGGGCCACGATTTTGGCGACATCTTCCCGGCGCGCGTTCATCTTCATCCCCACCCGGCCTTCCGCCCGGATGGCGCCCTCCATGAGCATGGCGATGTTCTCGATCTTGCGCCGCTTCCAGGGATCTTCCCAGGCCGTTTTGTTTGCGATCAGCTGGGTGTTCGATTCAAGCAAGACCTGCGCGATCCGCAGGTTGTTGGCGCGCAGCGACGAGCCGGTTTCGGTGACCTCGACGATGGCGTCGACCAACTCCGGGCATTTTACTTCCGTGGCGCCCCAGGAGAACTCGACTTCCGCGTTGACGCCGTGTTCGGCGAGCCACTTGCGGGTGATGTTCACGACTTCCGTGGCGATTCGTTTGCCCTCGAGGTCGTGCACCGAGTGGATGTCCGAGTCTTCCGGCACGGCCAGGACCCAGCGCACGGGGCGCATGCTGCGTTTCGAGTAGATCAGGTCGGACACGGTGATGACCTGGGCGTCGGTCTCGATCACCCAGTCTTTGCCCGTGATGCCGGCGTCGAACACGCCCTCCTCGACATACCGCGCCATCTCCTGGGCGCGGACCAGCATGGCCGAAAGCTCCTCGTCGTCGATCGACGGGACGTAGGCGCGGTCGCTGATCCTGAAGTGGAAGCTGGCTTTACTGAGGAGCTCGAAGGTGGCGTCTTGCAGGCTGCCTTTGGGAAGCCCCAGGCGCAACACGGGATTGCCGGAAGGGGAGAGCGGGCGGGCGCTGCGTTCGGTCTTGTACGAGGTGGACATGGGTACCCGGTGAATGCGAGGGCGAGGATACTGGGTTTATTCCAGGCGGGCGGCCAGCGTCTCGCCGGCCGGCGGGGCGGTGCGGAAAGTGTGGGCGATCACCTCCATCTGCCGGAGAAACTCGCGTTTCTCGTAGCCCGGGGCGAAGATCATCCCATCGATCAGGTAATTCCGACCGGATTCCTGGTCGTAAAAGGCGTACGTCACGAACGAGCCGCCCATGCCCATTTGCAGGGTCTGTCCTTCCGTGTCGAGCACCATCTGCCAGAGGCCGCGGGTTTCGAAGCCGTATCGATCGAGAAAATTGATGTTTTCTGTAACGAGCGGCCGGCGCCGGTCGATTTCGACATAGCCGGCCTGGGTGCCCTGCATGTAGCGCTGGGTGAGCGAATCACGCCGCGCGTAAATCCACTCGGGCGACAGGTCGGCGGGCTGCCCGTTTTCTTCGTAGTAGACGAACAGGCTGCGCCAGGTCTCGGACGAGATGACACGGCGGAGCCACACGAAGTTCGTGGTATCGACGGCGACGAAGTAGTCGTGCTGACCGTTTACCGCGAAGCCGTGTTTTTTGAGGAGCTGTTGTTCGATATCCTCCTGCCGGCCTTTCTCGAACATTTCGAGGGTGAGGCGCTCACGCGTGATCTTGTTGAAGACATAGAGCAGGTCCTCGGATTTCGCGCGGATGGCGGCGGCCACGCTGTCGGGCGAGGCGGCGGCGATGTAGACGACGAGTTGATCCCTCCGCCAGAGATCCTCGCGGGACACTACGGCGCTTTCGCCGGACTCGATGAGATTCTGCACGCCCTCGCCAAATCGCGCCTGGAGAAACCGCGCCTCGGCGGTGGTATCGCCGAGAGGGGCGACGATAACGACGTTTTTCTGCCGCTTCATCGTTTCGAACATGAGGTCCGTGGCGATGGAGACCTGCTGGAGGTCGAACGCGGGTTCTGGGGCCGGCAGCGTGAGGATGGCGCCACCGAGGGTCTCGCGGATGGCGTCGCCGATGGGGCCTGCCCAGTGCGACGAGTCGATGGCGACGGTGATTTTCCCCTCGGGGCCCGCCGCAAGTGGGCGGTGGTCGCTGGAGACATTGAGGTTGCAACCGCCGGCCAACGCGGAGAGCACCAGCAGCGGAGCAAGGCAGAGACGGACGTTAAAGCGAAGGTCGGGCATAACGCAGGTCGGCGGAGTGTGCATGGTCCTAATGTAGGAGGTGGCGTTCAGGTTTCCGAATCGCCGTATTTCAGGGAGCAGACGAAGCGCCGGATGGCGTCGAGGCGGGCCGCCAGCGTGAGCGATTCGTCCGCCCAGGTGCGGTCCGCCAAGTCGATAAGCGCCGAGCCGATGATGAATCCGTCCGTATGGGCGGACAGTCGCATGGCGTCCGCGTGGGTGCGGATGCCGAAGCCGACCATCAGCGGGTTGCGGGTCACGAGTCGACGAGCGCGTTCGAGGTAGGCCTGGACGGCGTCCATCCCCCCGATCTGGGCCCCGGTGAGCCCGGTCATCGAGACGGCGTAGACAAACCCGCGCGAGGCGGCATCGACGGCGTCGATTCGGGCGTCGGACGAGTTGGGTGCGATGAGGCTGATGAGGTCCAGCCCCTGCGCGCGCGCTTCGCTATCGACGATTTCCCGCTCCTCCGGCGGGAGGTCCGGCAGTATGAGCCCCTGTACTCCTGAAGAGCGCGCATCCCGGCAAAAGTTGCTGACGCCGTAGCGGAGGACGGGGTTGATGTAGCCCATGAGCACGAGCGGCGTCTGGCTGGTTCGGCGGAAGGATTCGGCCAGGCGGAAGGCGTCGGTCATCCGAATACCCTGTTTGAGGGCGCGTTCGCTGGAGCGCTGGATCGGGAGGCCCTCGGCAAGCGGGTCGCTGAAGGGCATGCCGAGCTCGATGAAGTCGGCGCCGGCTTCATCGGCGGCCTGCAGGATGGGTAGGGTGCTGTCCTTATCCGGGAAGCCGTTGGTCAGGAACAGGCCCATGGCTTTTTCGCCGCGGGCGCCGGCGGCCTCGATCGCCGAGCGGAGGGTAGTGGATGCGAGCATTACGTCCGTTACGGGTTAAAAAAGGTGCGAGGCGATGGTTTCCATGTCCTTATCGCCCCGGCCGGAGCAGTTCAGGACGACGATCTGATCGCGGCCCATGCCGGGCGCGATCCGGTCGAGCGCGGCGACGGCGTGGGCGGTTTCGAGGGCGGGGATGATGCCTTCGGCCTCGGCCAGG
>JBGSPJ010000651.1:0-5075 GCA_041738655.1 Rhodothermales bacterium | reverse complement strand
ACCGGCGTGTGCTCGAACTGGCCCCGGAGGGTGTGTTGACGCCCGATGTCGTCCTGGCATTGCCCGAGGAGGCGCTGCGCGGCGCCGGCCTCTCGCGCAATAAACTGGCGGCGATCCAGGATCTGGCCCGCAAGACACTGGACGGCACTGTGCCGCGGATGGAGGCGTTGCGGGATCTGCCGGACGACGAGATCGTCGCCCGGCTTAGCGCCGTCCGCGGGGTGGGACGGTGGACGGTCGAGATGCTGCTCATCTTTAATCTCGGCCGGCCTGATGTACTGCCTTCCACCGACCTCGGCGTCCGCAAAGGATTCCAACGGCTCGGCGGGTACGAAGAACTGCCCCCGCCGCGCGCGCTCGAAGCGTATGCCGAGCGTTGGAGGCCCCATCGTAGTATCGCCAGTTGGTACATGTGGCGCCTGGTGGACGGTGACGCGGCAGGAAACGCCTGGTGAGCGGACAGGATGTCCGCTTCCGTAGGTGGGGCCGGGTGTTGCGAACAGTTACCAGACGGGCGGTACATTCGTCTGGCGTCGCTCGGCACAATTCATGCGCCGGGAGCTGATGCGATGGGCAGTTCGACATCGTTTCAGCTCTTTTGTCGTACGCTGGCCTGTCAGGGCAATCGTTCCAGGGGCGGCTTCGCGCCCTGCACGCGTCCTTCTGGAACGGATCATCACCCCCTCACGCGCGTGATATCTAAACCTTTTCACTGTAGTCGCCCCGGCCGGCGCCTTTCCATTTCTCGCTGCGTTCTCTTGCCCGGGGGAACGCCGCGTACGCGTGCTCTTACTGCCGGCATGCCTCCAGTTTTGTTTGCCGTATCCTGTACGGTTCCTTCCCCTGGCATTCCTGTCCTTGCCATGCGAGCGATGCCCGTTGTGCGTGATAGCCCTGGTGGGAGATCATGAAACAGGATGAAAAAAACGACGGCCTATTCGTGTGGATGGGCGGTTTTATCGTTCTGGTGATCTTCGTCGCCGAGTTGCTCCTGCCGCTCGGGGATGCCGGCGGCTGGCTGTACATCATCGGCATGGTCGTCATCCTGTGGATGATCAAGCCGGCTCAGGTCCGCCCCTTTGGTATCGCCTGCAGCGTGGCGGCCATGATGGGCTTTTTTGTGACGGCGGACTTTGCGGCGGACTCGACGGACGGCTACTTCGGGTTGGTGAACCGCCTGATGTCCGTCTTCGCGATCGGAGCGGTCACGCTGCTGACGCACCGCCAGGCGGAGTTGGAAGTGGAAACCCGCCGGCAGCATGAACTCCTCAATTCCGTCGTAGAGAAGCGCACGGAAGGCCTCAAGCAGGTCGTCGATCAGCTTGACGAGGTCAAGATCCGGCTCACAGAAGCCGAAGAATTGGGACGCTTCGGGTTCTGGGAGTACCACCCGGCCACGCTTGAAATGATCTGGTCGATGGGCGTTTTCGCCATCTACGGATACCCCATCATGCCCAAGGCGCCGTCAATGCACGAATTCCTGGAGCGTTGCCACACGGACGACATCCAGCGCCTCCAACAGTCTATCCAGTACGGACTGGCCGAGCTGAAGGCCTACACGGTCGAGTACCGAATTGTCCTGCCGGATAATTCAGTGAAGTGGATTTACAACCGAGGCCGGCCGGTGCTCGACGCACGCGGCCGCATCCAGATGATCGTCGGCACCATCCAGGACATCACGGACCGGAAGGTGTCCGAGATGGATTCGGACGAAAAGTACCACCGCTACACGACGATCTTCCACAACGCGGCCGTCGCGAAAGCGCTCATCATCCCCAATAAAATTATCCTGGACGCCAACCTCGCGCTCGCGCAATGGGTCGGGTACAGCCTGGAAGAATTGAAGCGCATGCCCCTCGAGCAGCTCATGCACGAGGACGACCGGTCCATGGAGGATGTCTACGCCCGGGAAATGATTGTCGGCGAGATCGATTTCTTCCAGCAGGAGAAGCGGTTCAACCACAAAAGCGGCAAAGAGCTCTGGGGGTTGTTCAGTGTTTCTGCGGTGCACGACGCCAGCGACAAGGTGACAAGTTTTGCCGCGGAAATCATCGATATCACGCGGCGCAAGGAGGCGGAGACGGCGCTGCGGAAAGTCGAGGCCGCGTGGCGCGAGTCTGAAGAGGCCCTTACGACCGCACAGGAGAAACTGCGCTCGGAATCCACCAGCCAGGATGACATCGACGCGGCGCTCGCTGCACGCGATGTCGAAATCGAAAAGCTGCAGGCGCTGGTCGCCGAGTTCGAGGCGTCGCACGAGCAGTCCGAGGAAGCCCTCTCGCTCGCGGAGGACGTGGTGGAATACCTGTTCGGGGTTTCCGGGGAGATGTTATGCCTCATCGGCGTCGACGGACTGTATCGTCGCGTCAGTCCTCTTTTCGAGGACAAACTGGGCTATCTTCCCGAGGAGTTGGAGGATCGATCGTTCCTGGACTTCTTGCCTCCCGATGAGCATAAGGCGATGCTGGGCCAGTTCCAGAAGCTGGAGACGGAGCAGGCGGTGTCGCGCTACGGATTCCGGCACCGCAAGAAGGACGGCGCCTTCGTCAAGCTCACGTTCGATGCCACGCCGAGCAAAGAGCATGGCGTCTATTATGCTGTGCTCCGCGAAGCCGCCCCGGTACGCCGGCCAGAACCGCCGCACCGCCCGAAGACGGACGTCCGCCCGTTGACCGATCCGCTGCCGTTTCTCATCTGGATCCTGGACAAGGACCGGATGTGCACCTACGTCAACAAAAAGGTACGGGATTTCACCGGGATGCCATTCGAACAGCTCGCCGGCGCAGGCTGGAGCAAAGGCATCGCGCGCGCGGATTACAACCGGTACCTCGCGTATTACGCCGACCGGTTCGAACAGGCGGAACCCATGCAGATCGCCTACCGCTACCGCCGCAACGACGGCGTGGAACGGTGGATGCAGGAAACCTGCGTGCCCATGACCGACTCTGCCGGCGTGTTCGCCGGCTACGTCTGCACCGCGATCGATATCTCGGCGCTCAAAACGGTCGAGTCGCAGTTCTCTCGCGCCGTCCAGGAGGCCGTCGATCTCTCGGATCTTTCGTCGGCGCTGAAGGTCTGCCGGCGGGCGGACAACACGACGGTGCTGTCGGACAATGTTCGGATCGCGGATGCCCTGGTCGAGTATGCCTCGGGCATCAGCCACGAGGACCTCAAGGCGCTCATGCACCACGCCGGCCAGCAGCTCCACCTGGCCATCCAGGCCGTGCTGGACTTCTCCTGCGTCCGCACGATGCCGGCCTCGATATCGCATCACAAAGTACTGCTCGAGAAAGTGACGGCGCGGACGCTGGATCTCATCCAGCCCCTGACCTCCGACGGCGGGCCACAGCTCAGCGTCGATGTTCGCCTCCACGATGTGATGGTGCTGACCGACGAGCTGATGCTCCACCGGATCCTGGAAAACCTGCTCCGCAATCTCCTCCCATTCACGCGGACGGGTATGATCGGGGTCGAGATCAATGCGGACGAAGACATGGGGGTCGTGAAGATCAAAGACCTCGGCCCCGTGCTGTCCGCGACGACGCTCGCGAACCTGGCGGACAACTATCGGAAGCAGGGCAATGGCGAGCATTCGCTGCTGCGCTCGGCCGGTTTGGAGTTGTCCCTGGCGAAGCGACTGGTGGAACTGCTCAAGGGTGTGCTCACGATCGAGGACGTGCCGCACCGCGGGATCGAGTTTTCGATGGGATTCCCGCTAGCGGAAGAGGTCTTTCCGAACGTGACGGGCGACGCGTTGCCGGAAAAGATGGGGCGCCGACAACCGATGATCTCGCGTCCGGCCATGACGGTCACCGCCCCCGCGGAATCCCCGGAGGAACCCGTGGCCCCTGAGCCTCCTCCGCCACCAGCCCCCGCGCCTCCCGAAGAGCCGGCGGGTCCCCGGCTGCTCGTTGCAGAATCCAACCCGGAAGTTCAGCGTATCGTTCGCTCGCTTCTCCAGTCCGAGTATACGCTGACGATCGCGACCACGATGTCGGCCGCCATGGAGCACGCGCGAAAGGTGACGTTCGATTTGTTATTGCTCGATGTCCACCTCGAAGGGGAGTTGAGCGGTCTCGAACTGCTGCATCGACTGCGGAGCCTGCCGCAGTATCTGGAGACGCCGGCCATCGCGATCGCCTACAATACCGACGGGTTCACCGAGGAAGACGCCCTGCACCGGGCCGGCTTCGACGGGTTTCTGCGCAAGCCGTTCTCGATCGTCGAGCTGCTCGATACCGTCGATAAGCTCACAGCAACCTGATCCGCGTCAGTCGGCTGTCTGCATTTCCCGGTAGAGCCAGGCCTGCGCCATGGCCCATCCGCGCTTCACGGTGGCCGGCGAGAGCCCCAGCGCCTCGGCGGTTTCTACGACGCTCATCCCACCAAAAAAGCGGCACTCCACGATGCGCACCTGTCGGGTGCTGATCGTCTCAAGGCGTTTCATAGCCTCATCGAGCACAACCAGGTCGTCGGCATTCTCGGGGGAGAGGTCCATCATTCCGGATGCGATGAGTCGCTCTTCGTCGAACGATAGCTTGATCTGGTCGCCGCCCCGTTTTTTACGCCGGCGTTTTTTGGCGTAGTTGATCAGGATGTGGCGCATGGCGATCGCGGCGACGCCGTAGAAGTGCGCCCGCCCGTTCCAGCCAGCCGGCGCCCCGTCGACGAGTTTCAGATAGGCCTCGTGCACGAGGGCCGTGGTGTTCAGGGTATCATCTCCCTGCCAGTGCCGGCGCTGGCCGTGCGCTAGCTCATGGAGATGGTCGTAGACGAGCGGAAACAGCCGGTCGAGCGCGCCGTGGTCGCCCTGGCGCAAGGCTTCGAGCAGATAGGTAACACCGGTTGTCGCGTCCTTTTCGGGCATGGTGGCGTGCGGACAATGAGCGGACGGCTCATTCTACAGCCGATTGCTCAGACATTCAATGCGCTGCCGAAGACGAAACGAGTTCTTCTTGCACCGGGTGGGCTCCATGGATGAGAAGGAGGCGCGTGATGTCCGGATACCCGCCGGCGGTAGCAAGCGCCATCGGCGTCTGGCCGCCGAGGTCGCGCCGGTCCGGGGCGCCGCCGGC
>JBGSPJ010000630.1:0-2681 GCA_041738655.1 Rhodothermales bacterium | reverse complement strand
GTGGCGGCGATCGGGACGCCGCAGGATTATGCGACGATCGTCGGCAATATCACCTCGCGCATCCCGCAGTTGGCCGGCGCGAAGATCACGGCCCCGCGCAGCTACCGCTGGCCGACCTTCCTGCTGGCGAACAACCTGCGCAACGTGGCCAACCAGATCGTCGTCATCGCCATCCTGGCGGTGGGGATGACGATGGTGATCATCACGGCCGGCATCGACCTCTCCGTCGGCAGCCTGATTGCGCTGTCGGCCGTCGTCGCGGCCTGGATCATCCGCGCGATGGGCGGCGCCGACGCGTCGCTCGGCGTGATGCTGTTCGCCTCGGTGACGGCCATCCTGATGTGCGGGCTCGTGGGCTTTTTCTCGGGCCTGACGATCACCCGGTTCAAGGTGCCGCCGTTTATCACCACCCTGGCCGTGATGCTCGTCGCGAGCGGGTTCGCGTACATCATCAGCCGGGGCGAGTCGATTTACGAAGTACCGGACTCCTACGTCTGGCTCGGCCGGGGCGCCGATCTGTTTTCGATCCCGAACGCCGTCCTCCTGATGGCCGTCATCTACCTCCTGGCGCACATCCTCATGACCCGGACGACGCTCGGGCGCTACATCTACGCCGTCGGCGGCAACCCCGAGGCGGCGCGGCTATCCGGGATCCGGGTGAACAGCGTGTTGCTGTTTGTCTACACCGTATGTGGGATGCTCGCCGGTCTCGGCGGAATCGTCCAGGCCTCGCAGCTCAAAAGCGGGGCGCCGACATACGGGCTGCTGTACGAGTTGTACGTGATCGCGGCCGTGGTCGTGGGCGGCACCAGCCTCTCGGGCGGCGAGGGGCGGATCATGGGGACCCTCGTCGGCGCCCTCATCATTGCCGTGATCCAGAACGGGATGAACCTGACCGGGGTGGAGAGCTACACCCAGAAGGTGGTGCTGGGGCTCGTGATCCTGGGCGCGGTGTTGTTGGACATGCTGAAGAAGCGAAACTGGCGGGGGAAAAAAGCCACGGCGTGAGCGGGCCCGGGCGGTTTGTTAAAATCGCGTAATTTTTTGGGAAAGCAGGGAGCCATTGGGCCCTGTATGCTTTATGTTACGCTTCGTCTGTTGCCCCTAACCCGTTTGCCCGCAAGGAATTGATGTCGATGGAAAAAACGGTGCTCCTCTTCGCGCTGATCGCGCTTTCGGCTCCTTTTTCGGCCACGCTATTCGTCAATCGGGCCCTCGCCAACGCCCCGCAAGTCGCTTATAACCGATACGAAGCCCTGACCATGGATCGCCAGCTAACCGGCGACTGTCCGGCCGGCGACCCCGACCCCTGCAATAAAGGCATTCCGGCCATCTTCTTCGACTGCGACGCGTGCGATCAGATGTATCTCCGGCAGTCGATCCAGTTTGTGAACCACGTGCGCGACAAAGAGGCCGCGGATGTGCACGTGCTGATCACCAACCTCCGCACCGGGAGCGGCGGCCAGGCCTACACGATCAATTACATCGGCCGGGGGCGTTTCGCCGATCTTCAACAGACCCTGTTGTACAATACCATCCAGAACGACACGGCCGAGGAAGTCCGCCGGGGGCTCTCGCACCAGATCATGCTGGGTTTGATGCCCTACATGGCGCGGACAACCCTGGGGTCCAAAATCCAGATCGACTTCGACGATTCCGAGGCCATCGAGGCGCAACCCGTGGACGATCCATGGAATTTCTGGGTGTTCCGAATCAACGGCAACGGATACGTGAGCAGCGAGGCGTCGCGGGACATCTTCCAGTACAGTTCATCCGTTTCGGCGGACCGCGTGACCGAGGAGATGCGCATTCAGACGCAGGTGTACGGCAACCGGGACCTGCGCCGGTTCAAGGACGAGGGGGAGACGATCGAGAGCAACTCGCAGCAGGCCGGCGCCTGGGCGTCGTTTGTGCGCAGCCTGACCGACCACTGGTCACTCGGCGTGTCCGGATCGACGAACACGTCCTCGTTTAACAACATCGACCTGGGCGTCTCGACGGGGCCGGCGTTGGAGTACAACATCTACCCGTACGACGAGTCCACCCGCCGCGAGTTCACGTTCGCGTACCGGCTGTCCTACATCTATCAGGACTATGCCGAGCCGACGATCTTCGAAAAAGAAGAGGAGTCGCTCCTCCGCCACTCCCTCGAGGCGCGGTTACGGCTGAAGGAGACCTGGGGTGAGACCAATGCGCGCGTTCTGGGCTCGCAGTACATGCACGACCCCTCCAAAAACCGGATCGAGGTATCCGGCAACGTCTCCGTCCGCCTCACCCGGGGCCTTTCCGTCCGCCTCGCCAGCGGGCTCGAGTTCATCCACGACCAGCTCTACCTGCCCAAGGGTGAGACCGATCTCGAAGACCTGCTCCTCCAGCGCCGGCAACTCGCCACCACCTATGGCTTCACCAGCTCCGTTGGCCTCAGCTATACGTTCGGGTCGATTTATAACAATGTGGTGAATACGAGGCTGTAGAGGTCTAAGGATCAAGGTTCGGGGTTCAATGTATCAGGTCCGATTCAAGATTCAGGTCAATCTCCCTTGAACCTCGAACCCTAGGTACACGACAAAATTTGGATGTACTTGGCGAGTTGTTTCTGTTGAGTGCGCGTGATGAGGGCCTCCCGGAGGCGATCGAGTCCATAGCGAAAGAGGCTCTGGGCTCGTCGGCCATGCGATTTT
>JBGSPJ010000525.1:0-21642 GCA_041738655.1 Rhodothermales bacterium | reverse complement strand
GCGACCGCCCCAGCGCCAGCGCGGCGCTGAGGCCGGCCGGCCCGCCACCGATAACGATGGCGTCGAAAAGAGAAGAATCCGTCATCGCGTAGATCAATCAACCTGGGTACTCACCCACCATGTGGTGCCGCCGGCATCCATAAACCCGCCGCGCTTATCCACATCTCCCGATTGAACGGGTTGTTTGACGACCGTCGCTCCGGCATCAACCGCACGCGCAAAAATCGCGTCGACGTCCTCGACATAAATGTGCACGTGGCTCGGGGTCGCCGGCCAGCCTTCGACGGCGTCGGTGAGCATGACGACGGTGTCGTCGATCCGCACCTCGCCGTGGCCGAGTTTGCCATCCCGCCCGGTGATCATCCGCAGCGGCTCCGCTCCGAAGACGTGGACGAGGAAGTCGATGGTGCGCTGCGCGCCGTTCACCGTGAGGTACGGGGCGACGGAGGTGTATCCTTCTGGTTTAAACATACCGTGTGCTCTGTTTTAGTGTTGGACTGTGTTGGAAGGCTGCACCAGATCCCACCAGGTGCCATACAGGTCCTCGAATACGGCCACCGTCCCGTACACTTCCACGCTCGGCTCCCGAACAAACCGCACGCCCTTGTTTTTGTAGGCCTGGTAATCCCGCTCGAAGTTGTCGGTATAGAGGAAAAGGAAAACACGACCGCCGGTCTGGTTGCCGATACGGGAGCGCTGGGCATCGTTCGAGGCGCGTGCGAGGAGGATACGGGACTCCGTCGCGCCCGGTGGCGCAACCACCACCCAGCGCTTGTCCTGCGCAGGCTGGTAGGTGTCCTCGATAAGCTCGAAGCCGAGCACGCCGACATAAAACGCGATCGCCTCGTCGTAGTCGGGCACGACGAGGGAAACCAGGGCGAGGTGTTGGGGCATGAGGGTTGGATGCCGGCTATTTTCTACCGCGTCAACAGCTTAAACCCGATCTCGCGGCCGAGGCCCTGCATCATGGCCAGGTTGATCCAGAAAAAGGCGAACTGCTCCATCAGCTCGAAGCGGTCGTTTCCGCCGATGTCGTAACATGCGGCGAAGCCGGCGTCTTTCGCAAGCGGTATTACAATCCGGTGGAGTTTGCGATGGACCGGATCGGGGTGCGGGCGATCACGATTATCGAGGTGATCCGGAGCTACGGATTGGAGCTGATGGGGGAGTTCGGGGTGCCGGCGGGGTGAGGGATGTGGCGCCCTGATGTCCGCCGGCCGAGGTATCCGTTTCCGAACACCCCGGCCGGCGAACCCCGGCTCGACCTATCTGGCTGCTCGATGGGGCCAGGCACCTCGTGGTGCACCAGAGCCTGCCGATCATCCTCCTACTCCGACTTGTTGAACATGTAGCGCGCGATTTTCCAGCGGTCTCCTTCGCGCCGAAGCACAAACAGCTCGCGATTCGCCTCGGGACCGGTCGTGTTGGTCGCGAGGACAGTCACCTGGCCCCTGGACGATGTCACGGCGTACGCGAGATCGCCGTCAATCACCACCTCGTGAATGGTGAAGGCAACATCGAGGCGAATCTGGGTGAAGATATACCGGTAACTTGCGAGAAGAGCGTCCGTGCCGGCCGCGGTGGGGGCACCGGTTGGCATAAACACGCCGTCGGAGGTATAGGCGGCGACGGCGGCTTCCGCATCGGAGGCGTTGAGCGCGGCCCCATAGGCGAGGAGGGTGGCTTCAATAGCGGTCTGGTCGTTGGATGGCATGGTCGTCGGTTGGGCATGAGCAATCCCGGAAAGGATCGCAAAGGTGAACAGGACACACGCAAGCTTGCGGGCAATGCGGTGGAGAGCGAGTAAAGGGGTCATGGCTGGAGCGAGGCGATCGGTTGGAGACCGCGTTCGTGGTTCATGTGTGACGTTGACAAACGTACGACTTTCCCACAGGCAAGATTAAGAGAGGAAAATAGGAACCTCCTTTCCAAATATGGGATAAACTCGGCGTTGTCCCATTCGATTACCGTCGGTAGCCGTTGAAAGAGACCTCAGGGGTTTTAGAAACCCCTGAGGTCTGCTCGCGGCCAGTGCCCGCCATCTGTTCCTCCTTATGCTCGACTACAACGCCGTCACCTTCTTTGTCAAAGTGGTCGAGGCCGGCAGCCTGTCCGAAGCCTCTCGTCGCGAGGGTATCCCCGTTTCGACGATCAGTCGCAAGCTCCACGAGTTAGAGACCGCACTCCACACGCAACTCCTGCAGCGCACGACGCGGAAGCAGCGCCTGACCGAGTCGGGGGAGTCCTATTACGAACATTGCCGCCGCGGGATGATCGCCTTCGAAGAGGCTGAACTCAGCCTCCAGGACCGGCGAGACCGGGTAAGCGGCCTACTCCGTGTCTCCGCCCCGCCCAGTCTGTCGGACTTCATCGTCGTCCCGCTCGTACAGCGTTTCCTGGAGGAGTACCCCGGCGTCCGCGTCCGCATCCTCATCACCGAGCGGGACGTGGACCTGGTCGAGGATGGAATCGATGTGGCGCTCTGGGCCGGCCGCCTGAAGGATAGTGCCCTTAAGGCCCGGACCTTGCTCGAATACCGCCACGTGATGATGGCCTCGCCGGCGTATCTTGATCGCGCCGGCGAACCGAGCCATCCCTCGGAGTTCGCGGATCACCAGACCATTGCGTTTTCGCGGTGGGATCGACCGGTTGTGTGGCGCTTGTCGCGCGAGGGGGAGACGGTTGCCGTCCCGATGGAGCCCACGCTGACGATGAACGACTACGCCGGAATCGAGCAGGCCGCGCTCGATGGGCTTGGGATCGCCGAAATCCCTTCCATTATTACCAGCGACGCGTTGAATACAGGCCGGCTGGTCCCCATCCTTCGCGAGTGGCACTTCGCGCCAACCATGTTGTCGGTGGTGTATTCCGGTAATCGAGCGCTCCAGCCGCTTGTCCGCCTGTTCACCACCCACTGTACCCGGCACATCGCCACGATTGGGGCCGGATTACGACTGGGATAGATCGATCCGTGCCGGCCTCTGGACGAAAAATAGGGATGGTTGGTTGCTTCAGGCGGGCGCCTGGCTGGTACCCTGACTATGAAACATCCAGCGCATGCCAAACCGATCGTTCAGCGCCCCGTAGAGGCCGAACGGCAGTTCGCTGAGCGGATCGGTCACCCGAGCGCCGGCCGAGAGTTTGTCGAATAACAAACGGGTCTCGGCCGCGGTGCCGCCGCTGAGGTACAGGCACACCGTGTTGCCTGTGACGGGCTTTTCACTCGGCAACATCCAGTCGGAGGCGGACAGAGAGATGCTTTCTGCTTTCAGACTGGCGTTGATCACACGATCGTGCATTTCCGGTGGAAACATCGCCTTCATCGGGGTATCCCGGACGAGCGATACCACGAGCTCACCGCCCAGGCAAGCGTGATAAAATTCCATGGCCTCCTTGCAGGTGCCATCGAGCAGCAGATAGGTTGAAATATTGATCATTGGTTTCCTCAAGTTTCGAACGCTATATCACGCCCCGCCGTCCTCGCTTGCGGCTTTTTATTCTAAAAGGCGAGTGTGTGCAGCGCCCTCATCGCGGAGACAGCGTGTAGGCCCCAGTGGCAGTGAAAGAGCACTGATCCCCAATCGAAAATTATTGCCTCCAGAAAAGCGTCATTTCCAGTTTCCCACGCCCGAATGCCTGGTTTGATGTCTCCATAAATACCATCCAGATCGTCGGCAAGACCATCTAAGCTTGGCTGCACGTCGGCGTCGAGCGGCTCGCTTGGGTCGTAATATGCCCAATAAATCTCCCGTAGGCCGAGGATGTCCTGAACAAACCCAAACACAGAACGCCGCTCATCATCCGTGACATCGAGTGCGTCAGGGATATCTAGGGTATCATCCTCGATATCAACTTCAGGCAAACGAAAGGCAGCCGCATAAAGCTGTGCGAGTGCCGATAACACGGCTTCGGGCCACTGACTAGCATCGGCGGGCTCCGACTCGAACAAAGCGCAATAACGCTCCGCAGCAGTTTTGAATGCGACGGTGTCTGGATGGTGTCGAATACTCATGCGTCTGCAGTGATGCCTGAATGGTGAAATATGCCGCTCGGGGTGACGCCGTGATTATCACAGAAAGAAACAAACGGCCTGCAGGATGCGCAACCACCTAAACTGGAGCTCGAATCGGAGATCCCAAACAAGCCGCGACTACACCCCCAGCTTCTCCTTCAGCCGGTCGGTGGTCAGATGTTTTACGACGTCGAACGGTTCACACGCCCCGCTGGCCGAGGTGAACTCGATCGGCCCCACGGCCCGCGCCACTTTCAGCGCCGCCTCGTTCAGAACGGCACTCCGTTTTCCGATTCCCATGAGCGCCGCACCCATAGCGAGGCGGACTTTCTCCGACTCCGCCCCGATCGTATCCGCGATGCGCTCAACATGGGCGAGGAAAAATGCCTCGGTCGGCGCCTTCTTGCCAGAGAGCTTCGACGCCTCATACAGCAGCCCGTACCCGCAATCGCGGCGTATGGGGTCGTCGCTCCCGACCCACTGGTCAGCAAGCTCGACCATGAACGGCGTCTTCGCGAGCGTAGCGTCGCAGGAAGCAAACACGTGAGCCAGCATGCCGCCGGCCAGCTCCTCGACCTGTCGCTCGGCCTGCTCACGGGTGATTTTCGAGGGGTCGTCGACGAGAAGCGCAATGACTCTGGCATCGTAGACGTCGGTCTTCCAGAGCGCCTGCGCGAGCTCTCGGTCGCGCCCAATTTGTTTGGCCAGCTTGCGCAGCCGTGTGAGCCCGATTCCAAAACTCCTCACCCCGCCGGCGCTCAAGCCCTGCTTCTCCCAGTGGCCCATGCCCCGCTCGTCGCGTTCAGCGTGGAGCAGATCGAGAACTTCGGAAACGGTCATCGGAGATATCCTCTTTTGGTTGAGTTACATCGCGCGACCAGTGGTGTAGGACTCGCTACCGTGCCGCGATGATTTATTCGGAGAAGGTGTACCCTAGTTGAGCGCAATTACTCCCGCACGTACCGCAGGTGCGTGGCGGCCGCGCTATCCAGCACCCGGTCAATCCTGAACCGCGTCGCCGGCTCGCCCGGGTTTTCGAAGAGGCGCCGGCCGGCGCCAAACAGCACGGGGACCAGGGCGATCTCCAGTTCGTCGATCACGCCGAGGTTAAGATACTGCTGAATCACATCCGCGCCGCCTGATATGCGGATATCGCGGCCGCCAGCCGCCGCTCGGGCCTGCTCGAGGGCGCTCTCCGGGCCGTCGTTGACGAAGTAGAAGGTCGTCCCGCCCGGACGGACCCAGGGCTCGCGCTTTTCGTGGGTGAGGACGTAGACGGGCGTGTGAAACGGAGCCTCCTCGGGCCACGAGACCTCGCCCTGCTCGAACATGCGTTTACCCATGATGCTGGCGCCGCTCCGCTCCATCGTGTGGCGAAACATGTCGTTCACCGGCCCGGTCTCTCCGCCGGGCCCGAACTTGAGGTTCTCGCGGAAGTACTGGAGTTTCAGCACCCAACCCATCAGCGCCCCCCACTTCGCGCCCCAGTTTTTGTACTCGGGCGTGGACCAGTGCGCGAGGGCCATTCCTTCCGGCGCCATGTAGCCGTCGAGGCTGAGTCCGATGTTGACGAAGATGGTGCTCATGATGATCTGCGCAGTTCCCGGGAGAGGTGTTAGAGGATGGCACGCTGTATCCGGCGGTCACGCCTTGACGACATCTTCGAACCGCCGGCATCCGATGGAGATAAACCGGCGGTTCCTATGTGTGTCTCTGGCCGGTGTTCCCCCTGTACGTTCAGAAGCGCAGGTCAGGCACACGATGATGCGTTGCCTACACGTGCGGGTCGACTTCCTTTCGAGCAACAATCAGCATGTACTCCGGCAGTCCGTGGAGCGGTGCTCCTTCCCAATCCGCGACGTCTTCCCCAAACTCGTGAACCTCCAACAGGCGGCACCCTGCCTTCAACACGTTGTTAATATAATCGGCCACCGTCCAGTGGAACTCGTACGATGTAAACGTGCCTGGCTCCGGGTGCAGGACATCCGGAGTGACGTTGTACTCGAACGGTCCCCTCGCGAAGTAGGGATACTCCACAGCTAACACATCCTGGGCTTTCCGCCAGAGCCTCCGAAAAGGGTGGTACTCGGAGATCATGAGTAGACCCGATGGGCGAAGGATGCGCGCCGCCTCGGCGTAATAGGCCTCCAGGTCCGAAACCCACACGGCGACATGACCGCCCGTGTACACGAGATCGAAAGCGCCTTCGGGGATGACGGAGAGATCCGTAACGTCTGCCCGGATGAAGGACATGTCCAGATGCAGCTCCTTTGCACGACGCGCGGCCACATCCAGCTGTTGTTGGGAGATGTCCACCGAGGTCACTTCGGCCCTCATGCCGGCCAGGGCGAAGGCGGCCTGATTGTCTCCGCTACCGAGGACGCATACCCGCTTCCCGGCGATCGTATGGAGGTAGGCCAACTCCCGATTGCAAAGGACCAGCTCAGGCTCGGTGGGGCATCGCCGCCATAAGCCTCGGGCGTCGGCACCCCTGGCCCACCCCTCGGCCGCCGCGTCCCATCGCCGGTGATTGGCTTCGTGCAGGTGGTTGCTCATTGTGTTCATAGCCGGGCATTCCGATTCGGTGGTGAGTCGCGTAGCCGACCCGTACGGGACATCGAATTGTTAACAACCAATACGGTAAGTCTTCAACCCTCCCGCACCACGGGATTCTTCCGGGGGTCGGCTGCCCGAGTTGTTGGGCGAGTCCAATCAAAATACCTTCGGGGCCCCGGATGTAGCAGAGCCGGTAGATATTTTCGTAATTGACGACCTCATTCACGACCGTCGCGCCGAGCGGGCGGAGTCGGGCTAGGGTATCGTCGAGATCGTCGACGGCGAACATGACGCGCAGGTATCCCAGAGCGTTCACCGGGGCTCTGCGGTGATCGGACGCGATGGCGGGGGTATCAAAGCGCGAGAGCTCGATGCGACTGTGACCGTCCGGCGTACGCAGTATGGCGATCTCGACGCGTTGATCCCGCACTCCGGTGACCCGGCCGGCCCAGTCGCCTTCAATGGGCATGCGGCCTTCGAGGAGAAGGCCCAGTTCGAGGAAAAACGAAATCGCGGCATCGAGGTCCTCGACCACGATGCCGACGTTGTCCATGCGCTTGACGGCCATGAGTATTTCAGGGTGATTAAGACTCGAAGACGGTTTTTGACGACACGACGAGCCGCCTGGCAATTCGACTGGATGCGTCCTTCAGAGTGTGTTGTTTTTGAAACGCACAAGGAGATCGGTGGCTGCTATTTTGGACCATTATGACTCAAACCCAGTGGCGGGCCAGTCAGCCGGGGCCATGCATCTGCCTGTCTCACGAGGACGACGTGGAAGCCGTCATCCGGCGCCGAAGTGGGTCGGGGGTACGGTCCGCCTGAAAGCCAACCTCTATAAACCGTATGGCAGGCACTTTAACGCTCAGCAGCAGCGGCGCGCCGAATCCCTGAAAATAGAAAGAATTAAGGCATCCCGCACATTCGCGGCATGAGCGTATTTAGACGACAATGGCACGGCATTCACTTTATTGTCACGAGCATATCTGCCGGAAACGCACCGAGATTCTTTTGGAAGTCCGGCAATGCGATGGTCTCGCGAGCCCTGACCGACACTACCTCCTCCGCGAACAGGTCACTATAGAAAAGTGAGACAAGCACGATGTGCCCGCCAGCCCGCGCAACGGCTTCGACTTACAAACAGAACTGCTGAGCTCTGGAGCTCTTTTTTTCGCGGCCAACCCGTGCGGTCTGCTTCGCCACGATAGCGCGAGTGACGTTGGCATCAGACAACCCCTTTCGCGCGTACCGCTTTCGCTCCACCTCTACAATTAAGGTAGCTGCTACCGAGTGCGCGCAACTACTGCACGAACCGCCGCCATCGGTGACGCCAAGAACAAGCAAACCTTTTGGCATCGCCTTTCGAACATACGGATTCACCGCGGCTTCGGCGAGAAGGACCTGGCTGTGAAAGATGTGCGTCGCGCACGCGCGGCTAGAGCTAGCCCGATTGTTAGCAGATGGCACATAGAAAAGCCCTGTCGCCAAACGTGTAGACTCAGACCCCGATCCGATGGGGTCGTCGTGTATACAAAGACCTGTTGGGTGCTCAATTCAGAAGGCGCCCCTCTGACTTTGGTAAAGAAGACTGTTGCTGCAATATCTGCAATTGGGCAATCTTCGCGTCAGCCTCCTCTTTGGAGATTACTTCTTGCTCAAGAAGCCACATAAACTTGTTTATCTCCTTCTGAGGATCATTATTGATGTTTATAGCACCAAACAATTGCAATAATTGCTGTTTCCGGCGATCCGATATCTCACGAAGAATCTCATCGTGTTTCTTGTCGTGCATGATCCAGATTTCGCCCTGATTTGTTTTAATTACTGTGTGTTTTATCTTGAATGTATAATTCCATGCAAGACAACCAAGTCCAAGCACAAGCCATATAGTCGTATTTGATGAAATAATAAGGCCTATTACGCCGAGAACACACCACAGATAACCGACATTCCGCAACCAGGTGTTCTCTTCAAGTTGAATAGCGGACTTTTTTGGAATGTCGCCGTAAGCCACATCAAAGTCAGCAGAACCTGAGCGTTCTTCGAAAGAGAAGTTTAGGAGTTGATCATTGAACGTGAACGTATGTTTTCTTGAAAGTCTTTTCTGCTGAATTTCCATATTATATCTCCTGTTTATTGCACCAATCTATTGATTATCAGGACGTTGTATCATGACAATCCCGACACAACCTGTTTTCACGGCAAAAAAACAAAACCCTCGGGCGTTTAAACCTGTTTAAATGTGGACACTCATTCAAAAGATAACGACTCCCGTTACATAACACAATACGCACGGATGGTATTACAAAATGCCCTTCCAGCCTTTCTACTAGTGTCGCCGAGGAGTTACCGGGTAGTGGCTCTTTAGCTTTTTCCGGGCCTTGCTTGTTGCAAACTGCCACTCGAACAGTGGCTTTTTGCTCGTTTCGAGTTCTTTGCGATTCGTTTATCTCGCTTTTTAGCTCCGCCTCGGTTTCGAAGTCGGCTTCGCGGACGCGGACTTCAACCCGATCCAAGCGATTCCCGGCGCCCGGTGTGCCTATCGCTGTAGGCGTCGAGGCTGAATCCGATGTCGACTCCGCTGTTGCTCACGGTACTCATCTCGTGGCTTTGAAAGCCAGTCAACCTATATTCCTTCAGATCTCAACTACTTTCGTGTCTGCCATGTGGTCATGAATACAGCGGCGATCTTGCCCAAAAATGAACAATATGTCGACAATTCCAAACACAGTCCCCAAATAGGGGATATTTCCAATCAAACCAGGTACGAAGCTGCGCAAGACCACAGCGTGAGCGAAACCTGGATTTTCACCAGTTTTGTTGTGCACGATACGGATTTTCATAATTCTTTTTCCGATAGTTTGCCCTTCTCTTGAGAGCAGAACAATTTGATATATCGAGATAGACAATGCTCCGATCGCTAGTAATATTATTCCCACAATGATGCTGTTCGAGTCCTCGTCAAATGCAATTATCATAAGGAGGCCAGGGAACAGGGCACATGTTAAACAAAGTAAATCGATCAAGACGGCAAAGAGTCGATTTATAGGCTCCGCGAGAACCTCCGTGCTCTCACTCCCGGTTGACCCGTTGGAGTCGTCACCTGCGGGTTGAAAATTTAGTGGCTCATTGATAGTATCAGACATTTTACACCCTCCGGGTTGAATGAATCGATGCGTAACGTAATCTTTTGAGTTGCGATACGCGTTAAGGCACTTACGACTATCGTTTCTTTCTCGTTGCCCACGCACGTTAGTTTTGCTTCCAGTTCAGCTTGTTTTGTACTCGTTCCCGCTAACGCTCCTCTCATTCTTTCCTTAAATTTTTACCATTCCTCCTACTTTTTTGCTTTCGTTCTCGTTCATTATTGCGTGCTTGCCAATCCTCCTTTTTCATAAGCGACGTTACGCGGTGCACGCATTTTTTCCGTTGAACGTTTGAGGTTTTTTGTGCGTCACGTAGGCCTGTGAAGCGTATTCCCAGGGCACAACACCTAACGTTTAACGAGTAAACGCGTAACGTCAGTTCATAACAAACTCGCCGATTCAAGCCGTTACTGCCCATTGCTCCCATTCAACGGTACGAACTCTGGTGCTTTGGATCAATCGCTAAATGTGTTTCCCGTGAATAATATTCCACGATCGAGCCTCCGGACCAAACCGGAAATCGAAGCCTTCCGTTTCCATCCAACTATCCGCATCGGCGTCGCATCCGCCCCTCAGAATCAGGCCATGAACGCTCTGATCTTCAACAACAAGAAAATACTCTGCTTACCGCACCCGGCACGATATCGACTCTATTCCAACCGGTTGGAAGCTTTCTAAAGCGCGATTTCACGTGTAAGACAACAACGACCATGTTTTAGACTGGCCCATCGCTGCGTTCACTTTTGCTTCGCTCATCGCAAGCAGGGGAACATGGCGCCGGCCCTTCGCCTCATCCGTCACCCGCACCCGCCGGCAACCCCGGCATCCACCTTCAGTGTAAGAAGCGCAGCGCCGTGATCAACGCGATTTACAACCTGATCACGGGTTAATGGATGTGTTATCGCAACCGTACGAAGCGGATGATCGCCTCGTGAAATTCAAGTCCGTAGCGACGCTCCTGGGGGCGTCTCCTGAAAGCCCCATTTTCCGGGTGGCGATATACAGGGCGGAAACGTCGCTGAGACGCTCCGCAGGAGCGTCTCCACGCGATGCTACCCGCAGCGCAGAATCTTCGATGCGCCGATCACTCTGTTGCCCCGCCGGCAAGAAACCCGTTCACGTCCAGCCAGTGCGTGAAGGCCTCGAACCAGCGGTTGCTGGTGCGATTCGGATTCCCGAGGCCAAACCCATGGCCGCCGGTCTGATACAGGTGAAACTCGACCGGCCGACCGGCCTCGTACCAGGACTTCACCACGCCAAACTGACCGCGGAAGAGGAAATCATCCGTGGCGATCACGGTGAACATCGGCGGCGCGTCTTCTGGCACGTCCACCGGGCCCATACCGCCATAGATGGGGCCTATAAACGCCAGGTCCATGGACTGGGAGTGGAGGGTGCTGTGCATGGTGAGGCCAGCGCCGGCCGAAAAGCCGATCATACCCAGTCGCAGGGTATCAACTCCCCATTCGTCGGCCCGCTCGACGATCAGGGCGTAGGCGGCCTCGGCATCCTCGAGCTGGTCGGATAGGTCCACCGCGGGCGGTCTTGGCGGCGCTTCTTCCGCGGAAGCGGCGGAGGTATCAGCCGAGGGCGCCGGGCGGGGCCGATTCATCCACGCGCTGAACTCATCCAGGGACGCCACCGTTGGCCGGAGCCGGTATTTCAGCACAAACGCGGCAACACCCCGGTCCGCCAGGGCCTGCGCGACCTCCCAGCCCTCATTGCCCATGGAGAGCCACATAAAACCCCCGCCGGGCGCCACGATGACGGCTGCTCCGTTGGCCGTGCCCGGCCTGGGTAGGAAGGGCGTCAGGGTGGCCGTGGAGATGTTGCGCGCCATCGGGTCGCCCCACTGGCGGAACCAGGACTCGGGCGCGGTCTGCCCCTCGACACTGCCGGTGCCGAGCGGTATCGCGGTTGGTTCGGCCGGGGCTTCGAGCGGGTAGATGGTCCCGTCCTGCGCCACGGCAGGCGAAGCGGCGACGAGGGCGGATGCCACCACAACGAGCAGGGTGGCCAGGGAGGCTTTGTTGGTCAGATTCATGATGGTTTCAGGCTTAGTTGGGTACACCCCCCTGGCCCCCCTCTTATTTCTCACCCACCGCAAGATACAGTTTTCCACCATAAACATGCGGCGAGCCCTGAAGGTAGCGCCACTCGAACACCCGCACCATCTTCTTCAGCTCCATCCACGCCTGCCGGCTCAACTCGGCGCGGGCGACCTGCTCGACCAGCCAGGTCTGGGGGACCCGCTGTTCGGCGTACACGTCCATCAACACGATGCGACCTCCGGGGGGGAGGAGTTCGACGGTCCGCTCGAGGACGTGGACCCAGTCCGTGAACGTGCTGAAGCCGAGCGCGCAGACGGCGCTGTTCACGACGAACTTGTCGCCGATCGCCAACTGCAGGCCGGCGCGGCTGACGTTATGCGCGTCCTGCTCGGTGAGCACGACGTTGGTCCACCCGTGTTTCTCCACCCGCTGGGCCGCCTTGCGCAGCATCCCCTTCGACGCATCGAGGCCGATGAGCCGGCCGCGCGAGCCCAGCCAGGGCGCGATATACGGGAAGTTCTGGCCGGTACCGCACGCGAGGTCGAGCACGGTGTCGCCCTGTTTGGGCGCGAGGGCGTTGACCAGCTGCCGGCGGGCGTCGCGGTACAGCGGCTCGAGCGCGAGGTCGTATACGTGTGAAAACAGATCGTACCACATCATAGGCAGGCACCGGCGCGTTGGGGTTCGATCATCGGGGAAGCTAGAGTCATATCACCGCCGAGTCACAGATGAAGTCGGGCACGATGCCGGTCGATTCGATCAGGATATCTGCCATGTGCGGCAGCGTGTTGCCCGTAAGCACAAGCGCCGTATCGATCCCGAAGTGGTTGCCGCCCATGATGTCCGTCGCGAGGGTGTCGCCGACCATCAGGATATCGGTCTTGGCGACTGGCCGGTATTTTTGCACGTGTTCGAAGGCGAAGTTGAACATCTGGGCTTCCGGCTTTCCGAAGCGGATGAAGGTGCGGCGGATGACCCGCTCGATGAGATCCGCCACGGCGCCGATCGAGACCGCGATCTGTCCGCGCGAGACCGGGTACGACGCGTCGGTGTTGGCAACGATGACCGGGATGTTGCGGAGGCGGAGGAGGTTGACAGCCTTGTTGATGTCGTTATTCCAGTCGAACCCTTCGTCGTCGAGGAGGACGAGCGCGTTGACGGTTTCAGCCTGTTCGAGATCGAGGTCTCGGATGGAGATGGCCTGAAGCCCCATCGTTTCGATGTAGTGGGCGGACGCCGGCGTGCCCAGGTAGGCGATCACGCCGGTGCGGACTTTATACCGCAGGTAATCCCGCGCCAGCATGCCCGAGGAGACGACCTTGTCCTCGGTAATCCGGGTGATGCCGGCGCGCTGGTAGACGTCGGCCAGCTGGGTAGGGCTACGCGAGGCGTCGTTCGTGAGGACAAAAAAGTCGATGTTGTGCTCGGTCAGGTACTCGAACGTGGCGTGGATGCCGGGGGTCATGCCGCGGTAGTTTTTCAATACGCCGTAGGCATCGAAGAAGATGACCTTGTATTCCAGAGCCAGCGTTTTGAAGGCGCACCGTTGCATGAGCAATTCCGATCAACGAAGAGACAGGTGGTTCAGGAGGAGATCGGCGTCGAAGCGGACATCCACCTCGGGAAAATAGCGTGTAAACGCCTCACTCTGGAGTTGGTCGGCGTATCGCTGGCGAAAAAAGTGCCGGCCGTATTTGATCACGTAATTCAGAATGAAGAACCGGTAGGCTTCCTTTAGGAACCGCACCTCGTCCGCCTCGAGCGGATAGACGGCGTGGTAGGCCTTGAGGAAGAGCAGGAAGCGCGGCTCTGCGAGGGTATCCACCACATAACTGAACGTGGTGCGGTCGCCGCGGTCGGACACGACGCGGCTGAAGAAATAGAAGTCGAGCATCCGTGAGGACATCCTGAACCAGTCGTAATCCCAGCGGCTGAACAGGGCGCCGCTGTCGTCCAGCGAGAAGTTGCCAATATTCCAATCCACAAACACGGGCATTTTGAGGAATCCGCCGGCGCCGCAGGCGTCGTGGCCGGCCAGGAACAGCTGGCACTGCCGACGGATGGCGCCCAGCTCGTCTCCAGTCGCGTTACCCCATTCGGTAGTCGTTACCCGTTCGAGCAGTTCCCGAATGTCCCATTCGAGTGTTTTCGACGACGCCGGCAGGTGGGGTACGGCGTCGGCGCAGGCGCGGTGGAAACGCGCCATCTCGCCGCCGAAGCGTTCGATGTCGGCCGGCTCGAGCCGGCGGGGAAACCGGTTGCGGATGCGGATCGGGTTATAAAAGACAACCCATACATCCATCTCGCCTCCTTTTTGCCGGTAGGTAAACACCTCGCCCTGCTGGCGAAGCGAGCGGGCCAGGAGACGCGTGTAGGGCGGCTGGAGGGTTTTCGCGAGAGTGTTGATGATCGTATGATCCTCCCGAAAGTGCTCGTATTTGCCGAAATACGACACTTTACCCACGACAAAACGCCGGCCGGCCAGCGTTACTTTATAGACGTGATTCGTGGAGACCTGCGCGCTGATGTCCTCGATCCCGAGGGCCGGAGTCGAGGGATCATACGCCGCCCAGGCCTCCCGAACGATCGCGGTGAAGTCGGTGCCAGACATGGTTGATAACGGATTAGGGACGGAGATTAAGAAATCCCTCGCCGTTATTCCGCCTTCCATGCCCCGGCGCGAATTATTTCACGAGCAACAACGGGATGGACGAGACCTGACCGCCGCCGGCGATGCGGGCGAGGTACATCCCACCGGGGAGCGAGGCGCCATCCACCTGCAGTTCCTGGACGTCGCCCCCGGGCACGACCCCTTCGAAGAGGACCCGCACGAGCCGGCCGGTGGCGTCGAACAGCTCGACTCGGACGGCCGAGGCCTCTCGAACGACGAAGCGCACGGTCGTGGAAGGATTAAAGGGATTGGGATAGGCCGGCTCGACGCGCAGCGCGGTCGTCGCATCGATGCGGATGCTCCGCGTGGCGGAGTAGGCGAAGGCTCCGTCGAAGTCGATCTGCTTGAGGCGCACGCGGTAGTCCCCGGGCGCAAGGGCGGAGATCCGGTAGCTGTAGGATAGCGGGGCGTTGGTTGTGCCGGCCCCGGCGACGAATCCGGCCGGCGCGAAGTCGCCCGAGCCGGCGAGTTGCACCTCGAAGCCGGCGTTGTTGAGCTCGCTGGCCGTCGTCCAGGCCAGAGCCACCGCATCCCCATCCGCCACGGCCTGGAAGGCCGTGAGGGAAACCGGCAGCGGCGTGTCGTCGCCCTCGACGACATCGAGATACTTGTTGATGGGCACATTTTTGTAGGCATTTACCACGCCCGAGGGCCATTCGACGACGAGTGACTCGACACTTTTGGCGTCGCCGAAGCCGAGGTGGACGCGCAGGGTACTCTGACTGTAATCCGTCCCCGTCGACAGGTCGCGCCGTTGCTTTACCGTCTCACCCTTGATGGTCGCCACCGCGGTAACCTTTGCGCCGATACCCCACGTGTTCGAGATATCGCCGACGAGGCGGAGGCTGAGCCAGTTGCCGCCGCCGGTGTTGCGGTAGAGGAAATTGGATTGTTCGCTGTCATTCGCGACAAACAGGTCGAGATCGCCATCGCGGTCGTGATCGGCGAACGCACCGGAGATCGAGGCGCCGGCGTCGGACGAGACCGGCTCTTTCGTCGCCGGCGCAAAGGTGCCCTTACCCTGATTGAGGTAAAGCGTGCTGCGTCCGTCGCGGTTGGCGACGAATACATCAAGGTCGCCGTCGTTGTCGACATCGCCCCAGGCCGATCCGTAGCCGCCAATGCGGTCGGCCACGAGCGAGTCGTTGAATACGCGGACGAAGCGCCGGGAGCCCTCGTTCAGGAAGAGTCGGTTGCTGCCGGCCTGGTCGGTGGTGAAGAGATCGAGATCGCTGTCGTTATCCACATCCACCCAGGCGCAGCTGAGCGTGTTGCCGCCGCTGGAGACGATCGGGGATTCGCCTTCCTTTTCGAACGCAAACGTGCCCTCGTTCCAGTAGAGGAAGTCGTTCGAGCCGGCGAGATTGCCCACGAACAGATCCAGATCGCCGTCGTCATCCGCGTCGCCCCAACAGATCGGGGCGGAGTCGGCAATGTCTTTGGCGATCTGGCCGTCTACGACAGCCTTGAAGATGCCGGGGCCGTTGTTGCGGAGGAAGGTATTGACGAGCTCGCCGGGCGTCGAGAAGAAGACATCGAGGTCCCAGTCGTTGTCGTAGTCCGCGATGCCGGAAAAGCGGTAGTTGTCTTTGTCGGAGGCGAGCCCGTTGCCCGTGATTTTCTCGAGGGCGCCTTCTTTATTGAGATAGAAGAAGGCAGGCTGACCGAGGTTGGTGACGAGGAGATCCAGATCACCGTCGTTTTCGACATCGAACCAGCGGCTGCTGGCGGATTCGCCGAAGTCATTGATGGGGAAGGCCTCCTCGATCCATTTAAACTCGCCATCGCCCAGGTTGGCGATGAGCGTGTTTTTCTGATCGAGCCAGTTGGTGACCATGAGGTCTTCCCAACCGTCGCCGTTGTAATCGCCCCAGCTCCCTCCGCTGGAATTGGTCTTGGTATCCGTTATGGCGGATGAGAGAACGCGTTCGAATTGCTGGGCGTGAGCCGGCGAGGCAAAGGCAACGAATACAACAAGGAAGCAGAGGCGACGGATCATCGGGATGCGGGTTCGTGAGCATGGGGGCGTCAACGAATGCGCATAACCTACGAAAAAACCGACAACCTGGCATCATCGTGGCCGGTTTTAAACCACTAGCCTAGATTGCCGCATCGAAACATGATTCGTGTGCGCCTTCGTCATGCGATGGCCAGCGTTAAAACACCGGCCTAACATGCCGCATCGCAACGCGATGCGGGGACAATCGGATTTTGCGGGAATGGATACCACCACGTGGGCGTCGCATCGCGACGCCGAATGTTAGCCCCCGTGCTTCAGCGCGGGTGCATGACCACGAAAACCTCTTGATCTGCCGCTATTCGATTGCCGGCGTTAAAACACCGGCCTAAATTGCCGCATCGCGATGCGATGCGGGGATCAATCCCACAGAAAGCATGGATCGTCGACAGTCACGTTATGCATTTTAAGAAGTCTACGATACTCCTCCTCAAATGCATAGCGTGAATGATGGACCCGTTGGTTTGCGATGTAGCGTGCCGTCGAATTGACGGCTGACCTGCTGACCGAAAATATCCCATACCCGGTTTGCCATGCGAATCCCTCGAGTTCAGGGATGGCCAGATTGATCCATCGTGATGAAGATCCCTTTATAAATTGCGCGATTTGGAATGGGGCCAACGTTCGGGGAGCGTTCAACAATACGTGCACGTGATCCTCAATGCCGCCGATCCGTACCGGAATCATCCTGTGTGCGGAAGCCGCAGCACCGAGTGCTTTCCAGACTCGACGCTCCAAGGGAGGTGTTATGGATTCAATGCGGTTCTTCGTGCTAAAAACAAGATGATAGTAAAGTGCCGAATATGCGTTTGCCATCGTGGTCCTAAGGCTTGACAATGGGCTCTATTCATATAGACGTCCCGAGGATGTCAGGCATACCCTCATATGACAAAAAAAGGCGTCGCATCGCGACGCTGCCTATTAGCCCCCGTGCTTCAGCGCGGGGTCTCGACCACGTAGGCTGTTGCGCCTGCGTTCTACGATGGCCGGCGTTAAAACACCGGCCTAAAATGCCGCATCGCGACGCGATGCGGGGACGATCGGATTTTGCGGGAAGGAAAGCCACGTGGGCGTCGCATCGCGACGCCGTATAGTAGCCCCCGTGCTTCAGCGCGGGGGAACGATCACCACGACCTGCCGAACCTTCGCCATACGATGGCCGGCGTTAATACACCGTCCCCAAAATGCGGCATCGCAATGCGATGCGGGGACCGTTGAACCTTTGCTATTCGATGGCCGGCGTTAAAACACCGGCCTAACATGCCGCATCGCAACGCGATGCGGGGACGCTGCACCCCCCTTTTATTCCCCGACTGCCCCGGCAAGCACCCCACCCGGCCTCAGCATCTCGGGATGCTCCATCAGGACCTCGGCAAAGCGCTGGCCGAGCAGGTTGTGGCCGAGGGCGTTGGGGTGGGTGTCCCATTCGGCGAGCTGGATCTGGCTTTCGTCCGTGTATTCGTCGAAGACCCCGATGAGCGACCAGCGATGTTCGAAGCCGGCGTCGCGTGCGATCGTGCTCCAGCGCTGGAATTCCTCCGTATTTTCCTTGCCGCCCTCGCGGTGCCCGAGCGTACGAGGGATAAAGAGCCAGACGGGCGTGACGCCCTGGGCCTCGAAAGCCACCAGCATCCGGTCGTAGCCCCAACGGACGAGCGCGTCCTCGAGTGGATCCAGCCGGCGCTGCTGCTCGGAGTGCACCATGTCGCGGTTCACGCCGGCGTCGTCGACGAACTTCTGGAGGTCCGCCGGCAGCACGACGCCATCGTTGTACAGCTTGAGCAGGTTCGTCACCGTGCGGCTGCCTTCGCCGGCGTGGGTGGTGATAAATGCATAGTCGAAATCGAAGGCCGGCATCTTCTCTTCGGCGATCACCACGTACTGGATGACCGTGTAGCCGCCCACCGAGAAATTGAACAGCTCGTAGCCGGCGCCGCTCGTCGAGCGGTACTCGGCGTTCAACCGATCCTCCGTCACCTGCTCGAATACCTGGTCGTTCTTGACGCCCCAGCCCATCTCGTACGACTTGCCGAGCATGGCCATCCGCACGGTGTTTTCGGGTTTTTCGAGCGTGTATTCCTGGTCGCGCATCCGCCACTGGTTTGTGGAGAGCGGCGCCCGTTTAAAGACGGTTTTGATCGAGGGGAAGAGCTCCTCGAAGAGAAGCGTGTTCGTTTCCTGCGCCACGCCGGCCGGCACCATGCCCTTCCAGTCCGCCGGCCGCTTGTCGCGGCTCTCCCAGAGCTGCGACATCTGGACGCGGTTGTCGAGCAGCTGCTCGTAGTAGCCGCGCTCTTGCACCTGATCGTCGTGGATGCTCAGGCGGTCCGCCTGCAGCGACGCGATAAACGCGGCAGGACGCACGCCGGCCTGCTGGTTCACCGTGGGCTGGCCGATAAGGAACACCAGCATGATGCCGACGCCCGTAAACACGGCGGTCTTCGTAAACGAGGTCTTCCGCTCGTCGAATACGAAGCTCCAGCCCCGATGCTCGAGGTAGAAATACAGCAGCAGCAGACCGGTCAGGCCCAGCAGTGCGAGCACGACGAGGCCAAACTCGGACGCCGGGCTGTTGCCGGCCTGTTGCATGACGGACCACCACTCACCGGCGGATTCGCTGCTCCAGAACGACCACATCAGGCCCAGGAACGTGAATGTGGCGACCGTCTGCACCGCCAGCCGCGCCTTCGCGCCCAGATCCCACGCTTTGGCGCCCAGTGCTTTGCCTTTTTTGCCCTTTTTGGCCTCCCAGACCGAGTTGGCGGCCACCAACACACCCAGCACGGCCCAGTACACGCCATCCACCACCGTCAACGGGAACGCCCCCTGCAGCCAGAACCACTGGTAGGAATGGAGGAGCCAGGTACAGGCAAATACGACGATCGTGCTGAACACCAGCGCGGAGGTCTCGCCCCAGTGGCGGACACGCATGAAGAGGGGATAAAAGAAGAGCTTCATCATGAAGTCCTTCCAGAAGATGTTGATCCGCCGCCAGTAGTCGTTAAAGCCCGAGGCCAGGAAGTACATCTTGTGCGTCTCGGGCAGGTTGAACCCGAACAGGCACATCATGCCGACAATGAGGTGGAAAAGCCCCGAGATGCGCAGGTACAGCAGGTAGCTTGAGACGATGAACAGCAACACGCCGCTCAGGTCCTGGATGCTCGCCACCGAGGGGCTCATGTGGTAATAGACCACCCGGTACAGGATCAGGTGGAACACCCCGCGAAACATCCACAACACCCCTTTCTGGTAGATGGTGATGTCTTCCTTGTTGTAATAGGTCCGCCGAAACGTGATATAATCGACGATGGGGTAAAAGGGGAAGATGATGTTTGGAAGCTGGAAGAAATACGTCAGGCGTTCCCAGATCGACACTTTCTTCTTCTCGTTCCGCATGTCGTAGAGGTACAGCACCATGCGGAACATGAACATAGAGCCCAGAATGGTCAGCGTGATGCCGATCGGCTCGGGCGCCTGCATCCACCCGCCCCGGAAGGCGACCAGCACGGCGCCGACGCCGGCCAGCAGCGCCACGCGCACCCCGAACGGGATGGGCAGATGGGCGAGCCCGATCATGCCCAGGGCGACAACAACGAGCCAGCCTCCGTTGACCGCGCCGAAGGTCAGCACGATGGCCGCCACGGTGAGGATGAAGAAGAAGGGCATCCGCCAGGGCCGCGGCAGCCAGGCGTGAACGATGAAGCCACCAAAAACAAGCGTCAGCAGCTCCAGAAAACCGCTGCTTTCCTCGATCTTGAACAGCCGGATCACGAGCAGCACTAGGCCAAGCTGCAGGGTCACGACGGCAAACTGCATCACGTGGGCCGGCCGCGCCATCGCCGCGAGCTGGGCGAAGATAGAGGCGCCGCCGCCGGCGGACGCATTCGCAGAATCGGCTACGGATTTCGCTTGATTCAACATGATTCAGTATCGTTAAGCACGGCTGTTAACAAAACGCCAACTACCACGGCATTGTCATCCCGGACCTGATCCGGGATCCAGCCGAATTGCAATCTTGCTGGATCCCGCATCAAGTGCGGGATGACAAACTGCTTTTTTTGATGGAGCCGATATTTTGTTGACACTCCGGATCGTTATGGCTCGTTCAGCCTGAATCGGGCGCGCGCGTCGGCGCGTGCTCCAGGTATAGGGAATTCGATTATTCTTGCGCCTGCACCGTGTCGGCCGGCGCCGGCGTAAAGGCATTTCGCGCGGTCAGCTCCGCGTAAATCCGCTCGGCGAGGAGGCGATGGCCACGCACGTTGGGGTGCTGATCGTACGAGGCGATCTGCACGGCGTCGGTGTCGTGTGCGCCATAGGCGCCCTCCAGGTTGAGGACCGTAAAGCCGGCCTTGCCCGCTATTTCAGTGAGGATTCGGGCCCACACGGGGTCGATGCCCTTCGTCTCGCGGGTGGTCGGGAGGAGCAGCGCCATCGGCGTGATCCCGCGTTCCCGGCTCGCCTCGGCGATCCGCTCGAAGCTCCAGGCCAGGATCTCCTGCCCGTGCGGCTTGAGCAGCGCCCGGATCTCGCTGGCCTCCATGCCGGCCTTCGCCCCCGAGCGCGCGATCAGGTCCTGCAAGAACGGGTACCCGGTGTCGCGCCCCTCCTGCACGATGTTCTCTAGCTGCATGAGCATGCGCCGTTCCTCGGTGGAGTACATGGCGTAGAGGACCATGTCCGGCTCGAAGCCGAAGATCTTCCGCTCGGCCACAGGCACGTTCTGCAGCGGACTGTACCCGCCCACCGCGAAGTTGAGGATCTCGACGGGCCCGCCCTGGGCGTTGACCAGGTCCTCGAGCACGTTTTCGTAGGTGCTCGAATCCGGCACGCCGGCGCCCTGCTCGTACGACGCACCCAGCAGAGCGACGCGGTAGACGCCGGCCGGCTTCGCCTGCGTGTACGGGCGGTCGCGCATCCCGAACTCGTTCGTCGTGAAGATCGATTCCTTGAAGCTGCTCACGTACGACGGCTTGAGTTCGTATACCAGCACGCCTTCGCCGGGCTGGACGAGGTCGGTCTCCATAATCGGCGCCCAGTCTTCGGGCGGCTCTTCCTTGCGGGCCCACGACAGCTGCGAGGTGTAGCTGCTGTTGTCCATCAGCCCTTCGTAGTAGCCGCGTTCCTCGATCGCCGCGTCGCGGGCGTTGAGGCGGGTCTCCTGGATGGAACTGATGAAGCCGGACGCC
>JBGSPJ010000509.1:0-2962 GCA_041738655.1 Rhodothermales bacterium | reverse complement strand
GCACCCGCGGGTATCCCGGGTTTCCGCATCGATATCCGCCACGCCGGAGTAACACTCACCCGCGCTCGCCGGCGCAGTGTCCGCCGTAGTGTCGCCCTCGCGCTCGACGCCACCCTGCTGGCGCCGGACGGCCGAGTGATCGACACCGCGACTTGCTACGACACGTATGCCGACCAATTCTCCCGATCGCTGACCGCATCCCTCGCCACCCCCGAATTCGCCGAGACGCGGGCCGAGGTCCCCGAGGCCCGCTGGCAGCGCCGGATCCTCGAACCCACCCTGGCTGCCGGCGCCACCCTGCTCGGCGCCTATCTCTTCTTCACCCTGCGCAGCGAGCGCGCCGAGGATAACTGACGCATGCCGACCCCGCGCTCCCGCTTCCAGCTCGCTGCCCTGAGCGCTTGCCTCATCGCCTCCTGCGCGATCCCGGTTTCGCCGACGGGCGGCCCCACCGACACGGCCCCGCCGGCTGTCGTGACGGCCATGCCGGCATCCCAGAGCGTCAACGTAGAGGCCGCCGAGCTTGTGCTCGTCTTTTCCGAATATGTCGATCAGGCCTCGTTCGCGCAGGCCATCTCCATTACCCCGGAATTCGCCCGCCCGCCCGAATACCGCTGGCGCAAACGGGCCGTTTCGATCCGTTTCCCCGAGGCGCTGTCCCCTAATACGACGTACATCGTCACACTGGATACAAAATTGCGCGACCTGAACCGCGTCGCCCTCAAACAACCGATCACGATCGCTTTCGCCACAGGCCCCGTCATCAACCGCGGCCGGCTCAGCGGCCGGGTCCTCGACGCCCTGGATGGCGCCCCGGCCGCGACGGTCGATGTCTTTGCCTACGCCACCGTCGACTCGACGCCGCCGATGCCCCTCCCGGAACGGCCGGCGTACCGCACCCAGACCGACACCGAGGGCCGGTTCTCGTTCGACTTCCTGAGCGAGCAGCCCTACTTTGTCGTCGCCCTGCGAGACCTGAATAGAAACGCGCGACCGGACGGCGTCGAACCGTTCGCTGTGCCGCCCGACTCGTTCCTTGTAGCCGACAGCCTGGGCGCGCCTCCGGCCAGGCCATGGCTGTTCACGAAGCTGGATACCATCCCCCCCGAGCTGCAACGCGTCCGTGCGCTCTCCAATCGCCGGCTCACCCTGCGTTTCTCGGAGTCCGTCCAGTTCATCGATACCAACCCGGCGTTATGGACCGTGCGCGACTCGGTGAGCCGGCAGGTCGTGCCCGTCGAGGCCGTCTACCTCCAGGCCGAGGATCCGCGCCAGGTGTTTGTCGAAACCGCCCCGTTGTTCGCGACACGGCACACCCTCCAACCCGGCGGGCTGGCGGATTCGAGCCTCAACGCCGTCGTGGCGGAAGAAGTCAGCTTCTCCCCATCCGCCTCGCCGGATACCGCTCAGGTGCGCTTCGTGGCCTTTGCGCCGGCGGCAGGGCCCACGCCGGCGGGGTCGGTCCAGACCCTCTTTCCCGGGCAACACCCCGGCCTGCGGCTCAGCAACCCGGCCCCGGCTGATCGTCTTTCCCGCATGGCTTCACTCGAGGACTCCGCCGGCGTCGCGTTCCCCTTCGCGGCATCGACCCGCGACGGCGTCACGTACAACCTGACGGCCCAGCCCCCGATCGCCGCCGGCATGACGTTTCTGCTACGTGTAAACGGCGGCGAAGTCGGCCAGCCGGACACCACCTTCACCCGCGCGTTTGTCTACCTTTCCGCGGACGAACTGGGCGAGTTGAGCGGCGTCGTCCGGCCCGATTCAGGGACGACGGGGGTGCCGATCGTAGAACTCATGCCGTATCAACCCCCACCACAACCCATCCCCGCCGCCGCCGTCGACGCCGGTGGCCGATTTCTTTTTTCCAACCTCCCGGCGCAAACGCGTTATCGGTTCCGGGCTTTTATGGACCGCAACGGCAACATGCGGTGGGACGGCGGGGCGATCGCCCCGTTCGCGCCGGCCGAGCCGCTCCACTGGAGCACGGACAGCCTCACCGTGCGCGCCCGATGGGAAACCGAGCTGAGCGATACGCTCGTCATCAACTAGCCGTTTGTGGAGTAGGTTCAAGCATCCCATCACCATCCACTGAACCTTAAACCCCGAACATGGAACCCCTTCTCGTCCCCGTCCTCTCCGCCGCCGCCATGCGCGCCGCCGATCGCGAGACGATCGAGGCCTTTGGCATCCCGGGATTTACGTTGATGGAAACTGCCGGCCGAGCGGCCGCGGCCGTCATCCTTTCCCGCTATGGCTCCATGGATGGCCGGCGCGTGGTATGCCTGTGCGGAGCCGGCAACAACGGTGGGGATGGCCTGGTGGTGGCGCGTGTTCTGCATGCCCGGGGCGCTCGCGTGTTCGCGGGCTGCATGGCGACGGCCGAATCGATGCCGGCGGACGCCGGCCACCAGTTCCGCGTATTAGAACACCTGGCGGCGGAGGACGACGGGCGCCTGAGCCTATTCGATCTCAACCTCCCCGGCTTGCTCGACCGCATCGCCGGGGCCGACCTGCTTGTGGACGCGCTGCTCGGCACAGGGCTGACGCGGCCTCTGGCCCCGAAGTATCAGGAGGTGGTCGACGCCATCAACGCCGCCGGTGCGCCGGTCGTGGCATTGGATCTTCCCACAGGGATCGATAGCGACACGGGCGCAGCGCTTGGCCGTCCGGTGGTGGCCAGCGGAACGGTGACGATGGGTGCACTGAAAGCCGGCCTGTTGCTCGGCGAGGGGCCACGCGTGAGCGGCTGGATCGAGACCGCCGAGATTGGTATCCCTCCGTCCGTGCTCGCCCGGGCGGCCGCGTCATCCGGCTGCGCGTTCCTCACCACCGACACAGCTATCCGCGCCTGGTTGCCCCACCGTCCGCACGATGCCCACAAGTACAGCGTGGGCACGGCACTAGTCGTCGCCGGCTCGGTCGGGTTCACCGGCGCGGCAGTGCTGGCGGCCGAGGCCGC
>JBGSPJ010000464.1:0-1667 GCA_041738655.1 Rhodothermales bacterium | reverse complement strand
AGGATGGGCAGGATCGCCGTCGACCACGACGTCGTGTACAGCCCGGCCTGCATCGCCGTCAGCCCGGCGCCGGCCACCACGATGAGCGCGATCCGCGCCCGGTAGTCGATCGGCAGGTGCGCCAGCAGGATCAGCGCCAGCGAGAGACCGATCAGCCAGAGGGCGTTGACGCCCCCAAACACCGCCACGATGCTGGCCCAGGTGAGGAGCACAAAAAATGGCTGGCGGTAGGCGATCGGGAGAAACGCGTGGATGACAAATCCGCCGAGCACGATCGGCAGAATGCGGTGGAAGCCGGTGGTTTCCTCGACACCATAGAGCCAGATGGCGAACAAGACGAGGGCCAGTTGAGCCGTCACGATCAATAGTTTGCCAATGTGGAGCTGGCCGGCCATTGCCGGCGTGTGCCGGGACATGGCCTCGGCCCGTGGCGCGGCGCCGCCCATGCTTTCAACTACGGATCTGGCTAACTTCAACATGGTCGTTCGAGAAGACGAAAAGGGGTGTCGGTGCGGGTGCGGTCAACAGGAATGCGCGACCCAGGGGGCGGCAACCGTCAGGAGGATTCAGGGTTGGTTGACGCTCGCCTGGGTGCTGACCCCTACTACGGTCGTCGCGTAGAGGTCGGGCTGCCGGGCAATGGCCGAGAAGAACGCGTTGGCGATCATCGTATGGCCGGTGCTATTCGGGTGTGCATCCCAGGGGGCAACGACGAGTTCGTTCACTTCCCGGCCGGCGTAGGCCTCGCGCAGATCTACCAGCCGCATATCCAGCCGCTCGGCCAGGCCTTTCAAGAAGACAAACTCCTCGTCCTCGAACGCCCTACGGGTGTTGGGGAGGCAGACCAATACGGGCACGGCGCCATTCGCGCGGCTCTGCTCGGCGATCCGGGCATAGCCGCGTTCGACGAGTTCTTCGCCACGGGTGAACAGAAGCCGGCGCGCATCGGGCCGGCTCGTTTGCGCCGTCACACCCAGTTCATCGAGGATCTCCCGGATGTAATCGACCCCGATTTCCTTGCCTTCCATCACGGCCGGCAGCAGCCGCTCGATGGTGCGGCGCACCTCTTCGGGCTGGACGACATACAGCACGGCGTCGGGCGCGAAGTCGAATACGCCGCCATCCAGCACGGCCACCTGCTGCGCCAGGCCGTAGCCGCCGACGGAGAAGTTGAGGATTTCGTACGCGGCGATCGAATCGGATCCGGTAGCCTTGTTGAGACGGTCTTCGACAAGGGTCTCAAACGTCTCGCCATCGGCCACGCCGGCGCCCATCACGTACGAGGCCCCGAGCAGCGCCATGCGGAACGTGCTGTCCGGCTTTTCTTTCGTGTAAGGCTTGTCGCGCATGCCCCAGGTGTTCGTCGTGAGCTTCGCATGTTTAAATTGCATGTCCACGTCTGGCCGAAGCGACCACAGGAGGATATCCTCGCGGTGCTCGACGGCGTCGGTGTCGTAGATTTCTTCCCAGCCCTCGCCCTGCTCTACCGTCTGGGCGCCGAAGAGTCCGGAGGTGTAGCTGTCGTTGGCCAGCAGGTTTTCGTAGTAGCCGCGCTCGATCTGCGCCTGGTCGCGGGCGTTCAGCCGGCTGCCCTGGAGGGAGACGATAAACTCAGACGCCTGCTCGCCGGCGCGCTGGTGCACCTGCGGCAGCCCGATCCCCGCCAG
>JBGSPJ010000453.1:0-15895 GCA_041738655.1 Rhodothermales bacterium | reverse complement strand
CAGACGCCAGGGCGTACAGAGCCAACCGGCGCCGGCGCCACGGCCCCTGCCCGAAACGCGGCGGCCTCGAAGGTGGGATGCGACGAGGGGGCCGGCTGCGCCTGGGTACGGCTCACAACGCCCGGTATGCCCGCCATCAGGATAAGGAGTGCGAAGGGGAGGCGTACGTAATGTGGACGGAACATGGTCAGAATCGCCATGATGGATTACACTAGATGATCCCCTCCTCTCTGAGGAGGGGTAGATCCCGGCGGCGAATATCGCAGCCGGGATGGGGTGGTGGGGCCGTGCTGAGCGTTTTTACCTCCCCATCCCGACCTAGGGTCGGGATTCCCCCTCCTCTGTCGAGGAGGGGACTGTCATTTCTCCAAGGTTGTGCTCAAAACTCAGCCCAGATGGACTCAAACGTCACAAATAAGGCGTCACGAGACGCTCGAAATACGCATAATCGCGGGCGCCGAGGACGAACTCGCGGAGGACGCCGTCGCGGTCGATGACGTAGGTCTCCGGCCGGCCATCGAGGATTTTGAGGAAGGGCATCGGAAGGATCGTCGGGTCCGCGATGAGGCCGCTTTCGGTGTCGAGCGTAACTTTGGTCTGGTCGAAGGAATCGATCTCTTCACGCGTTTCGTCGGAGAGCGTGAGGACAACCACACCCTGATCCAGGTAGTCGGCCTGGAGCCGGTTCAGGCCGGGCATCTCGTCGAGACACGGGGGGCACCAGGTCGCCCAGAAATTGAGGAGGACGACCTTGCCCCGGTAGGCCGTGAGGTCGGTTTTTCGATCCCCGTCGAGCAGGGTGAATTCGAAGTTCGGGGCCTCTTTTCCCAGCGATTCCCGCTGCACTTCGCCGCCGTCTTCGATCTTGACAAAGGCGTTGCCCTGTTTCACCGAAAGCCCCACGCCCATCAACACGAGGGAGCTGATGATGAGCATGACCGACAGGCCGGCCCCCATCCAGTTCACGGGCGAAGCGCCCTGCTTCTTACGCTGGACTTGCAGGAAGTAGAAAAAAGCGGCCCCGACCACGGTCATGGCGCCGGCGGAAATCAGAATCGAGTTGGTATCCATGGGAAATCGGGATTATCTGGGGAGCGCTACAGATCGAATCCAAACAGGACACCAAAGTGCCACTGGATCTCCTCGCCGTAACGCACAAAGTTCTCGCCGCTCGGGGTCAGGAAGCCTTCGTCGAGCTGGAAGTCAAAAGCATCGAGCCCATACGTGGCGCTGACGAAAAGGGAAGTCGGCAGCAGGTAGAAGGAGCCGAGCGCGAGCCGTAATTCGGCGCCGACGTCCTTTCTGAACTGATCGGCCGCCGGAAACGATCCGACCCACGCCGCCGCCGCGTCGGCGTAAACGCGGGCGTACAGCTTGTCGACATACGTAAACAGCAGCTGGCGCTTGATGTTCGGCAACAGCGGGAGATGATAGGCGGCCTGGAGCCACAGGGTTTCGTTGCCGCCCATGGCGTAAAACGGGTAGCCCCGCGCGCCGACGAGGCCGCCGACATAGTCGTTGAAGAAGTCGTCTACCTCGCCGCCAAGCAGGGTCGACCCACGGGCGCGGAGGCCGTAGCCATGCACGCCGCCCAGCGGCCGGCCCGGGAGCCGGCTGTTGAACCGCCCCTCCGCCACGATCCGGTGCATCTGGTACCGCTCGTAGATCGGCTTCAGGAAGCCATCCTCCAGATCGAACCGCTCGAGCAGCCGGCCCTCCTCCCGTTCGTACAACAGCTCGAGCCGAATGCCCTCGGGGACGACGTCGCTGTTGGCGTGGGGCTGCATGAGTTCGGCGAACAGCCGGAACGAAACGGCGCTGCCGATGAAATACTTGGAGGTGAAAGGGTCGATGAACGCATCGTTCTCTTTCGAGAAAAAGCGCTCGGTGGTGACGCTGTACGGACTATACCGATACCCTACTTCGGCCAGCGTGAACCGGTTGATCTTGCTTCGCGCCTTCAGGCTGGTCTCCCACAGATTGTAGGAAAGATCGGCGAGCGTGGTATCCGGCAGGCAAGCCGTGCAGGGGAATTCCTCGACGGTGAGCCCGTTGTCCACGTTGCGCTTGATGTTGTAGACCTCGAGCGAGAGCTGGGGCGACCAGCGCTTCGGGATAAAGGGCAGGCCTTTCGTGTAGTCGAGCTGCAGGAAAATGTCGCGTTCGAGTTTCACGAGGCGGGAGGGCGAGAAGAAATCCTGCACGCTTTCGGCGTCGCGCGAGGCCGGACTGAACAGGGCCCCGCCAAACAGCGTGAGGCCTTCGAGGATCTCGCGCGAGGCCATCAACACCCCCACTTTGGTGTTGCGGAGCAGCGTCTCGGCATAGGTCCGGTCGGCGATGCGCACATCCAGCGTCGACTGCCGGCGGGACACGTACTGGTCCAGCCGAACCACCGGAAACAGGCTGAACGAGGTAAAGAGGTTGCGATAAGGTTTCGCGGTCAGCCCTTCCGGACTTTCCCCGGGCGCCAGGGGTTCGAGATCGGTGTCGTCAAACGTGTTCAGGGTAACGAGCGCATCAGCCGGCGCGTCGGCGAGCGGCGGTTTGTCCAGCACGGCCGGCGAGGTGTACGCCGAAACCGCGGCGGCGCCAGGTACAACATCCATCACGGCGATCTTGAACCCATCGGAGGCGTAGTGGGCATACGCCAGCTTGCCGGCATGAGCCGCCGGCTGGAAGGCCCCGCCGACGACATTCGTGATGGCTTCAGGCGCCTCCCCGTCGGTCATCCGGTAGAGGTTGAAGATGCCAGTCGCATCGCTCGCAAACAGAAGCCGGCCGGCCTCGTCAAAGGCCGGCGAACGCTCGTCGGCTGGCGTGGCGAGGACGGAGGCATCGCCGGTCCCATCCGGACGAATCCGGTAAAGGTCGCGCCCGTGGCCGAGCTGGCGGGCGTAATAGATCCACAAACCATCCGCACTCCAGACCGGGTCGCTCACCTGGGTGCCGTCGTCGAAGGCGGTCACAGGCTGAACCGCTCGGGTCGCGACGTCAAACACGAAGAGGTTGGTCGAGCCGTCGTTTTGCTGGACAAACACGATCCGCTGCCCGTCGGGCGCGTACGCCGGCCCGGTGGCGCGCTGGCCCACGGTGAGGCGGGTCTTTTTGCGGGTGTCGAGGTCGATTTCGTAGAGATCCGCGACCAGGTGCCCCTCGGGCGAGTCGCGCCGGCGAGCGTAGACGATGGCTTTGCCATCCGGCCGCCAGCCAAACGAGCGGTCGACGGCGCGGACGAGTTTGTGCCCGAACGCGCAGGTGTGGATAATCTCCGGTGCATCACCCGGACCATCGAGCTCCACCTGGGCCAGCTCCCCGGTCGCCACGTCGCGCAGGTACAGGCTCGTCGCCGAAAAATCCTCACCCCGGTTGGAGGTATACCCCAGCCGGCTACCGTCCGGCGAGAACTTCGGATAGGCATTGGAGAACCCATCTGGCTCGACGATCCGGCCCTCGACGGCGTTGGCCACAATGCCGGCCGTCTCGCGTTCGTAGCTGGCTTTGAGGCTGGCGATCCAGGCATCGTATACGTCGGACGCCGACTCGCCGACCGCCTCCTCGATCGCCCGATCCACGTTCCAGTTGCGCCACTCGCCGAGGGCCTCGCTGATGCGACGGAGCACATCCTCCCCGTACGTCTCCGCCAGATACCGCGTGAAGGCATACCCCTGGTTGTAGACGGTTTCGCGAAGCAGGCTGCTGTGGGAGTAAAAGCCGCCCATGTCCGCGAGCGACATCGCCTCGCCGGCGAGGACGCGGGTCCGGAGGAGCATGTCCCGATGCGCGTCCCAATCGTCGTACCCCAGCCAGGACCGCTGGTACTGGGCCGTGCCTTCGGCGAGCCACGCGGGGTTGCTGATGCCGGCTATGGGATAGGTGACGATGACGTTCGGGTAGCCGTAGAGGACGTCCGGCCGGCGGACGTTTTCGTAGGCCAGGAGCTGGAAATAGAGGAACGGCACGCGCCGGCTCATCTTCATCGTCGTCTGCACCTGGACGACGTGGGTGAACTCGTGCGTGATGACGTTGCGGAGCCAGTTATGGTCACCCCGGAGCGGCGTGTCGAGGCTCGGCGCCCAGATCTCGATCTTGTTGTCGAAGAAATAGGCCGCGCCGTTTGAGTAGTCCTCGTAGTCTTTGAGGATGATCGCCACCTTCGTGTCCGGCTCGTGTCGGTACAGATCGGTGATCGGCCCGTAGATGTCCTCGGCGATCCTGGCGACAACCTGCGCGCTCCGGCTCGTGCCCCGCCCGTCGGCGTCCTGGTGGTAGATGATGTTGAAGTGGTCGGTTTCGATCGTGTACCACGAAAGGCCAGGGCGGGCGAAGTCGTAAAAAGCGATGGATTCCTGGGCGGAGGCGGGGCGGATGCCAGGGGCCAGGGCCCATGCTACCGCCAAGAAGAATGCCATTCGGAGGGAGGTCTCTCCGCTCCATCCCAGCTTCGCCGTGATTCCGGTCGAGATGACAGCTTGTAGCGTTCTCATCGGATCACCGCCAGTTTGATGAGTGCCGTCTCCGTCGATCCCGAGGCATCGGTGGCTTCGATGCGGGCGTAGTAGAGTCCGCTGGCGGCATCGGTCTGCCAGAGAATGTCGGTCGGCACGCCCCCTCGCACATCGGGTACATCGATGCGGTCGATCAGGGCGCCGGCGGCATCGACGATCGTGATGCGGACGCGGGCGTCGCGGGTCGGGTTCAGGCGGATAAACGTCCGTCCATCCCGCACCGGGTTGGGCCAGTTGTAGGTCTCGCCGGCCGCGAGCAAGGCGCCTTCTGGCTGGGGCTCCGGCGCCGGGTTCGCAAGGACGACGGCGCTGCCGTTCGCCGGCCCCTGGTAGAGCTTCCCCCACCAGATGTCCGACAGCCCATCGATCTCCCAGCCCACCAGTACCCCTCCCCGATCCACCACCATAAGTTGTTTGTCTTGCAATAACGGATTTGCTAGTGGGGCGCGGCCAGCGGCGAGCGGGAAGCCGACGACCTGCTCGCCGGGAGTGGACAGGTCGTACGCGTACATATTCCCGTCCATCGCCGCCACGACGATTGCCTGAGCGCCATCCGCCGCAAACCGCGCGACGAGCGGTTGGGACCGGACTTCCTCCGGCAGGTCAATCGGGAATCCTTCCGCCATCCCCCCACCCTGCGTGATGGCGAATAGCTGGCGGTTGTAGACAAGCAAAGCGTCGAGCCGGCCATCGGCGTCGACATCCACCAGAATTGGATACGGGCGCAATCCGTCGCCGGCCTCGGCCCAGGTTTCGAGGGCTACCGGGACGACCTCGCCCTCCGGGAGCAGCCAGTACAGGATGTTGCCGGTCTGGGCGGGCGCGATGCCAACCAGGCGGTCGCCTTCGTCTCCAAACACGATTTGACCATATCGGCCGGCCGGCAACGGCAATGACCACGCGGCATCCGTCCCGAGTACCGTCACCCCCTCCAGCGTCCACACGGCGACCCCACCGGAGGCCGGCGCGGCCAGGGCGAGAGGACTGAGGGTGGGCTCGATCGTCACCGGTAGCGTCGGACCAGCCAGCCCATCCGGCAGATCAAAAGTGATGACGATCCGTTCGCCATCCCCATCGAGCAGCGCGGCGAAACGATCGCCGGCCACGTCGTACACAAGACTCGCGCGGTCCTCCACGAGGCTGTAGGTGGCTTCAAGGCTAAACGGCACAAACGAGAAGACCCCATCGAGGTACTGCCCGAGCCCAATCCGCCGGCCAGATACATCCTGCAGGAAATAGACCTCGCCGCCAGCGCCGATCAGAGGAGAGGCTGCGTGCGCGGCGCCGGGGCGAAACACCTCCTCACCCCGCACAACAGCCAGGTCCAGCCCATTTGCCAGCACAATCGCCCCGTCGCCGGCACGCACGAGAGGGCTATACTCGAACATGCTCACCTCGCTCAGCGCCGGCAACCCCTCGATGGGCGCAAAGCCCTCATCGGGCGCCCGCCGATAGGTGAATTCCATTGTCGCCTCGCGCGGCGAAAAGTCCTCGAGCACGACGAAGCTGTTTGCGCCGTCGTTCGATCGGCTACTCGGATAGGTGGCCGGCCCGAACCGGTTTTCGTAGAGCCTAACCTCCTCCCCGTTTGCCGCGATGACAACCACAGGGTTGCCCTCGTAATAAAAATCGAACGGCGAGCCCAGATGAGACTGCGGGGCAAACGGGTTCTCGCTCGGAAATCCGAGGTCCTGGCCGGAATCCGCCTCCTCGAGGTCTACCCCGCGGCGGTTGGGGTCGGCGTTGACGCGGTTCGAAGCCAGCTGGTCCGCAATCACACGCTCGTCGATGTGCCAGATGAGGAGTCCCCCATCGAGGGCGTTGTTGTCTTCATCGAGCCCACCGGGAAGCGCCCAATCGAAGTTGTCGGCATCCAGCACCACCCCGCCGGCGAAGGCATCTACGTTCACGCCGTTAAAATCCTCCTGACCGTTAGCGTAGTGTTGCTCCTCGATCTGGCCGTCGCGGTAGACCCGGAGTACCAGCCCATCGCCTTCCACATCCCGCCGGCGATGCTCCACCAGGAAATACTCCGCGCTGGAAATCGGAACACGGGCAGCGTCCGAGCTGGCGGGGTCCGAGGCCGGCCGGAGGGTCGACGTGATGCGGTCCGGACCGGTCACGAGCGTCGGCTCGATCCATCCGAGGTAGTACTTCGTCCAGGCCTCGGGCTCGGGGGCGAGCAGGCCGTTGTAGGCAAAAAGCCCGAGCGGGTCCATCAGCCCAAAGGGGCCGATGGCGCTCTGTCCGTTTTCGGTATTAAAGAGATCAGGGACGCCGAGGTAGTTGAAGAAGCTGGCGGCCATCAGGCCGTTGATGGAGAACCCGATGAGGAATTCGCGGTCGCCGAGGAAGTCGAACCCCTTGCGGGATTCCGTCCGGGGGATGACCATCGTGTTGGTCACCGGCAACCCCTTAAACGAGACCGCGCCGGCGAGCCGATCCAGCGCATCCTCCCCGAAGTAGATCGACGGCAGGTCCTGCGGGGTCTTGTCGAGCGTGGTGCCGATGAGTTCGATGTCCCGCCCGACGCCGGCGTGGAAGAGCATGAAAGCGGTCGTGGCGGGGTCGAAGCCGGAGGGATCAAACGACGATGTCGCGCCGGCGAATGTCCAGGCCTCGGCGACGAGTGCGGCGAGTTTCGCGCGCTCGGCGTCCGACTCCGCGTCGAAGCCGGTCGGGCTGTAGGCGGCCATCTCCCCCGAAACCCTCACGACATCGGGCAGCAGATGGGTCCGGACGGTTGTTTGCCCATCCGAGACGCGGGCTATGTAGTTCGCGAGGAAGGTGAGATGCGCCTCGAAGTAGCCGGCGTCGTGGGGCAGCGGGTCGATCGTCGTGGAGAGCGTATCGAACAGCGCGTGGTCGAAGGTGCCGTTGCCGGTCGTAAACCGTGTGGTATCCGGCTGGAATTCGACACGGAGGGCGATGAGGTCGTAGACCGGTACGGCGGGCTTGCGCAGGTTCTGAGCGAAAGCCGGCGCGGCAATAACGAACAGGCACAAAAAAAGAAGGGGGCCTGAAAAGACCCCGCGCGGGTGTGCCCGGATGTACCGCAATTCACGCATTTAATTCGGTGAGAAGTCACCTTACTCAACACATCCCCTCCTTTCCAGGGAGGGGTGCCGGAGGCGGGGTGGTTGCCATTCGGTGGTCAACCACCCCACCCCGACCAGGGTCGGGGTTGCCCCTCCTTTCCAAGGAGGGGACCCTCTCAACTATATAGGCCAGCGCCATCCCGGATCGGGGGATGACCGACGCCTCACCGCGCGAAATTCAGCAGCAGCGAGAACCGCATCGTGCCGGCGAGCGGCGAGTTTTCCTGGAGCGCGTAGACGTAGGAGAAGTCCACCCCGATGATATTATAGCGGATGCCGGCGCCGAGGGTGAGGAATTTCCGGTTGCCGTTGTCCGGGTGTTCATAGAAATACCCAGACCGGAGCGCGAAAAGACTGTTGTACCAGTACTCGAGACCGATACCGACCGTCATTTGCTCGAACACACTCAGCGTTTCCACTTCGGCAGCGTCGTCCTGAAGAGCGTTGGTGCGAACCTCGATGGGCGACCAGGCCGTGAAGATAGCCTTGTAGAACGGATCCGCATTGTTGAGTGAGTCGACCTTGATGAGGTCCTTGTTGAAGTCGTTCACAATGGTGAGCCGGTTGAACTCGTCGAAGTCCACCGTGTACGCCCAGCCGATGCGCATATTGGTCGGAATCGGGTCCGCCTGTTCGCTATCCGAGTACTGGACTTCCGGGCCCATGTTGGCCAGGTTGAAGCCGGCGGAGAGGACGCCCTTTGCCGTACCGAGGTTCATCGGGCGCGAGCGGTAGAGGGCGGCGAGGTCGAACGCGACGGCGACGCCGGCCTTGGTCTCCTGACCTTCGACATTCGTGTTGGGCGCCAGGTTGGAGTAAATGAAGCGGAGGCCGGTGCCGAGCGACAGGGTCGGCATGACTTTGAAGCCATATGAAAGGCCGACGGCGAGGTCATACGAGCGGAAGGTGCCGGTCGGGTTGTTCTGCCCGTCGCGTCCTTCGTGATCACCGAGGAAAAGGTAGGTGACGTGCGCGCCGAAGGTACCAATACCGGGCACATGTTTTTTCGCCATCAGGTACTCATAAAAGAGGCCGGCGTTGAACTCTGGCAACCAGTTTGAGTGCGTGAGGCCAAGCTCTGTGCCTTCCTGGTAGGCCAGGCCGGCCGGATTCCAGAAGTTGGCGCTCGCGTTATCGGCGAGGGCGACGCCGGCGTTGCCCATGCCGGCGGAGCGGCTATCAGGCTCGATTTTGAGGAATACGACAGCGGCGCCGCCGACCTGCGCGAACGCGGGCGCGGCCAGGCCGGCCATCAGAAGCGTAGCCAGGAAGGCGCCGGCAACGAGACGCAGGCGGTTCGAGAGGGCCGCGCCGGGAGATTGGGTAGCATTCATGGTCGTCGTACGGTTAAACAGCGTGAACGCACGGAGGCTGCTTTGAGCGTCTTTCCTGTTGGATGAGAGATACATGATTTCTATGATAATATCGCGCCAAACGGCCCAATGACAGGATAGATCCCACATCGGATGTAGCACGCGGGGTTTCAGGTTATCGGATGACGGCCAGTTTCTCGATGTGTTCGGAAACATGGCGCTCGCCGTCCTCGCGGTCCATCTCTACCCGTAGTTTGTAGAGATAGACGCCGGCGGAGAGGGCGTCCGAATCTTCGTCCAGGCCGTCCCACTCCAGCTGGAACGGGCCGCCACTCAGCAGGTCCTCGGTTTCGAGCGTCCGAACCAGCCGGCCGGTGAGCGTATAGATGCGCACCTGCACACGCGCCAGCGGGTTGCTGGCCTGGTTGTGCTCGAACACGAACCGGGTGAGCCCGGAGGTCGGATTCGGGTAGGTAAATACGTTGCGCAAGACGAGGTCCTGCTCATCGGCGACGAGATAGTCGAGCGTCGCCGTGCTCGAGTTATTCAGTACGTCCCAGGCGCGGATGGACAGCGTGTTGAACCCTTGCTCCTGTTCGGCCAACGCCCAGGTCACGGCGCCGCGCTGATACGAGTTTTCTTCGCTCTGGAACGCGCTTCCGATGTCGACCGCGCCGGCTTCATCGCCATTTACGATCAGCAGCAGTTCGTGCCCCACGCCGGCGCCGACGGTATTGATGCCGCTCTCGTCGAACAGCTTCACGATCAACCGCGGGTTTGTGTTTGTGAGGCCGCCGGAGACAAAGGTGGTGTCGTTGAGAAAAAGAGACAGTTCCGGACCGCGGCTATCGTTCGGGGGAGTTTCGGACGTCCCGCCGACGATGACGTTTTCGGTGAACCCGAGCGCCTGGGTGCTCTGCGAGGCCGCATAGACAGAAATCCGGCCGGGGAGATTGCTGTACGAGATATCCTTCGGAACGACGAATACGGCCTGGAAGCGCCCCTGCCGGGCCTGCACTTGGCCGCGCCAGATGAGGTCTTCGCGAACAGTATAATAGGGGCGCGACAGCCACCGCTGATCCGGCACGGGTATCTGGCGTTCGGCGTCGAACACACTGAGGACGACGGGGCCTTCGAAGGCGGGGTCGAGCTGCCCTGTAACGTCCGTCACCACGCCGTCGATCGTCACCCGGTCCAGCGCGCGCAGGGGGGCCGTCTGAGCGGCGACCGACTGCCCGTTGACGGTTTCGACCCGCGCCTGGTAACCGGGGACGCCCATCCGCATTGTGGGGTCGCCGAGGAGGTTGAACTTGCGGTTGTTGCCCTGGAGGCCTACGGACGAGTTTTTGGTGATGCGCAGGATGTCTCCGAGCCGGCGCGGCTGACTGTTGGCCTCCAAACGAAACATCTCCTGGGTAAGCCGGCGGTTTAGGCCGACATTCAACCCCGTCGAATCCGGGCTGGTATAGACGAGCCGCACGGTGGTCATCAGCGCCACGGCGCCTCCGTTGGGGTTCAATAGCAACGCCTCGGCGCCGCTCTGGTCGCCGGCGAGATCCCACCAGCCAAACGAGCAGGTGGCCGTGACGAAGATGGCCAACCGATCGTAATTGTTGAGTGCCTCGGCATCTTCCCGGGTGAAAATTTCCTCCTGGGCCAGCCCGTCCTCACCCCCGTGGCCGCTATAGTTCACGACAAGCGTCCCTTCCTCCAGCGCATTGATGATCTCGTCGCGGGCTTCAGGAATCTTGAATCCATTTCGAAACACCCGCTGGAACGACGATGCGTAGATTTTCTGGACGTTGACGTTGGCGTACCGGTCTTGAATGAGGTCGGCCACGACATCGGCATTCTGGAGATGCAAGTCGTAATCCGTGTCGGTGCCCGCAAGCCCGGTCGGGCCGTCGTCCGCCAGGAACGTATAGACCGAGCGCCAGGCGCCAAACGTCGCGGGGTCTTCGTAATGCTTGATTTTGTCGAGCACGACCTGCGCGTCGGCCTCGGTCTGGACGGGGAAGCGACCAATGCCGATATCGACGCGCTCCACGAGGGCGCCACGAGGCGCCGGTGAGCCAAAGGTATCGTAGGGCCAGACGCCCTCGTCGGGGTCCAGCAGCCCGAAATAGTCATCACTCGTAAAGGACTTATCGGGCGTCAGCGAATCGTCGGTTTCGTACGGCGGGATCCAGCTGGTCATCTCCAGGCTTTCGCCGCCGAGGCCCCGGTAGTTGTAGTGGCCATCTCCAAAAAACAGGACGTATTCGAGCCGCTGGGCATCGACCGGGGCGCGGTCGTAGATAAATCGGATGTAATCCCGCGTGGCGCGCATGTCCACGACGCCGCCGGAGAACTCGTTGAACACTTGATCGATCAGCGTGACGAGTGTCGGGATCCCCTCGGCCTCGCGCATGGCGGCGAGTTCATCGGCGTAGGGTTTGAAGATCGCCGGCGTCAGAATCAAAAACCGTGGGGAGGAAGAGAGGGCATGCAGGTTTTGCGCCGGCACTGCCGTGGCCTCGGCGGCCTCGAGCGGCCGCGCCACGCTTTCGGTGAAAGCAAACAGTTCGCGCGGCTGCGCCCCATCCGTCACCTCGATCTGAACAGCATATGCCGCGCCCGATGCCTGGACAGGCAGCCGGCGAATCACGCCCGGCTCCGTCACGTCCCACACATGCGGTTCGGTCGTGAATCCGCTCAGCAGAAATTCGAACCGGCCGGCACTATTGAGCGGCGTGACAAACCGGATCGCCCCGTTTTCGGCGGTCAATCGCTGGGGGTAGCGCACGCGCAACCAGTCCAGCGCCGCCTGGGGCGAGTTGGCCTGCTGCTGAAGCGTCATCGCCAGCGAAAGCCCCGCGCCGGCATCGACGGTCTGCGAAAACGCTACGGTCGTCAGGAGGGCCGACGGCGTTTCCTGGCCGGGGCGGACGGCGCCAGTGATGGCCTGCCCCAGCCGCTCGGCGCCGGAGTCGAAATAGGCCAGCGCGGAGGGGTTGGACTGGATGGCCACGCGGGCCTGATACGCAACGACGCCCCCATCGAATCCGGGGGGGCGTACGTTGGCCAGGATGTCCAGCCGGCCCTGCGGGTTGATGAGGCTGCTCAGCCATGTGAGCCCGCTCCCGTTCTGTTTGCTCCAGATGAAGTCGTCGAAATCCACGAACAGCCGGCCGTCCACTTGATCGATCACGTCGGCGTCGGGAAACGCCGGGAAGTCGCCGGCGGCCACGCGCTGACCGGCGGGAGTGGAGATCTTCAGGAAATAGGCATTTTCGTTGGAGAACGGGTGCACGTAATGCTCCCATGCCCCGGTTACCTCGCTCACGCGCCAGCCGCTGGGCGCCGCGCCGTAAAACAGCAGCACATCCGAATCACCAAACGACCCGTCCCCGCCGCCGCGCACGAATACGGGGTTCTCGACGAGGTCGGCCGCTCGTGGGGCAGAGTTGAGCGCCGGCACCGGCGCGCCGCCGTTGCCGTAGATCTTGAGCTGGTTCGGCTCGATGGCAACCGGATTGAGCCCGATGCCGGTGAGGAACGCGCTGTCGATGCGGTAGATGCCTTCTTCGGTGACCGGAATCCGAAACACAGTCCCATCCGCGAGCACGCTCTGGTCGACGATGGCATGCGGATTCAGGGTGCGAGACGCAAGCGCGTTGATCTGCTGCGCCGGCCGGGCGCCGTCGCGGTAGGTGACGTCAACGCGAACCCGCCGGTACCGCCGCAGGGTGTTGGAGTCGGCGTCGTACTGGACAAGCTGCACCCGCAACGACGCCACGGCGCGCTTCCGGTACATGCCCAACTCGGCGACCGTGGCAGTTGGCGTGGCCAGGGTGGTGATGAGTTCGGCGATATGCCCTGAATCCGCTTGAACGACCGGCAGCGTGACTTCGTCAAAGTCCGACGAAACGACGCGCGCATCGGGCAGGGCGAGGGAAGGGAGCGTGAGGAGGTCGGAGTCCGAAAATAGCCCGCCGGCTATGGCAGCGGCGACGGAGGACGTGAGGGTGGTGGCCCCGAGGCTATCGAGCGTGGCGGCGAGGGTGTGTTTCCACGTGGCGTCGATCTCTATCGTAACGCCGTCGGCCCGCTCTTCTACGATGCTGAACGCGGCATCCTGGGCAATCGCCGGCCGGCAGAACGCCGCCACGAGCAGGAGCGCCACTACGCTAAAACGACCCGCGATATGTCGACCCATGGTGCGATTCATCGAAATCCAGAACCTCGCCCTCACCGCGCTTCGCGGCCCGGTGACAGGCATTTCCGCACACTCCATACTGGAGTCAGTGCAAGAAGGTTGATTCAGCTGTTACGTCGAAGATTCAGGCGAAGCACGTGCCACGCCGTTAAAAAGAAGTTTCGTAACAGATTGATTTCGATAGGCGGGTAAAGCGTGTGATACTTGTAAAAGGTAGGAAGTAAAATATGCGTTCGACGTGGCCGGTTTTTTCGCGGAATGGTCGGCCGTCGTTTACCGCATGGGACTGAGAACACCGCCCCCACAGCACAGGTTCCTGGCACGTACAGCCGAAACGTGGGATCGTTAGCGGGAAGTATCGGCGGAATCGATCCGAAACTCAAGCCCCGAGTTGGCGATCACCTCTTTCAGGCGGACGATCCGTTGCAGCTCGGTGTGGAGCCGGCGGCTGGACTCCTCGACGTCGCGCAAGGGTGCCATGAGTTCATCCCCCAGACCCATCTGCCGCCCGATCTCGAGCAGAAACTGGGCGTTTCCCGAGAGGATGGACAGGGGGTTGTTGATGTCGTGGTAAAAGGAGGACAACCCTTTGCGCGTCTGCCCCAACAGCTGCGACTGTTCATACTCCCGTCGTGCCATGAGCCCCAGCCTGCGGAGAATCTTGCGGTAGAGCGTGCTCTCCAGGTAGATCCGCACCGTGGCGTCATCAATCTCAGCCTCTGCCGGGGCCACGAGGGTGGACAATTGCTCGAACAATGCCGCGGCGGCCGGCGCCGGCGGGGCGCTCACCAGGGCGATGACGTCGATATCCACCAGCACGTCTTCCCCCAACGCTTCGAGCGCCGCCAGGTCTACCCCCGGCGCGCGGGCATCGATCAGCAGCACATCCACCGCCCGTGTTTTAAACAGCGCCAGCAGGGCGTCGACATGCTCCACCCGGAGGGTCGTTTTGGCCATTCGGTGGCGGCCAACCACATCGGCGTAGCGGGCGGCATCGATCGGAGGCGCGAGGATGGCGAGGGTGTCGGCGCCGAAAACGTGGGGATCTTCCATATCAGAACGCATCGAGTGGGCGGGGCGCATCCACCAGGATGCCGGCGTCCGTCCGTTTGAGGCTCGCGATTTCGACCGTCGGGTCGTGCTCAAAAAACAGCTTCCACCCGCCGGCCTCGGCTTCGTCCAGAAACGCGCCTTTTTCGCGGATGGTATCCAGGGGGAACAGGTCGTAGGCCATATTCCAGGCCGGCAGCAGGTGTGCGCTCGTCGGCAGCAGGTCGGCCATATACACGAGCGTTTCCGCGCCGGCGCCGATCTTCACGAGTTGCATCGCCACCGTGTGGCCCTCGACCGGGATAAGTTCAATGCCAGGCAGGACAGTTGTGCGCCCATCGAGCAGGTTCAGCTGACCGGAGGCGCCGAGGGGCTCCAGGTTCTCCTGGAGGAAGGAGTTGCGCTCGCGCACGTTCGGGATCTTCGTCCACTCCCAGTGCCGGCGCTGTACGTGGTGCACGGCGCGGTCGAACACGATCTTCAGCCGATCCCCTACCCGACGCGTCGAGCCGCCGCAGTGGTCGAAATGGAGATGGGTGAGCAACACATCAGTGACGTCGCTCGCCGAGAAGCCGGCTTTTTTGAGCGAAGCATGCAGTTCGTGGGTAGACAGATCGACCCCGTAGATGTCGCCGAACTTCGCGTCGTATTTATCGCCCAGGCCGTTATCGAGGAGTACCAGCCGGTCGCCGGCCTCGATGAGGAGGCACCGCATGTGCATCGGGATGCGGTTCTTCGCGTCGGGGAGGATCTTGCGCTCCCACAACGGTCTGGGCACGATGCCGAACATCGCGCCGCCGTCCAGGGCGAACCGCCCGGTCTCGATGGTGTGGAGGGTGAAGGATCCCAGGTTGAGCATGGTGTTGGGCTACAGTTCGCCGGGTGGGAAGTCCTTAAAATGCCCGTTGCTCTGGACGCGCCGGCGGACATCCTCCACCTGCTCCACCTGGGGGATGAGCGCCTCGAGGTGGCGCGTCAAAAACCGGATGCGCTCGTTCTCCGAGAGCATCTCCAGCACCCCCTGCTTCTGGTCCATGTCCAGCCCGGAGTTATGCGCGATAAAGTAGGAGACGCCATCGTCGTTCTGGTACAGGTACGGCCGCACGGTGCGGCCGGCGAGCTCCAGCAGCCGCATGTGCTGGGTGATGACGCGCTCGCGGAGGTCGACCTGCAGCGGCTCGTCGGGCTCCAGTACCGTTTCGACTTTCGCCGTCAGGTAGCTGTGCGCCTCCATCAGCTCGATCACCCGAAACCGGCGTTCGCCGGTGACGACGATATCCAGCCGGCCATCCTCGTAGCGGGTGGGGATGGCCGTGATCCGCGCCGTGCACCCGATCTGCGCCATCTTGCCGTCGTTTGTATACAGGATGCCAAATGGAGACTCCTTGGCCATGCAATCCGCCACCATCTCCCGATACCGCATTTCAAAGATATGCAGGGTCGTCTGCTCGGCCGGATACAGCACCATGCCGAGCGGAAAAAGAGGGAGTGTGTAGGCCTTGGCCATGAGAAGTAAAACGCCAGATTCTGAGCGTGTATCGGTTCTGCCATCCAATGTGCGACCGGCCAATCGGTTTCACCGCAACCGCCTCAGCACGACAAAGCCGGCCGCGGCGAGCCCCCCCATCCCCACCGTGACCCCCCACTGCATCAGTAACGCGCCGCCAACGCCAAACATGAGCCCGAACAGCACGGCCAGCGCGGCGACGGACCGCAACAGCATCGGCC
>JBGSPJ010000451.1:0-1546 GCA_041738655.1 Rhodothermales bacterium | reverse complement strand
GCCATGCGGCCGGCGCCGCCGGCGTCATACCGGCCGACGTTTGTCGAGCGCATCGGCCTCCAGAAATACCTCGACCAGCCCACCCGGATGATCCTCCGCAACCTAGAGCGGCAGCCGGTCAAGGCCCTGCTCACCATCACCGGCATCGCCAGCTCGTGCGCCATCCTCATCATGGGGCTGTTCATGAGCGGCGCGTTCGACTACATCATCCGCATCCAGTACGGGTTCGCGCAGCGGGACGATCTCACCATCAGCTTCGCCGAGCCCACCTCCACGGCCTCGCTCTACGAACTCAAAGGGCTCCCCGGGGTGATCCACGCCGAGCCGTTCCGGATGGCGCCCGTCAAGCTGCGGAACGGGCACTGGAGCTACGACACCGCCGTCCAGGGCATCCCGCAGGCGTCGTATCTGCGCCGGATCATCGACACCGAGCTGCGGCCGGTCGACATCCCCGAGCAGGGTGTCGTGCTCACCGAACGCCTCGCCGAAATCCTCCACGTACGGCCCGGAGACCGGGTGGTGGTGGAGGTGCAGGAGGGCCGCCGGCTCGTACGCGAGGTGCCGGTGGTGGGCCTCACCCGCCAGTACCTCGGCGTGGCCGCGTACATGGACCTCGATGCCGTGCACCGCCTCGTCGGCGGCGGGCAGGCGATTTCCGGGGCGCTGTTGACGACCGACCGGGACGAGGAGGAGGGGCTGACGAAGCTCCTCCAGCGCCGGCCGAGCGTGATCGGTATCGTCGCCCAGGAGCGGGCGATCGCGTCGTTTATGGAGACCTCGGCCGAGAGCATGCTCACGTTTACGTTTATCCTCAGCTTTTTTGCCGGCGTCATCGCATTTGGCGTCGTCTACAACAGCGCCCGGATCGCGCTGTCGGAGCGGGACCGCGAGCTGGCGAGCCTCCGCGTGCTCGGGTTTACGCGGGGGGAGATCGCCTACATCTTGCTCGGTGAACTGGCCGTGCTGACCCTGCTCGCCATCCCCCTCGGGTTTTTGATGGGGACCGGGATGACCGCCGCCATCGTCCAGGGGCTGCAAACCGACCTCTACCAGATTCCGATGGTGCTGGATAAAAAGACGTTCGCGCTCGCCGCCCTCGTGGTGCTGGTGGCGACAACCGTCTCCGCCCTCATTGTCCGCCGCAAGCTCAGCAAACTGGACCTCGTGGGGGTCCTCAAAACGAGAGAATAGATGACGACCCCGACACGGAAACGCATCGTGTTTATCGCCGTCGCCGCGCTGGTGGTGCTGGCGGTCGCCTACGGGTTTATGCCGAAGCCGGTGCTTGTCGAGACCGAACCCATCACCCGGGGCGCGCTCCAGGTGATCGTGGAAGACGAGGGTGAGACCCGCGTGAAACACCGGTACGTGGTGACCTCACCCGTGATGGCGTTTGCCCGCCGGATCGAGCTGAAGGCCGGCGACTGGGTGGCGCAGGGCCAGGAGCTCGTCCGCCTCGAACCCCCGCGCCCGACGATCCTCGACCCCCGGACGCTGGCCGAGGCGCAACAGCGCGTAAAAGCGGCCGAGGCGATGCTGAGCCAGG
>JBGSPJ010000426.1:0-2453 GCA_041738655.1 Rhodothermales bacterium | reverse complement strand
GTGGCGGTAGCGGACGCCGGCCGGGGCCGGCGAGAGGCTGAACACGGTGACTTCGTCGGCCGCGTTTTTGGCGAGTTCGTCGGCCAGCCGGTTGACGGCCACCTCCACCCCGCCCGGCTTGCGGCCGGGTTCGGGCAATGTGGTATGGAACAGGGCGATCTTCACGCGGGGTAATGATCCATTATCGACCGTTCGCGAGCTTGTTGCCATAGTGCAACCGCGAAGCGACCGTCATCCCCAGAAATCCCCACACGATACAGCCTTTCACCCCGGTGAGCTGGTTCGAGGCGCCCATGAGGATGAAGTAGGACACCACGATCGACGTCAGGATGACCGTGAACTGGTCCGAATTCGCCGCGGTACATCGCATCGCCGGGAAAAGTAGCATGAGCAGACCGCCGATGTACAGCGCCGTGCCCGGCCATCCCAGGACATAAAAAATGGTAATGATGCCGCTGTCGAAGGTAAATTTGCCAAGTCCGTTGCCGAGCGGGTTGCCCAGGATGAGCGTCGATGCCTGGCCGTAGAGGTCGCTCCGGGCCTGGAAGCTGCCGTCCTGTTCGAGGGACGTCATCGAGTCCACCCGCTCGTTGAGTTTATCCGACACGGGTCCGAACATCATCATCGGGAGCATGAGGATGATACCGGCGCCGAGGATATACATGAGGCGCACCTTGAGCACGCCCTGGAGGCGGTAGACGAGGTACATGATCGACAGAATCCACCCCACCCACGAGCCGCGGACCATGGCGAGGAGGTAGCCGGCATAGCCCGGGCCGGCGGCGAGCCGCGAAAAAAGCGTAGAGCCGTTAAAGAGCAGGATGAGGCCGGCCATCATGATCATGGCGTAGGGCCCCGGCGCGTTCAGGGTGCCAAAGACACGGATCTCCATCGGCTCCGGGTGCCCGATCGACGTCATGCGCGAGCCCTCCATCCACATCGTATCCCACCCCGGAGCAAAAAAGAACTGGAAGAGGCCGTAGAATCCCATGATGACGACGCCCCAGGTAAAGGTGGACTGGATGGCGCGTTGCTGGGCGGGGTACTCGTGCCACATGATGGCCACATGGAAGCCAAGCAGCACGGGCGACAGCCACTCGAGCAGCTGGAGCGAGGCGCTCACCGGCGATACGCCCTGCGCCAGCCCGATCCCCATGCCGTAGGCGATGCTTATCAGCACAAAAAGAAAGGGTTTGTAGACCCGGTTCATTAGTCGCCGGCCGTGGCGGAAGAACGTAAAGATCGTCAACATCACGACGGCGAACGGCGTGAGCATCGAGAGCGGGTCCATTGAGTAGGCCCCCATCTGGTAGTCGATGATGCGCCGGACGAAAGGGGTCAAAAACCAGATCCACCAGACAAAACCGAGGTAAAACGCCGGCATCTCCCAGTAAAACCAGAACGCGACGAGCAGCGAGGCGACCGGGAAGTAATAATTGAGCAGGTCGGCATGTTGCCCCCAGAGGAGAAAGCCGAATACGGCCAGATACAACAGGAGAAGCCCCATACCCATCGAGCTCGAACGGGTCTGGTAGGCCGCCTCCGGGATGTCGATATGGCGAATGATGCGGATGCTCACAGGGCGCTCTCGGTTAGGATTCGGGGGGTGGCACGTTGGGTATCGGCTTCGCGCAGCACCTGGACGAGTTGTCCGGCGATCTGCGTCCACGAGAGCCGGCGCCCAAAGAAGGTTTGTCCATCCAGCGCGACCCGTTTGCGGAAATCGTCGTCGTCCGCGAGGGCAACCGCCTGCCGTGTAAAGGCGGCGACATCGCCGTCTTCCGAGAGGAGAAACGCCTTGCCGGCCTGGTCGAGCAGCATGGCGTCCGTGTGTTCGCCGGAGGTGCTCAGCGTCGCGATGCCGTGCTGGAGGCCGACCATGAACGAGCCGCGCCGCGTCGATACACCCCGGCGGAACGGGGTGAAGTAGAGGTCCATCGCCGAAAAATGGGCCGAAACCGCCGCAGCCGGCAAGACGCCGGTGTCGGTGAGCGCAATCGACGGATCGAGCTGCTCGCGCAGCACCTCGCCGGCCGTCCCGATGCTCAGGACACGAATCTTCGGGTGACGTGCCTGGATCGCATCGATCGCCTGCTTGACGTATCCGATCCGGCGCGACGGGTGCGCGCTGCCGAACACGCCGGCCACAAGCACGTCGTCCTCGATCCCCAGAGCCTTCCGCGCCACGTCGCGCGGGGCGTGGATGTTGGGGATGTTGGACCCCACGGGAAGATGCTCGACCCGCTTCCTGGGCAGCTTCCGCCGGAAGTCGTCGGCCCAGGGAGCGATCGAGAAAAACACGACATCCGACGAGGCGATCAGGGCGCGGAGCTGCCATCGGTGCCAGCTGCCCATCACCACCGAGCGCCAGTCGGTAAACGGCACATACGGCTCGTGCACCATCAGGGCCAGCCGCACGCCGGCCTTGCGGATGCGGCGCAGCGCCGCCGGGA
>JBGSPJ010000416.1:0-1617 GCA_041738655.1 Rhodothermales bacterium | reverse complement strand
GGCGCGGCATCCGGCCCGATCAGCTCATCCTGCCCGTGGACGTCCACTCCGGCCGGCAGGCCCGCGCCCTCGGGCTCCTCCAACGCCCCACCGACGACTGGCGGGCCGCCCTGGAACTGACGGACGCCTGCCGATCCCTCTGCCCGGAAGACCCCTGCCGCTACGACTACGCGTTTTTTGGCGCCGGGGCGTACGGGGTGGAGCTGGATGAACGGTTCGTGCGGGGCGTTGAACGTTAAACGGGCGTCGTCGCCTGGACTTCGTCGCCCGGCACCCGATAGGACTGGCGGAAATACAGGATCGGGAGGGCGTCGAGCGCGGGATCGAGGATGGTTTCTACTTCGCCCAGCATCAACGAGTGGTCGCCGGCGGGGTGCACGGCGTAGCGCCGGCAGATGAGCACGGCCAGCGCGTCGCGCAACACCGGCACGCCGTCCACTTCCCGGTAGGCGATGCCCGCGAACTGGGCGCTTGAGACGAGGTCTGGCTGCGCAAAATGCCGGCTCAGTTCGGCCTGGCCGGCGTGGAGGATGTGGATCGCAAACCGCTCCGCCCCCACCAGGGACGGGTGGATGGACGAGTCGATGCTGACGTTGAACGACACCAGCGGCGGATCGAGCGAGACGCTGGCGAAGGAGCCGATCGTCACCCCCCGCGGGCCATCGGCGGCGGCAAAAGAAACGACGGTAACAGGCGACGGCACGTGGCGCATAACCGCGCGCAACGCCGCGCCATCGATGGGGCTTTTCATGGTGGGTGATCTCGTCCGTAGGCGGGCTGAACGCTGGCGCTGGTAGCCAGCGGCCTCAGGAAAAGACGTCCTTCACCTTACTGAAGAACGACTTGCGGTCTTCCTCCTTGCCCGGTTTGGGGATAAAGGACGGCGACGCGCGGTATTCCTCGAAGAAGCGGCGCTCCTCATCGGTCAGCGTTTTCGGGGTCCATACGTTGATGCGGACCATCTGATCCCCCCGCCGGCTGCCGTTCAGTTCGGGCAGCCCGCGTTCGCGCATGCGGAGCACCTTGCCGGACTGGATGCCGGCGTCGATATCCAGGCGGGCGCGGCCTTTCAGGGTGGGCACCTCCACCTCGGTGCCGAGCGCGGCGTCCGGGAAGGAGATGTGCAGGTCGTAATAGATATCGAGCCCCTCGCGGGAGAAGTGTTTGTGCGGCACCTCCTCGATCTCCACCCGGAGATCGCCCGTGCCGCCGCCGCGCACGCCGGCGTTGCCGGCGCCGCGCATCGTAAGGTAGTTGCCTTCGAGAACGCCGGCTGGGACGGGGATCGTGATCGTCTCCTCCCCTTTCAGCCGGCCCTCGCCATGGCATTTCTTGCAGCGGTCGTTGATCGTCCGCCCCTCGCCCTGGCAGGTCGGGCAGGCCTGGACGTTGACGAACTGGCCAAACACCGAGCGCGTCACCTGGCGGATTTCGCCGGTGCCCTGGCAGGTCTGGCAGGTGGAATACCCCTCTTTGCCGGCCTCCGCGCCCGAGCCCGTGCAGGAATCACACGAGACGAATTTGCGGACCTTGATCTTCTTCTCCGCGCCCTCGCTGATGTCCTCGTACGTGAGTTGGAGCTTGATCCGGAGGTCGCCGCCGGGCCGGCCGCGCTGG
>JBGSPJ010000409.1:0-16553 GCA_041738655.1 Rhodothermales bacterium | reverse complement strand
GCAGCGCGGCGCGAAGAGCCGCCGGCTCGTCGGCCAGGCCGGCGACCGGACTGGCGCGGAGGACATCGGTAGACGCCGGGAGGTCGACTTCCAACCCGGTGCGCCCGTAGGCGAGCGTGATTTTCATGCGAGGCGTTTGGGCGGTCTGGGCGGCCGACTTACTTTTCCGGCCGGTCTCGAGGCGGCAACTCCGCCGCTGTCTCGGCTGTTCTGGCCGGCCTCAATATAATCACTCCGAGGTGCCCGATTTTGCAGCCCTTCGTACCCGCCAGGCTTAGCCTGATGATGTTTCTACAGTTCTTCATCTGGGGCGCGTGGTACGTCACGGTGGGCAACTACATGGCGGCGAACGGGCTTTCGCACGTGATCCACTGGGCGTACACGGTCGGTCCGGTTTCGGCGCTCATCTCCCCATTTGTACTGGGTAATCTGGCGGACCGGTATTTCGCGACCGAGCGGGTGCTGGCTGTGCTCAACCTCATCGGCGGCGCGGCCATGCTGGGGGCCGCGCTGGTGGGAGGGGCCTCGGCGCCGGCGTTTATCGGATTGCTGTTTATCCACACCTTCTGCTTTTTCCCGACGCCGGGCCTGGCCAACGCGCTTGTGTTCCACCATGTGACCAACTCCGAACGCCTCTTCCCGCTGATCCGGGTATTCGGGTCGATGGGGTGGATCGTCGCCGGCGTGCTGGTGAGCCTGGTGCTGGGGGCCGACGAAACGCCCATACCCTTGTATCTGGCCGGCGGGATGGCCATCCTGATGGGACTGTACAGTTTCTCGCTGCCTCACACCCCGCCGAAGGGGTCCCGCGTGGGGGTGACGTGGCGACAACGCCTCGGGCTGGATGCCTTCGATCTGCTGAAGCGCCGGCCGTTCCTCGTGTTTGTGCTCTGCGAATTGCTCATCTCGATCCCGCTCTCCACCTACTATGCGTACGCCCCGGTATTCGTCAACGCGGCCGGCGTCGAGAACCCGGGATTTCAGATGTCCTTCGGCCAGGTGAGCGAGGTCCTCTTCATGTTCTTCATGCCCTGGGTGCTCGTTCGCCTGGGGGTGAAACGGATGATGGTGGTGGGCTTTGTGGCCTGGTTATTCCGTTTCGCGTGTATGTCGCTCGCGGCTTCGTACGGCGGAAGCTACGCGTTTATCCTCGCCGGCATCCTGCTGCATGGGATTTGCTTCGACTTCGTCTACATCGCCGGCGAGATCTTCGTCAACCGCCAGGTCACCCCCGCGACGCGCGGCCAGGCGCAGGGGCTGCTGGTGATGATGCGGTCGGGCGTGGGCATGATGATCGGCGCGCAGATGGCCGGCATCATGTTTAATCGCCTGTTCGTCGGGGAACTGACCGATATGGCGGGATGGGCCACCTTCTGGATGATCCCGGGTGTGATAGCGGCAGCCATCCTGGTCATCTTCGTCGTGTTTTTTCGCGACGAAGGGGACGGCTGGTGGTGGCGGAAAGCCGGGCCGCCCGCGCCGGCCACCCGGGTACCTGAGACGTTATAGGTTTGCGCTGACGAGCTCCCAGCGATAGGCCGCCAGCTTTTCGGGCCGGCCATAGAAGCTGGTTTCGAGCGCCGGCTCGACCTCCATCCGCCAGATGGCTTCAAGGTGGTCGGCCAGGTCTTCTCGCATGAAGCTGGCAATGCCCAGCTTGCGGTTCGGGTCCACGATCTCGGCATTGAGCCGCTCCAGCAGCGCGATGAGTGGACCAGCGGGGTACCCGACACGGGTCAGGTAGCGCTCGAGCACATCCAGGCGCGGAGGCAGCTCGATGAAGGCGAAACGGCGGCGCACAATCGGGTCGATCGTGGGCCCGGCCGAAGCGCTCATCGTGCCGATGAGGAGGACGTTTTCAGGGACGCGCAGCGAAGCGCCGGAGGCGAGCGAAATCGTGTCTTCGCGATACTCGAGCAGGTAGACCAGCTCGCCAAACACCCGGCTCAGGTCGGCGCGGTTGATCTCGTCGATCACCATCACGCAATCCCCGGAACGCCGCGCGGCACGCTCGCAGAAGATCGGGAAGCGGCCCGAGGCCGGCCGGGCGTCCTCGTACCCGGGACCGGAGAGCGGCCCGACGAAATCTTCGTAGCCGTAGCTCGGGTGGAACTGGACGGTCTCGACGAACCCGTCGCCCGATTCGGACAGGATGCGGGCCAGGTGGCGGGCCAGGAAGGTCTTGCCGGCGCCGGGCGGGCCACTGATAATCACCTGTCGTTTACGGCGTATCGTGTCGATCCAGCGTCGCAGTTCGGTGACGGAATACCCGGTCATTTCGGCGCATTCCTCGAGTAGATCCGGCACGGTGGTCGGCGCCGTAAGGTCATAACGCTCGGTTTCGACCGGCGCAATCGCCGGCTCTGTCGTCGGTGCCGTGCCGGTGCCGTTTTTCGGGTCGATTTCCGTTTCGATTACGGCCTCGACCTCTACTTCGACCTCGGCCTCGATCGCGGTCTCGCTGTCTTTGTCGCCTGACTCGTCGGCCGTCTCGAATTCGTCGGAATCGGATAAATAAGTATGGGGGAGATAAATCGGCTCGTCTGAGGCCGTTTCCGCCTCGGTTGCTGCCGGCGCTTCGGTTTCGAACGTCGCTTCGGTTTCGGTAATGGACTCCGCCACGACATCGTCTTCCGCATCGGGCTCGGGAGTATCGTTTGGCAGCGGCTCCGATGGTAAAGTCGCTTCGGGCATTGGATCGGACGTCACGCCGTCCTCGTCAGCGATGAAGGTGTCGGTTTCATCGCTGATCGCCTTCTCATCGAGGGATTCGATATCGATCGACAGCGAGGCGGTGTCCATGGAGCGGAGCACCTCGGGGATGTCGTCGACGCCGGCACTTGCCGCGTCGCCAAAGCCGGAGTCGTCCGGGATGGTATCCTGGCCGGGGTCGAATTCCGAAGCAAAATCGGACGTTTGGCTCGCGGCATAGCTGGTGTCGTAGCCCGCGTCGAAGTCATCTTCATCGCCAGTTTCCTGATAGGCCGCATTCTCTTCCAGGAGCCGATCGATGGCGAGTGCCTCGGCTGCCAGGGCTTCCGCGTCGCTTTCCGTCAGCGGCGGCGGCGCCTGTTCGTCGATTGCCGCGGCTTCCTCCAGCAGCTCATCCGTCCAGGTGCTATCCACCGGATGCTCCCGGGTCGGGTCCGCTTCAGGTGTACGGGCGATCGGTTCGGGTTCCACCACATCGGATGGATCAGCTTCCTCAGGCGCGGACACCGGGGCGGAGGCTCCGTTTTCGATCAACTCTGATCTGGATGTCCACGCCACGGCGGTTGGATGCAACTCCGGCGGGGTCCATTCGGCAGCAGATGCCGCCGGCTCCTCAGCCGCTGGCTCGACGGAGGCCGTCCAGGCTTCCTCGGCGGGCGAGTCGATTTCCACGATAATCTCAGCCTCGTCGAGAGGCTCGGGCGCCGGCGGTTCCGGCTCGGCGACGGGTAGGGGAGCCATCGGATCTGTTAAGTCCCGCGATCCATGACGGGCCAGCGGTTCCGCCGGTGGCTCCTGGCGGGTTGGGCCGCCGTCTCCGGAGAGCGGCGTGTCGACCGTCGGGAGGTCGATGGGCTTTTTAAGGTTCTGCTTGCGCGGCCCGTGGTTGGCGATAAACCACGAGCAGAAGATGGCGAAGAGATCGGTATTCTGGACACTCTTGACGCCAAAGGCGTTGGCGCCGGAGTGCAGGTAGCGGACGAGTGCGAGCCCGGCCTCGTTGACGTCCGGGTACTGTTCGATCAGGCCTGTATACCCGGTTCCGCTGAAAAAATTGATAGTGGCGACGGTGTCCTCCGAAGCCAGAAGGAACGAGCCCGGCTTAAGGGCATGCAGCATGGGCGACATGTGCCGGCTCTGGAACGGGGCGGCCTGCGTATGGTGCTTGAACCGCTCGATATAGGAGCCGATAGCGCGGGAGTTGTATACGCACTGGCGCGTCAGTTCGAGAAGCGCGATGGCGGCCTGTTCGCGTTCGATGGACGATAGACGGGCCAGACCGTTGAGTGCGTCGTCCAGGGCCGGCATAGGATGGATCCAGGCGCCACTGGCGACATGTTCCCGGCGGTCGGCGTGGGGAAGCAGATGGAGGAACACGCGCTCGGTGACGATCTCCCCGAGCTCGTGCTCGGCCACGATGTGCGCGAAGTGTTGCTCCGCCTGCTCGCGCGAGCGGGCAAAGGCCGCTGCCATGCCTATCCCGTTTTGGGACGTCATGAACGTCTCGAGGAACGTGCGGTAGTACTGGTCGAGTGGCGTGGTTGGCCGGCTTCCGTTCGGGATCGTCGGTTGCGGCTCCGCGGGTCGAGCGGCGGCGGCCTGCGCGAGGGGGTTGGAAGGGTGCAGTACGGTCGCATCCGCGTCCTCCGTGTCCTGCTCTGCCCACGAATCCACGGGTTCCGACGCGGGTGGTTCGTTTACGGCGAGCACAGGCGCCGGTCGGCTGGCCGGCTGACTCATCGACGCGCAGACGCGGATCAGACTCTGGATGTCGATCATGTCATGCGGCCGGTATTCCGCCAGCGCATGTTTCAGCCCGTGCGCGAACTCCTTGACCGCCACATAGGTCTCGGGCGAGGGTTTCCCCAGGTAGGGGGACAGGCCGATGTACTTCAGGAACCACTCCGTCGGCTGGGGCTCGACAAAAAAATCGCTTCTCGGATTGGAGAACGAGAGCAGGTACGTCGGGAAGGTCCAGCTGTTTGGCAGCTCGTGGTCCTCCACGTAGCGCAAGTAGGCGCCAAGGCGTTCCTGGGCGGATTCGGTGCCGTGGAGGAGGTGGTAGATCTGGGCGCAGAACACCGGTTTGTCGAGCGTGGGCACATAGAGGATTTCGAGGTCCCCGTGTTCTGTGCCCGGGCGTTCGAGCAAGTTGGTTGCTTTGCCAAGGCGTTCGAGCCGATCGATGAAGGCCTCGGTTTCGCGGGTGACGAGCATGTGCGCGAGGGTGCTCTCGCTCAGCAGCGCGGTCGCTTTTTTGACCGTTAACCGCCGGGTGTTGATCTCGTCCCGCAGGAAGGGCCGATGTTCAAACGAATCCCACTCCGGATATTTGCGGCGGATGAGGTCGATAACCTGCGATTTTTGATCGGATGTAATGCTCATGTATCAAAAGTATCCATAGCGACAATCCCCGGGCCTACGGATGAACTCATTGCAGGCCGGCCAGGGTTGCGGAGCGATTCGTGGGTATCGGGCGCGATTTCACAGATAAGAGCACCCGAGGCCGCGGGGGCCCGTCGAAAGCATAGCTCGATTCGGAAGATTCGGCAAACCCTGTGCCGCAACGCTCCGGCGACTGGTTATTATTACGCTGCTCGTTGGACGACGAGGAGGGTCATGTCGTCGGCCGGGGGGGCATCGCCGACGTGGGCGGCGACGGCGGCGATCAGGCGATCGGCGATGGTACGGGCCGGGAGGGAGCGGGTTTCTCGGAGGGTCTCGGCGATTCGCTCTTCGCCAAACTGGGTATGGCCGGCGTTCCAGGCCTCGTTCAACCCATCTGAGTAGAGCAGGAGCACATCTCCCGGTCCGAGGTGGGTTTCGCCATCGGGGAAGGCGATGCTGGCCAAGAACCCAAGCATCGGGCCGGCGCGTTTGAGGTGCTCGATACCGCCGTCAGCGCGACAAACGAGCGGGCGGTTGTGTCCGGCGTTGGCGTAGTTCAGGGTGTGGCTTGTTGGGTCGAGCAGGGCGTAAAACAGGGTGACGAAGGAGCCTTTTCGGTTTCGGTCGCACACAACGCGATTGATGCGGGTGAGGCATTCCGAGCTGGTGGCACTCCAGGGTGCGAGGCTGCGCAGGGCGGCCTGTACGTTGGCCATGAGAAGCGATGCCGGGAGCCCCTTGCCGGAAGCGTCGCCCACGCACAGGGCTACCCGGCCGTCGTCGAGCGTCAACACATCATAATAATCGCCACCCACCTGTTGGGCCGCGACGCTGGTGCCGGCGAACGCGTACCCCGGCACCTCGGGCAGACGCGCGGGAAAAAGGGACGTCTGAATTTCGGTTGCCAGGCGCAACTCCTCCTGCATTCCCTGCAGGGCGCGCTCTTCCTGCCGAAGGCGAGCGTTTTCCAGGACCTGGGCGGATTGAGTCGCGATGATCGCCAGCAGCCGCTGGTCGTCTTCGGTGAACCGCTCCTCTGGCCCCATTTTGTTATACACGCTCAGCAGTCCGATCAGGCCCGATCGGATCAGGAGTGGAACGCAGAGGAGTGTGCGCACATCGGCATTCCACACGGCGTCGGCGAACCGCGTATCCGTCCGCGGCTCGTTCACGATGATCGGCTTCTTGTAGATCATCATCCACCCCAACAGGCTGTCATTAAGGCGGATCGAGTCCCGCCTGAGTCGGCTGTCTTCCGTACGTATCAGCGTCCGGGTGGTCCGCGCCTCCAGATCGCTGATCAGCACGATGTCTCCCTGCTCGGCATGCAGGCTCTTCATGGCACGACGGACAATCGTTTCGACGATTTGAGCCGGCTCGCCCGACGCACCGATCGCCAGCGCGAGATCGTTGAGCAATGAGAGCTCCTCCACGGATCGCCGCAACCGCTCGTTTTCACGCGTCAGTTGATCGGGCGGGCGGGAGGGGGAGGTCATGGATGTTGGGGTCTTGAGCGGCTTTCGGCCTTGGTCAGGAGTGGCCTTCGGCCATGGTCATTACGGCCTATGGCCGGGTCAGGAGTGGCCTTCGGCCATGGTCATTACGGCCTTCGGCCGCGGTCATGACCACGAGCGAAGCGAGTTCCTGTCCACGAGCGAAGCGAGTTCTTGACCGTTCGCGAAGCGAATTCTTGCCCGCGAGCCTCAATCCCTCATGTCCCTGATGGCGTCGCGGACGCGGTTGACGCCGTCAAAGTCGAAGGCAACGGAAAGAGACGGCGCGGCCTTGAATTCCGATGAGTTGTCACCGGGTGTGAAGCTGGGTTGGCGGAAGAAGATCATGCCCGCCTGGAGCGTGAAGTTTTTCGTGATGTCGAACCCGCCACCGACGAGGGGGATGAGGCCGGCTGTGGCGCCATTGAGACGCTGGTTTTCGAACTGAAGCCGGCGTTTAAGGATAGCGCCGGCCACGATAGACGTTCGAGCCAGGATTTGCCGGCCGAAATAGGGGCTGGGGAGCTTCTTGTCCACCGCGAAGGGGTAGAACTTAAGTGCGGCAACGCCGAAGGCCTCGGCTTCCTGAAGGCCCGGGCTGAAGACCGTACTGGGTGCCATATTAAGCGCGGCTGCGCCGAAGCCGATCGTTGTGCTGACCCGGACGCGGTCCGACGTAGCCTCGGCGCCTTCCCAGTTGAGGGCGTTGACGCGGGTGTTCGCGACGGCGGTATAAATACCGGAGAGATGTTCACCGAGCGAGTTCATGATGCGGGAACGGATCGGACCGTAGTCGTCTTCGCTCTGGAGGTTCATTTCACGGATGACCTGGTAGCTTCGGTCCACCATGTCGCCCAGCATCGCGCACTCGGCTTCAGCGAAGTTCATGTCCGTGCGGCAGGCGCGGCTCGTTGCGTAGAGACGGGCGACCACGTCTTCCTCGGGCATCCGGTCCGAGATCAGGGCGGAACGGATGGCGTCGACGTCGCCGGCCTGGAGGAACCGTGTGTCCTCCTCGCGCTTGAGGCGCGCCATGAGGTCGATAAACGTCTGATCCTGCATCATCACCCGATTCGCCTGGGTCAACTCGCCCAGGACCTCCTCGCTGCGGCTGAGGCGGACATCGCCCAGGACGGCTTCGGCGACCTCGTTAAGCAGCGCTGGCTCGATGTCGAAGCTTGGTACGAAGTTGTCTTCCGGGACCACCTCGCAATTGTCGTCGACGACGTTGCGGACGAGGACCACCTCATCGCGTTTGAACACTTCGGCGAGCTGCGCCTCGATGTTTTGCGTGAAGATATCGCGGATGACTTGTTGCTTTACGTATGGGTACGTCTCCTTCGCGACGCGCATGGTCTCCTCGTAGGCCATGTCCAGCGCCGGCTTCAGGATATTCACGTCGAAGCCCCCGTAAAAGTCGAGCTTGAGGTCGTACCGCCGGCCAATATCCAGCGGTTCGAACACCAGACGGAAGACGTCGGTGTATACGTCCGGCGGGTTGACCCAGCAGGATTTCTGGCGATCGTTCGTGGACCGCGAATTAATTTCGCCGACGACAACTTTGATCTCGTTCTCGGTTTTGATCGTCGTGCCCTGGATGGCCCACCGACGGCCATACGGAATCCACTGAGCCCGTACGACGCCGGCCTGGTAGTTGATGATGTGCACGAGCCGTGCATCAATGGGGAGGGCTTGCGCCTGACTGTGCGAAACAAATCGATCGAGGGAGGTCAGGCAAAAGAGCAGTGCGAACGCCAGCAGAATCTGGTGCGCCCGACGCGTGGAGATAGGATTGCCAACCATGGTGTGCCTGTTCATGATAAAGCGGTGGACCGCATGGGCCCGTTGCTGCGCGTGTAGATTACCCCGTAATTTAAAGTGATACTTTAAGATAAGCGATAGGATTCTTCAGAAAGTTCAAGGTTCCAAGTTTAAGGTTCAGGGTGGGCACATCACCTTGAACCTTAAACCTAAACTTCACCCCTTGAACCTCGAACTCTTTGAACCTTAAACCCCTTCACCCCCTTCTGGCCTCGTGGAGCGGTGGGAGCTGGGGTTGATCGTAAGGTGGCGTGGCCGGCCGCGTGCCGTCGGCCGGCGCCCAGCTGCGTTTGATCTGGCCGATCGATTTTTCGATTTCATCGATAAAGAACCAGAAGTAGGCCTCGTCACGCGGGTGAATCTTGGAGCTATTGAAGCCTGTTTTGTCGATGGCGTAGCGGAGCCGGCCGAGTTGCCCGTCCGCCTCTTTGGTGAGGTGGACGATATATTGCATGAGCTCCTTGTCCGTGAACCGCTCCGGGTAACGCTCCGGCAGCCAGGTGTATTCCTGGCGGGTGAACACCCCGATGAACACACTGAACAAGGCATGAACGAAGAGCACGATCTGGGCCGTCTGGATGAACATGGCGTTGATGTCGACGGTTTTTTCTCGCAGAATGGCCAGCGTCAGAGTGATGACGGCGCCGATCAACAGGATGGTCATGGCCTTGGTGCCGGTGAGGAGCCGTGGCGTAAGCTCGTCGTTGTATTGTGCTTTCAGTTCAATAGAATTACTGATGGCGATTCCATAAAGCACAATGGCGGCGAAGCTCCATTCGGGGAGGAGCAGGACATTATCGATCCGATTGCTGAAGGCGATGTCAATGAGCAGGATGACAACAATCGGGAGGACGGTGAACACGACCTCGTTCATGAACCAGAGTGACAAGACTTCGAACCAGAAGCGACTGGCGAGGCTGGGCTCTTTTTTGGAGGTCCGTTTCCCGGCCTTCGAGGGGCGAGGCTGAGGTTCAAGGGTATCGGTCTTTTCGGCTGCCATGGGTGCGGTTGGTTTGGGATGAGTTTCTGTTCAGTCGTGCCGTGCACAGCGTATCCGTAACTCACGTTACCCGTTTACTCGTTGCGGGGTATGCGTTTTGTCCTGAATCGCGATTCACGGCACAAGCTGGCGTACCAAGACACCAAACGTTCAACGAAAAAACGAGCAACGCGTAACGTCACTCAATAAAAACGCCGGCTTACCCATTGGCAAGCCGGCATGTATCATGCTCGGGATGACGCGTTCGACGTTATGCGGCTGCGGCGCCATCGCCAGCAACTCCGTACACCGTACCCAGATCGTGTTGCCCTGTCTTAACGACTTTACCGCTCTGGATCAACTTCATCGCGGCGGTAAACGAACAGGCTTCGTACCCCGAACCTGGCTTGAAGAAATTGGCGATGCGGCGGGTATCGTTTACGATAAGCGTGTAACCGCGTGTCAGCTTCTTTTCGGCAAGCGCCGTCCAATTATCTGTCGACACAGAGGGCTTGGCTCGCCCTGGTGTGTCGGAATCGGGTTCGCTCATGTGTCCTCCCTTTGGGATGTGGTGATAGGCGGCAGTAACCAGCAAGGGCGATTTCTGTTCCTTTTTTCGTGCACAGGCGTTGAAAATAAGGCACCCGGACGGACCCTCGGCGGCGTTCCGACGATTTCTCCATGCGCTTTCCGTCCCTTCCTCTCCGGGGCGACGGATGATGCGGGCGAAACACCCCCCGGATGACGTCGTTAATGCCCCGGCGCATACCGATCGGGCGTGGTGGCGTATGTCCGCGCCGGCCCGGCGTGCGTATCATGCCGCGAAGGATCTCTGGCAATCGACCACCATGAAAGTAGCAAAACAATTTACCTGGGAGGCGGCCCATCGGCTGCCGTGGCACTCCGGCGCATGCAAGAGCCTGCACGGGCACTCCTATAAGATGACGGTCGAACTTGAGGGCGAGCCAGACGAACGCGGCATGCTCATCGATTTTAAAGAGATCAAAAAGATCCTCGCCCCGCTTGTCGAGGATTGGGACCACGCTACGCTCGTGGCCGAGGATGACATCGACCTCCGCTATGCCCTCGAAGAACTGGGCTCCCGTCTGGCCCTTCTTCCGTACGACAGCACGGCCGAAAACCTCTCCCGCTATGCCGCCGAATACCTGATGAAGCAGGGAAACGAGATGCTCCGCACACGTAAGGTTCATAACATAACAGTTACGGTTCGGGAAACGGAAACGTGTTATGCAACCTTCGCCTGTCCGGTCATCATTGTTGAACGAAAAGGGCTCTTCGCGAAGGCCTGAGGCGCGTGCAAAGATCCTCCATGCGCCGGCAAAGATCACCTCTCCTGGGAGTGTAGCGGAATTCGTATGTTGGCGGGAGTTGGCTCGATCCACTTTTGCGCGATCGAGCCTCCAGTTGGCATCACGCTCCATCGTCCAACGGTTTCCCCCTTTCTACCTTTCCCCCGTGTATGGCATTCAAAATAGAGGAAACGTTCGATATTCAGGCCCCCATCGCACAGGTGTGGGCGTTTTTGATCGACCCGCCGCGGGTGGTGTTGTGCCTGCCCGGCGCTGAATTGACTGAGACCCTCGACGAGCGCACCTACGCCGGCCGCGTACGTGTGAAGGTGGGCCCGGTGACGGCCACCTACAAGGGGACCGCCCGGCTGGACGAGGTCGATGAAGCCGCGCACCTCATGCGGCTCTCCGGCGAAGGCAAGGAGTCCACCGGGGCCGGATCGGCGAAAATGGCCATGATTGGCCGGCTCAGCGCATTGTCGGCCGGCGCTACGCGGGTCCAGGTCGAAGCTGATATCGATGTCGCCGGCAAGATGGCGCAGTTCGGCCGCGGGCTCATGGAGGATGTTTCGCGCCAGCTGTTCCGACAGTTCGGCGCCAGTATGCAAGAAACGCTCGTTCAGCCGGCCGAGGCGCCGGCCGTTTTGGATGCTACCGTTGAGCCCACCTCCCTGGCCACTCCGGCCTCAGAGACCCCTCGAGTGCCTGAAAACCGCGAATCCGTACGCCTGGCCGCGCCCGCGGCGCCGGTCAGTGTAGTATCCCTGGTGTTCAGAGCACTCTGGGCGCGGATCACCCGATTGTTCGGATCGCGAAATATCCGCCCATGAGTTCCAAAGATTCCCTCTCGTAGGGCTGGATGCTTCCCGGTATTATTTCTACTATTCAACTACAGACTTCCCGTTGCCATGTGGCCCGATCGTGCACACGGCTTTCTTTATCCATCGGTGATAATCCACAGGGCCGGCGTCGTCGGACATCGGCCGGAGAGCGAAGATGACCCTTTACGAACAACTGTTTCGGCTGGACGGAAAAGTCGCCCTCGTGACCGGCGGCTACGGCGGTTTTGGCTCTGCCGTATGCGAAGGACTGGCCGAGATGGGCGCCAGTGTCGCGGTGGCCGGTCATAATGCCGAGAAAGTGGCCGCCTTCGTCGCCGACCTCACCTCGCGCGGTATCAACGCCTTTGGCGCGCCGTTCGATGCCTGCTCGGCCGAGGACACCCGTCGGATGACGGACGCCGTCGCCGCGCATTTTGGGCGGTTGGACTTCCTGATCAACACGGTCGGCGGCAACACCCACGAGGAACTCGCCAGCAACGTCACCGAAGAAGGGTTTGGCAAGGTGCTGGAACTCAACCTGACGAGCGCCATGTTTCAGGCACAGGCGGCGGCGAAGCACATGGCGGCGGGAGGCGGCGGGAAGCAGGTCCATTTCGGATCGGTCCGCGGACAACTCGCCCTGCGGGGCCGTGGTTTTGCGGCGTATTGCGCGTCCAAAGCCGGCCTGACCGTCCTCTGTAAACAGCTTGCCGCCGAATGGGCGCCACAGAAGATCAACGTCAACGTCCTCTCGCCGACCTTCGTGCGCACCGAGCAGTCCGCCCGCTTCCTTGCGGATCCGCAGTTTTACAACGCCGTCATCTCCCGCATCCCCGCCGGTCGCGTGGGTGAAACCCGCGATATCGTCGGCGCCACGCTCTTTTTTGTCTCGCCGGCGTCCGACTTTATCACAGGACAGACCCTGTACCTCGACGGCGGGCTCACGGCTACGCAATAAGGATTACGCCCGCGGTAAACCGATCCAGAAGACCATGAATAACTATATAGCAGGCCAGTGGCAGCGCTCGAACGCCGCCGACACGTTCCCCGTCATGAACCCCGCCACCGGGGAAGAATTGGGTCGCACGCCTCTGTCGTCCGCCGCGGAGGTAGACGCGGCCGTGAAGGCCGCCGCCGCCGCGTTTCCAGAATGGCGCCGCGTGCCGGTGACCGACCGGATCCAGTACCTGTTTAAACTGAAAGCGCTTCTCGACACTCATTTCGACGATATCTCCCGCACCATCACGATGGAGTGCGGCAAGACGCTCGCGGAGTCGCGCGGGGAGATGCGGCGGGCGATCGAGAATGTCGAGGTGGCCTGTGGCGCCCCCATCATGATGCAGGGCTACAACTCGGAGGACATCGCCCGCGGCATCGACGAGATCATGATCCGGCAGCCCCTGGGCGTCGTGGCGATTATCGCCCCGTTTAACTTCCCGGGTATGATCCCCTTCTGGTTTCTGCCCTACGCCCTGGTGACGGGCAACACGGTAGTGCTCAAGCCGTCCGAACGGGTGCCGCTCACGATGCAGAAAGTCTTCGCCCTGATCGAAACGATCGGACTGCCACCGGGCGTCATCAACCTGGTTAATGGCGGGCGCGATGTCGTGAACGCCGTGTTGGATCACCCGGTCATCAAGGCGGTCAGCTTCGTGGGATCCACCGCCGTGGCCAAACACGTCTATTCCCGGGCCACGGCCAGCGGTAAACGGGCACAGTGCCAGGGCGGGGCCAAGAATCCCGTCGTCGTGTTGCCGGATGCCGACATCGTCAGCGCGTCGGAGATCATCGCGGACAGCGCGTTCGGGTGCGCCGGCCAACGATGCCTGGCGACCTCGATGGCGTTTGTCGTGGGGGATGCGAAGAAATCGTTTGTGGAGGCGATCCGCGAAAAAGCGACCAGCCGCGTCACGGGCTATGGCCTGAACGAGGGCGTGGCGATGGGCCCGGTCATCTCCCAGGCCAGCCGCGACCGGGTCGTATCCCTTGTGGATCGAGCCGTTCGCGAGGGCGCTCGCGCGATGGTCGACGGCCGGAAGCCATCGATTCCTGATTACCCCAACGGCTACTTCGTGGCTCCTACGATCATCGAGGACCTTCCCTTCACCAGCGAGGTGGCCTCGACCGAGATCTTTGGCCCCGTCCTATCCGTGCATTATTTCGACTCGGTTGATGAGGCGATCGCACGCGTCAACGCCGGCACCTACGGCAACCAGGCATCGCTTTTCACCAGCAGCGGGGCCAACGCGCGCCGGTTCAAGAACGAAGTGGACGTAGGCAATGTCGGCATCAACATCGGGGTCGCCGCGCCGATGGCGTTTTTCCCGTTCAGCGGCGCCCGCGATAGCTTCTTCGGGGACCTGCACGGGCAGGGGCGCGACTCGTTCGAGTTCTACACCAAGAAGAAAGTGGTCGTCGAACGCTGGCCCAAGGCCTGGTCCCGCACGTTCTGATCGCGCGCTATCGCCCCTTTTTTGTCAACGCATCCTACCCGCAAGAGCCATGAGCCAAACGAAAGTGGCCTATAAAAGCCCGCTGCACGAGATGACCCAGACGACACCCACGGTGCTCTGGAACGACTCGGCCGCGCTGGAAGAACTGTCCTATTCGATTGAACACGGCGGCGTCGGCGCCACGTGTAATCCGGTGATCGTGCTCGACGTGCTGAAGCAGTCGTTCGGCGCCTGGAAGGGCCGCATTGGCGAGCTGGTCCGCGAAATGCCGACCGCCTCCGAGGACGCCATCGCCTGGAAACTCGTCGAGGAGATCTCCAAAAAGGCCGCCACTCTGCTCGAGCCGATCTATCACCAGCAGGCCGGCCGCAACGGTCGCCTGTCGGTCCAGACCGACCCGCGCCTCTACCGGGACGCCGACGCAATCGTCGCCCAGACGCGGCATTTCCATACCCTCGCCCCGAATATCATCGTCAAGATCCCCGTGACCGAGGCCGGCGTCCGCGCGATCGAGGAGGCGACGTACCACGGCGTGAGCATCAATGCGACCGTCAGCTTCTCCGTGCCCCAGGCCATCGCCGTGGCCGAGGCCGTCGAGCGGGGGCTGGTTCGCCGCGAACGCGAAGGGAAAGAGATCGCCAGCATCGCCTCCGTCTGCACCATCATGGTGGGCCGGATCGACGACTGGTTGAAGGTCGCGGCCGACCTCAAGAATGCCTCGGTGGACCCCGGCATATTCGAGTGGGCCGGCGTCGCCATCTTCAAAAAAGCCTATGCGCTGTACCGTGAGCGCGGCTACCGCCTTCGCCTGCTATCGGCCGCCTTCCGCAACCACATGCACTGGTCGGAATTCATCGGCGGCGACGTCGTCATCTCGCCGCCCTACAAGTGGCAGGTGCGGTTCAACGCAAGCGACATGGCGATTGAATCCCGCATCGACCGTCCGGTGGACCCGAAAATCGTCGCCGAGCTCATGCGGTTCGAGGACTTCCGCCGGGCGTACGCCCCCGACGGCATGACGGCCGCCGAGTTCGATGCGTTCCAGCCGACCCGTCGCACGCTTCGCCAGTTCATCGCCGCCTGTTATGAATTGAACGGGATCATGCGCGATATTATGATCCCCAACCCGGATAAGGGTTGATCGACCGGTTTGTCCTCACCCGAATCCTCCCACCAACCCCAATCGATACCCATGGATCGTCGAACGTTTCTACAGAACAGTGCTCTGGTTGCCCTCGCTGCGCCGCTCTGGTCGTCGTGCGCTCCCGGCGGTACGGAAACCGCCACGCCGGCCGCGATGCCCGTCTCGACCGATGCCCTGCTCGCTCGCATCGGCATCACGACCGTTTGTGTCCGTTCCTACTTCGAGAAAACCCGCGCCTTCGCGGCCGAACCCAACACGGCGCCGACGATCACGCTGGAGCAGGCGCCGCAGTTTATCTACGACCGGTTCGGGCTTCGGAATGTCGAGGTGTGGGATTTTCAATTCGACGAGATGACCCTGGCGTATTGCGAGAAGATCCGCAACGCCGCGGCGAGCATCGGCTCCCGGATCACCAATATCCAGGTGGACCAGCTGGCCGATCTTTCGGATGTCGACCCGGCGCAGCGCGCGCTTGGCGTGACGCAGGCGAAGGAATGGGTCGATCGCTGCGTGGCGATGGGCGTGCCCAGCTTCCGCGTCAACACCGGCGGCAAGGAAGGGCAGGAGTTTCTGGTGGATGTGACGGCCGAATCGTTCCGCCAGATTGCCGACTACGCCGGCGAGAAAAACGTGACGGTGCTCGTCGAGAACCACGTCGGATTCAGCATGGACATCGACAAGGTGGTGGCCATCCTGCAGGCCGTCAACCACCCGAACTGCCGCGGTCTGGCCGATTACGGCAACACGCCGGCGGGCTCCATCGATGTTCGCATCGCCGGCCTGGCCAAGCTCTTCCCGTATATCTCGTTTGTGTCGGCCAAGGGAACGGGGTACAACGATCAAATGGAGCACACAGATTACGACTTCGCGGCGCTCGTCCGGGCCACCGAGGCGTCAGGCTACCGGGGCATCTACTCGATCGAGATGTATCCCATGGGCAACAGCCAGCCCCCGGCGGACCCGATCCGCGCCGGCAACTGGATGAAGGATCAGCTCCTGGCCAATATCAGTGCCTGATATGGACCGTAGAACGTTTATCCAGCGGAGCAGCCTCCTCGTGGCGGCTGCTCCGCTCTGGGGCTGCGCCCCGGGAGCATCGAATGCCACCGCGCCCGCTGCGCGACTTGAGCGTATCGGCGTCACATCCGTCTGTTTCCGCTCCCGTTTCCCCACGACGCGGACCCTGATGGCCGAGCCAACGACCGGATCGGACCTGACCCTCGAGACCTTCCCGGACTTCGTTCGCTCGGAGCTCGGTCTGCGCCATGTCGAGGTCTGGGAGCGGCAGTTCGACGAGACCTCGCTGACCTACTGCGAACGCGTCCGCGCCGCGGCCGAACGCATCGGGTCGCGGATCTCGAACATCCAGGTCAGCGGCCTCGCCAACCTGTCGGACGCTGATGCCGCCGTACGCGACCAGGGCGTCGCCGGC
>JBGSPJ010000401.1:0-54201 GCA_041738655.1 Rhodothermales bacterium | reverse complement strand
GCACCCGCGCCCGAACCGGCCTATCCGCCGGCCTATGCACCTGCGCCGGCCATCGGTATGGAACCTGGCCGGACCCATACGCCGCCGCCACGTCCTCAGCCTGTCCCGGAACCCATTCATGAACGTGTGCAGGAACGGGTTCAAGAAAGAATGCAGGAAAGGGTCCACGCAGAATACGCGCCGCCTGGCGTACAGCCGCCCGCTCCGCTGATGGATCCTGAAGCTGACCTGACCTGGGATGGGATTCTGGAAGACGACCTCAAAACGCTCCGCGAACTGATCGACAAGACGAAACGGTCCGAGGAAGATCACGGCTGATCGTTGCCCTCGTCGAATCAAATGTCACTTAAAACAGCCGTACCGAGTTCTTCGGTCCGGCTGTTTTTGATTGGTGACAACCCCATGTTGATGCACGTAGGTCGCCGGCCACACACGGCTCACCTCACTGCGCCGGCCCGACTTCGGCTGCCTGAACCCCGAACGCGGCCAGGTCGAACTCCGCCGTCACGCGCCATCCTTCTTGGTTCTGTACATCGGTCAGGACGCGTCGGGGATGGGGCTGGATCCGGTCGTCAGTCGCCTGAGAAAAGCGTTGCCAGGTATCCAGGTCGTTGCTTGGCATCTCGGCCACGAAGAAGATAGCATCCTCATTGCCCCGCCGGCCGTAGACGTTTTCCGCAAACGTGTCCGGGTTATCGAGCGGAGGAGTACCTTCAACGCGGATCTCCTGCGCGCGAGTCGGCCCGATCCCATTGTTGATGAGCAGGTTGCGATAGAACACTGTTCCGCCGGAAGCCGCCCGTCCGTCCCCGTGTTTGTACCGGATTCCGTCTCCTTCGTTGGAATACACGGTATTGTACTCGATGCGGTTGTTGCTCGCCGCCTGGATCTGGATGCCGCTACCAGTGCCATCGAGCAGGCGGGTGCCGTAGACGACGTTATTTCGCACCACATTGTCGGTCGACTGGTACTCTACCATGATGCCGGCCTTCATGTTGCCCACCACCAGCGACTCTTCCACCAGATTGTGGGTGTTGTTGATGTCGAGCCAGATCCCGGGGCCCAGATTGTACGCGGCGTAGTGACGCCGGATCGTCGTATAGGTGGTTTCCACAAACTTGCCGCCGCCGGCTTCCCACCGCGCGTCGTACCCTTTCCAGTTGTTGCCCACGCTCAGATTGTCCTCCAGCAGCGAGTGGCTCGTGCGACTGCCCCAGCCCATCTGGCCGTTGTACATGGACCAGTTGCCTCGGAAAGTCTGCTCTAGGCCGGCCACCATGATCCCGAGCCCGTTGCACCACGCCACGAGGTTCTGCTCGACCAGCCAGTTACTGCCGGCCGACTGTACACATCCGTTTTTACCCGAGTTGGGTGCGTGGAGAAACGCGAGGCCGACAACCCGGATGTGACTAACGGTCGAGTCCGTCCCCGCGAGCAACATCGGGCGCATCCCCGTTTCGATCGACAGGCTGTCGGGGGAACGGGATTCCCTGAAGCGCGCCAGGATCCGGCGCGGCGCCTCGGGCTCGCCATCGACCCAGAAGGCGCCCGGCCTCAGATTTTCCGGCGTATAGACCGCGCGTAGCGGCAGGCCATCCGCGACGATCAGTTCCGGCCGAAACGCGTCCTGGGGTCGATTCTTCGAACGGTGCATGGGCAACGAGGCCGTCCAGGCGCGCTCCCATAAGGACGCCGACGCCGTCCAACCCTCATTGGCCGGATCGGCGCCACTCACGATGACCACGTCTCCCGGGTATGCCGCCAGGGTCAGCGGCCGATCCGGCGCCCCACCCCGCTCGAATAGAACCGACTCGCGGTACACCCCGGCGCGGACGATCACCCCGTCGCCGGCTTTCGCCTGTCGGAGGGCGGACGCGATGGACTTGCAGGGTTTCTGATCCGTGCAGAGGCCCGTGTCCGTCGTCGCCCGCTGGTCTACCCAGATGAGCCGGCCGTTCGGGCTCAGGACTTTTTGCAGGCTATCGACTTCCGTGATCGGGGCTCTGTGCCACGGGACCGTCGCAACGAAACGCTGGACGAGAGGGCCGGCGGCCTCTGGCGCCAGATCAAGCTGCGCCGGCGGGGCCATCTGCGCCCGACAGCCCGAACACAGGATCCCCAGGCACAATCCCACCAGAAGCGTGTATCTTGCGTTCATCATTCGATTTTTACAGTCACTCAGGGGTAGTCCCGTTAGCTCACTATCGGCCGTTACATCCTAGGGTATCAGACATCCATACACATTAATCGTATCGGCAGCGGATCAACGATGATGATTTCGATCGATAGATCGTCAAAAAAGCAGGTTCTAGAGCAGCTGAAGGAGCAGTTACGCTACGGACTCGCCACCGGTGCCTTCCCGATCGATTCGCGTATGCCGCCGACCCGTGTACTGGCGGACCAGCTCAAGATCTCGTTTCATACCGTCCGCAGTGCCTATCAGGGCCTGGTTGAGGAGGGACTCCTTGAAGCCGTCCAGGGAAGCGGCTTTCGGGTGCTGGAGCGCGTAGCACCCAACACCGAGGAGCGGATGGAAAAGGGGGCTTCCATCGTCCACGAAGCCCTGCAGCAGTTGTTGGGACTGGGGCTCGACGAAGCGGATGTCGAGTACCTGTTGGCTGAGCAGTTTTCCGTCCTCGAAAAGGCGAGCGAGCGGCCGCGCGTGGTGTTTGTAGCGCCCTATCCGGAGATGGCCGAAGCCTGTGCGGAGGTCGTTTCACATACCCTCCAGATGCCCATCGAAGCTGTATCCCTACATGGGTTGAGCCGTGAACAGGACACAGAGTACGCGATCACCACGCACACGCTGCTGCGTGAAGCGATGGACCGGCTTCCCAAAAGCGATGTTCTGGGAGCCACGATCTACCTCACCCCCGAAACGCTGGACCGTGTCGCGCGCTTACGCGCACACGAGACGCTCGGCGTCGTCAGTTATTACGCTGAATCGCTTCCGCATCTCATGAAAGAGATTCAACACCAGACCGGCTTCGAGGGGCAGATACTCGGCGCGTCGATCGAGCAGGGAGCGCGTCATATTTCGCAGCTCACCGGCCAGTTCGACGTACTGGTATACACACCCAAAAGCCGGCGACGGCTCCTGCAGGTTCGCCAGGACATTCAACACCTGCTTGCACCAATTGGCTGGTATATCGCGCGTGACTCCATCGACGCCATCAAGCAGATGCTGCCGGCCTGATGAAAGGTCCTGTCATTCGATCGGCTTTCCGGAAATATGTTCTTCGATTGCGGCGGCGATGCGCTCTCGCTCTTCAGCCTCGATCTGATCCGGGTACTTGACACGGCCATGATGCATCCCGACCAGTAGAGCCAGGAAGGTTTCTTTGATGATCGTCAGATCGCTGAACGTCAGGTCGGTTTCATCCAACTGCCCATCGGTCATCCGGGCGCGAAAAATAGTGTCGATCAGCGATTCAAGGCGCTTGTGGGTAGGCTCGGACAGACTGCGGCTGGCGGCCTCCACGGAATCGGCCAGCATGAGGATGCCCGTTTCGCGCGACTGAGGCTTTGGCCCGGGGTAACGAAACTCCCCTTCCTGGACCGCCTCAAGCAAGCTGTGCTCTTCTGCTTTTCGGTAGAAATATTCAATCAGCGTGGTGCCGTGATGCATCGGAATAAAATCCAACACACGGACGGGCAGGTTGTGCTGCCGGCCGATCTCGAGGCCTTCCTTGACGTGGCTGGCGATGATCAACGCGCTCATGCGCGGCTTGAGCTGGTCGTGCGGATTTTCGTTTTTGCGCTGGTTCTCCACGAAATACTCGGCCTTCGGCATTTTCCCGATGTCGTGGTACAACGCACCCACGCGCGCCAAAAGCGCGTGGGCTCCGATGGCGTCGGCGGCCGTCTCGGCGAGATTGGCCACCTGTAGGCTATGGTTAAACGTACCCGGGGCGCGCATGCTCAGCTCCTTTAGCAGCGGCCGGTTCGTATCCGAAAGTTCGAGGAGCGTCAGATCCGTTGTGATGTCGAACGCACGCTCGAAAATCCAGAGGAGCGGGAGCGACACGATCAGCATGAGCGAGTTGATGCCCACCCGGATCATCTCCTCACCGAATAATCCGGGCGGCGTATCGTACATGAGCCAGGTGGCTCCGAGCACCAGGCCATACCCGAGGAAAACCATGCCGGCGCTAAGGAAGATCTGGCCTCGGTTTTTGATGTCCCGAACGCTAAAAACGCCCAGGTTACAGGCAAAGATGGTGGCGAATGTAAACTCAAAGTCATACCCCAGCAGGTGGCCTCCTACGAGCGCGAGGGTCAAGAGCCCGAACAGCGCCACACGGGAGTCGAACATTACCGTGAGCATAACCGGCGCAACGGCGACAGGGACAGCGTACATCCCGAAGAGCGGGTACCGGATCGCCAGCGCGTAGGAGCCGATGATACCGGCGAAGAGGAGTGCAATTAGCAAAACCTTCCGGTTGTCGTCGTAGATTTGACGGCGTAGAAAATACAGGTAAAGGAAGAAGATGAGGTGGGTCGCCAGCGCGAGAAACGATTGCCCAAGCGCAAGCTTCCATGGTAGCTTGCGGCCCATGCGTTCCTGCTGGGCGCGCTCGAGCGAGGTGAGCCGACGTTTGATCTCGCGGGTCACCTTTTCTCCATTTTCCACGATGATGCTGCCGGCCTGCACCATGCCGCGGGTCGGCGTGATCCGCTGCTCCTTACGCTGCCACTCCCGCAGCGTCTCGGCGCGAAGGTAGGTGAGCGAGTGCTGGAACATGGCGATGAAGAACGCCTCACCGACGCCCACATAGTCGGGGTTGTCTGGATATTGCTTCGCGAACTCATCCCGCGCCAGCAAAAACGCCTCGTTCAGGCCAAAAAGGCTTTCCTTGCGTTTGGTGCGGACGACCGATTCCGCTTCGTCGCGAATGTAGATCTCGTCCGTGTACAGGCTGTCGATGGGCATATCAAGGATACCGATCGACAGCATCTGCGCTCCTACGCTCCAGGCCTTGCGCACCAGAAGCTCATCCAGCCGGCTTCCGCGAGCGCGCGTGGCCGCAAGCTCCGGATGCCGATCGGCGAAAGAACGCAGCAACAACTGCCACTGCTGCGGGGTGAGCTTGACGCGGGCATTCCGGCGCAACTCCATGTATGCCAGCGAGTCGTGCAGGGTGGTCTCTGCCGGGCCGGCGCGTTCGCTCAACTTAAACCGTGCATAGGCCGCAAACACCCGGTCCAGCTGACGCACGACCGAGTCGCGCTTGACCGCCATCCGGGCAGAGGCGTCGAGGACTTCCTCAAAATAGGGAGGGGTGGTGAATCGCACATTTCGGCGTTCGCTCTCGATCACTTCCGGATCCTTCGCAATGGCAAAGTCGAACGGCGCGATCAGCGTTTCCTGGCGCCAGAAGTCCCCCTCGGCAAGGGTATAATGGTAGAAGTCGCCCCTGGGGAAAGCGAGGTAGGTCAGGACCACAAGCCCGATGAAGATGCTGCCCTTGACGATGTTGTTGCGTTGTTGCAACCGTGGATCGGTGGTACGCCCACGTTCGAGCCGCTCGCCGACGGGGCGAATACGGGGTCGGCTTCTGAAGACGTTTTTGATCCACCCCATCACGGCTGGTTGTGGTTAGGGTTCGGCGCACCAGGTTACGCTCAGGTCAGGCGCGTCTTAGAGTAGACTGTACCGTATGCCATACGGCGCGCAATGATCCAAAAAACAGCATAAACACCACGCCAATCGTTGTATACCACGGCCAGGCGATCTCTCTCAAGCCGGCTGCCGGTGCATCCGCAAACCAGAGCACAACCCATCCGCCGGCCGGGTCGTACCGCACCCCACCGACGATGGCGACCATGAGCCCCACCGTAAGCACAAACGCAACGATGGCATCCGCCTGAACCGCCTTCCGCTGCAACAGCCCCAGTGCGAACAACCCGAGCATACCACCGTACGTGAATGAGGCGACGGCCAGACCGAGTTCGACCACCGGATCGGTGCGATCCTCGAACAGGCCGGCGAACCCCACGAAGATAATACCCCAAAGCAGGGTAAAGAACCGCGCCATGCGTAGGGCCTGGACATTATCGAGACGCTGGCCCGAAAAACGCTCGTACAAATCCATCATGGACGAGGATGCCAGCGCGTTGAGAGACGAAGACAGAGTGCTCATGGCGGCCGCCACAATGCCGGCGAGGATGAGCCCGGACACGCCCGGCGGCAGCCCTTCGATGATGAATCGGGGAAAGATCTCATCGGCGCGGGCCAGCCCCAGCTCGGCGGTCGTGGCGCCGCCGTAATACACCCAGAGCAATACCCCGACCAGCAGGAAAAGGGTGAACTGCACCATCACCACCAGACCACTGCCGATCAACGCCTTCCGACTGTCTTCCAGCGAACGGCAGGCCAGCAAGCGCTGGACGATCAACTGGTCGCTGCCATGCGAGGCCATCGAAAAGATGGCGCCGCCGACAACCGCCGTCACAAACGCATAGGGCTCGGTCGCCCAGATGGCGAAAGGCCGGCCCGGCTCCAGGTTGAGGACCTGCAGTTTGCCGGCCTCCATGGCGCGCGCGAACCAGTCCGCCGGCACCTCCTGCAACAATACGAGCAACGCAACAAAAGCACCGCCCAGGTAAACCCCCATCTGGATCACATCGATCCAGATCACGGCCTTGATACCCCCGATGATTGTGTATACAATGGTAAACAACCCGATCGCGAGTGTGATCTCGAGATACGAAAGGGCAATCCCCGAGGCATCCGCGATGAGCTTGATCGGAATCGCCGTGGCGAAAAGACGCACCCCATCCGCCAGCAGACGCGTGCACAGGAAGGTGACGGAAGCAACCGCCTGCGTACGCCGGCCGAAACGCTCCCCCAGGAAGGCATAAGCCGTGACGAATTCGCCGCTCACATACCGGGGCAACATGATCACGCTCACCGCGATCCGGCCGATGAGGTAGCCCAGCGTCAGCTGCAAGAAGGTCATCGTGCCCGCATACGCGACGGCCGGCACCCCGATCACCGTCAGCGTGCTTGTCTCCGTCGCCACGATCGAGAAACACACCGCCCACCAGGGCAGAGATCGGCTGCCGAGAAAATAGTCGGTGCGGCTCGTCTGCCTACCCCCGATCCACGCCCCGATACCCAGGACGGCTACAAGGTATATTGCAATAACGGCATAATCCAGTGATGTCAGCATAGGTGGCTGTTTGGCGCGAACACACAGGATGGCCATCCCGGGGGTTCGACGATGGGGAAAACCCACACGCGGACAGGTTGAAAGGGCATCACGTTCCCCGGAGCAAGGCGAGCAGACCGGCCTCATCCAGAATCGTGATCCCCAACTCCACCGCCGTGTCGTACTTGGAGCCGGCCGACTCGCCGGCGACGACGAAGTCTGTTTTTTTGCTGACGCTGGAGGCGACTTTCCCGCCGGCCGCCTTGATCAATCCCTGCGCCTCGGCCCGTCCAAGCCCGGGCAAGGTGCCCGTGAGCACAAAGGTCTTCCCGAAAGCGGCGCCGGCGGGGTCGTGTGCCGGTTCCTCTTCGGGTAACCGGGCCAGATTCACTCCGAGCTCCCCGAGCTCAGCCACCAGCTGCCGATTTTTATCCACCATGAACCAATCAACGATGCTTTCGGCTATGACGGGCCCGATGCCATCGATGGCCAGCAGCTCCTCCCGTGTCATCCCCGCCATCGCCTCCACGGAAGGGATGCGGCTCACCAGCACCTCGGCCGTGGTCTTGCCGACGTGCCGTATACCCAGCCCGAATAGCAACCTGGCCAGCGGCCGATGCCGCGATGCCTCGATACCGTCGAGCAGATTCTGTGCGCGTTTCTCGGCAAAACCCTCCAGAACCAGCAAGCGATCGAGCGTCAGCCGGTAGATGTCGGCCAACGTATGGACCAGGCCCTCTTCCCCGAGCAAGACGGCGAGTTTGGCGCCCAGGCCTTCGATGTCCATGGCCCCGCGACCCGCGTAGTGCTCGATGAGCCGGATAAACTGCGCGGGGCAATCGGTCGCGACACAGTACCAGTCGGCTTCGCCGGCCAGCCGAACGACCGGTGTTTTACAGGCCGGGCACTCCGTCGGGAATACAAACAATCGCTCAGCGCCATTCCGCAGCGCCTCGATAGGCCCAACCACCTGAGGAATGACATCGCCGGCGCGTTTTACCAGTACCGTATCGCCAATCCGGATGTCCCGGCCGCGGATATAGTCCTCGTTGTGCAACGTAGCCCGCGATACCGTCACTCCCCCAATACCCACGGGCTCCAACACGGCCTCGGGCTTGAGCGCCCCGGTACGCCCCACGCTGATGGCGATGTCCAGCAATCGAGTCGTGGCTTCGCGCGCCGCGAATTTATAGGCGATGGCCCAGCGGGGGGCGCTGGACACGTTGCCGAGCACCCGCTGGTAGGAGTGATCGTCGATCTTGAGCACGATACCGTCGATCTCGTAATCGAGCGAGTCCCGCCGGTCGGTCCACTCGGCGCAGAACATCAGGGCTTCCTCGATGCTTTCCAGCCGACGCGCATGAGGATTCACGGGAAAACCGAGCCGTGCCAGCCACTGGAGGCCCTCCCACTGCGACGCGGGTGGCGGAGCACCGGCTATCGGTCCGATCCCATAGGTATAGAAATGGAGCGGTCGCGACGCGGTGATCCGCGAATCGAGGACCCGCAGACTGCCCGCGGCGGCATTCCGTGGGTTGGCAAAGGGCTTGCCTCCGGCCGCCACAAGGCGTTCGTTGAGCGCTTCAAAGGCACTGGCGGGTAGGTAGGCCTCGCCACGCACCTCCAGCCGATCCGGGAGCGGCTCGTGTACAACGCGCCCCGGGATGGGGATGGCAAGGGGAATACTTTCGATGGTGCGGACGTGCGGGGTGATGTTTTCTCCTTCCACCCCGTTTCCACGCGTGGCGCCCACGACCAGGCGGCCGGCAGCATACGTCACGGCGAGGGCCAGCCCGTCGATTTTCAGCTCCGCCACAAGCGCCGGCGTGACGGTCTCCCCGAATGTCGCCTCGAGCCCTTTCTGACACCGCGCATACCAGGCACGCAGTTCCTCTTCGTCGAACGCATTACCCAGGGAGAGCAGCGGCACGGGATGCCGGACCTTGTCGAATTGACTGAGCGGCTCGCCGCCGACGCGCAGTGTAGGCGAGTCATCCGTCCGCAGATCCGGAAACCGTTCCTCAAGCGTCTGAAGCGCCCGAAAGAGGCGGTCGTAATCGGCATCCGACGCCACGGGGGCATCTTCCACATAATAGCGGTGCGCGAGATAACCAAGGACCGGCCCCAGGACGCGAACCAGCGACTGGGCCTCGGCGCGTTCCATGGTCTGGAGACGCTCTCGCTCCTCCGATGCCTCAAACCGAGCCGCAAGCCGCTTCGACTCCTCAGCTAACACCATACGGGTGAAGGGTAGCAGTACATGGGGGGATCCGACTAGCGAGGGCGACCGTCCCGGCGTTCGGCAAGGAAAACGCGGACCGAGTCCCGGTTGATGATGACACGACCCGAGGTGTCCGCCGGCACCAGTGGGTACGGATGGCCTTCCAGCAGCACCGTCATATCCTCGAGGCGGTCTTCGACCGTAATGCGATCCGCAAAGGTAAACTGAAGGGTGTCTCCCTGGTCGAGCCAGTACGGTCGACGGAGATCACGATCGACCTGCACCCGAAAGGGATCCAGCTTGTTTTTTTGCGCCATGATCACGAGCGAGAGGCTATCACTGAGGGTGATCGGCGCGGACGATGCCGGCGTCGGCGTCTCGGTCGCCCGGGCGGTATCCACCCCGGCAACGGCGTCCGAGAGCGTGGCGATATTGGCGGCCCCGCCACCCTCGCGCGAGGGGCGCTGGATAAACTGGATGAGGAGGGTCAGTCCGATCACAATCGTCGCCAGGATGCCCCCCCACTGCAGTATCACGCCCCGACCACCGCTGGTGCGGTTGATGGCAAGCAGGAGTTGTTGCACCGCGTCGTTAAGAGCCTTGCCGACCCGCAGGGCGACTTGTTCTAGCCGGAAGACGATCACATCGCCAGACGCAACCCCGGCGCCGCCCGCCGGCGAACGACCTGGGCTGGGAGCGCTGGCACTCGACGGCTGTGCCCGACGGCTATCGCGCCCCCGGGGTGGTGCGGACCGATCGGGGGCGGCAGCCTGAGCCGGCGGAGAGTCCACCGGCGGTTCGACCTCGGGCAGGGGCGGGAGGCCCAGAAAAGCGATGGCCAGTTCACGGCGGTATCCGCCGGCGATTGCCGAATCAAATGCCCGAGATAACAGGGCTTCATCGAGGCGCATCGTGCGGGCATAACTCAGCAAGATGGCGCGCTGGTACACCTGATTAAAGAGTGGATGATCGAACAGGGCCGTCTGTTCGAATTGCTCGATCAGGCTCAGATTGATCTTGGTCGCCTGGTGTAGGGCTTCACGCGCAATCCCGCGATCTTCGCGAACAGCGACCAGGTCGTCCAGAAACGTTCGTAGAGTGGGGGGTATGGGAGTGCCGACCATGGTGGGGTAGTGTCTACATCATGAAACACCGGCCGCCCGAGACACCGGAGCGCGGATATCGTTCGAGTTTATCGCCCTGAATGATACGGATCTGAACCCTTGTTATCAACCAACGCCCCAAATGAGAAAAGGCCTCCGAAGGGTATTCGGAGGCCTTTCGCGGTCTACGCGGTGATTTCGTCGGGACGGCGAGATTCGAACTCGCGACCCCTTGCACCCCATGCAAGTGCGCTACCGGGCTGCGCCACGTCCCGAAACCGGTTACGTCCCTCAGAGCTGTTTTTTGAGGTCGTAGAGAAACTCCCGAAGCGCCAGAAGTTCCTTGCGAAATGCTTCTTTGTGGTCAGGTGCCTGCTCTTCCTGTGCGAGCGCCTTTCGGGCACCCTCGATGGTGTATTTCTCTTCGCGTAGCAGATGGCGAATGCGCTGGATGAAGTCGACATCCGCCTCGGTGTAGATTCGCCGGCCGGCCCGATTTTTCTGGGGTTTCAGCTCTGGAAACTCGGTTTCCCAGTACCGCAGCACATGCTGCTCCAGACCGGTGAGCTTACTCACCTCGCCAATGGAGTAGTACAATTTTCGGATGCCGGCTGCCATAGTGCACGCGCCTTTGACGACGTTGGAATTTATCGCAAAGTACGAATAGAAACAGGCTAAAGTACACTCCCCCATCTATATTCCAATGCCGAGATTATCTCTTTTCTCAGAAGATTGACTTATCTCCCTCCCCTATCTCGCTAACGCCTGTGTCCCTGGATCGAGCGATACCCCGCCCCACGCACGACCTGGCCCTGCTGGCCGTTGTTCTGGTGTGGGGGATCAATTTCCCCATCGTGAAGCATGCACTGACCGTCATGCACCCTTTTGCGTTGAACGTATTCCGCTTTCTCGTGTCGACGTTGACGATGGGCATCGTCGTCTGGTCAAGGCGGAGCAGCGACCGGGTCGGGCTGGTAGCCTTGTTTGGCCGGCATGCGGTCCGAATAATCGTGCTCGGACTCGTCGGCACGTTGTTCTACCAGTTGTTTTTTATCCTGGGAATTGCCCGAACCACTTCCGGCACGGCGGCGCTTATCATGGCGAGCGCTCCGGCATGGACTGTCCTTGTGGGTCATCTACGGGGGTATGAGGCCACCGATCGCGTGACGGTACTCGGGCTCGCGGCTTCCCTGGCAGGCACCGCCATCATCGTCTTCGCCGGCCACGAACGGATCTCTTTCGACAACGCGACGTTAGCCGGAAACGTGTTGATTCTGGGCGCCAGCGTGATGTGGGGAACGTATACGGCACTGGCCCGCCCCACGAGCCGGTTTATCCCTCCTCTCGAGTTGTCTTTTGTGGGTTTGCTCGTCGCGATGCCTTTTTTGATGGCGATCGGCCTACCCCATATCAGCACCATTCTCTGGGCGGATGTAACACCGGGCATCTGGCTCTCGATCTTCTACTCAGGCGCCCTGTCAACCGGACTGGCCGTCGTTGTCTGGAACGTATCGGTAAAACATGCCGGCGCGAATTATACCGCCCTGTTCGGTAACCTGGTGCCTATCGTCGCGCTCGCGACCGGGGCCATTTTTCTGGATGAACCCATCACCTGGATCCAACTCGTCGGAGGCGCCATGGCCATCGGTGGTGTGGTCCTCATGCGTATTCATGGCTCAAGCAACCCGGCCCGCACGCGTGTTGAAGCGGATAAATGACGCCTTGGTCTGGTGCGCCCTCCTGGCCATCTTGCTCACGCCCACTTTGGCCGTTCGCGCCCAGTCGACGTTTTTCCCCGTGGACTTGCCGGCGGTCGAACTATCGCCGCGCGTATTTTACCTCCCAGTATCGGGTTCCTACCATGCGGAACTGGGCTACATCCGCCTGGCTTCTCCCGATGAACTGGACCCGGGCGCAGGTGGCACCGGCCGCGTGGAAACCCTCCTGCTTTCCGCCGGCGTCCGAACGACCGATCTCACCACGTTCGACTTCCGGTGGCGCGCCGGCCTGATCGACATGGATCTCGTGCGAACTCCGCTCAGCATCGGGTTGACGTTGTTCGACTTCAACCGCGCGGGTTGGATGGACACGGATTTCCGCTGGGTCAACCTGCGCCTTGGGCCGTCGCTGCTCATCCAGACTCCGCGGTTTTTCTTCTCCCTCCGCGCCATCGGCTCGGCTGGCCTTACTACCGTCAAATTGGGATCGTTCCTCTACGAAGGCCTCGGCCCTGAAATCCTAGAACGCCGGCGAAGTTATGAGCTCGGTTACGCGGGCGATCTCCATGTCATGCTCTTGTCCCGACTCTCGATGCAGGCGCTTTTTGCGTATCGGACCATGCTGGGCGGAGGCCGGCCCCAGTTTTATCGACTCACGGGAGCCCTCGGCGTCCGATTTGCATCGGCCGCCACCGTCCACCTCATTTACACTGTAGAAGACGCCAGCATCGGATTTAACAACCTGCAGCAGGATGGCTTCGGCGGGCAACTCCGGTTCGACTTCTGAGCGGACGTTACGCGTTGTCTCGTTGCGTGGTACGCGTTTCATCATCTGTCAGCTATTCGCCTATTCTTTTACACCCCGATTATCTGGAAGCGCGATCCCGATACCGGGTGTTTTTCGACTTCGATGCGGACCGGAAACGCCTCTTTCAATCGATCGAGGTGGGTGATGACGAGGATCTTATCAAAGTCGTCCTTGATCGTCTGGATCGCGTCGATCATGCTCTCGATGCCCTGTTCGTCCTGCGTTCCGAAGCCTTCGTCGATCCCCAGCGTACGAATGCGCACCCCTTTTCGCTCGGCCAACAGCTGAGACAGGGCAATCCGCAGCGCGAAGTTGACGCGAAACGCCTCGCCCCCTGAAAACGTCTCGTACGGTCTGGCCGCTCCGTTTTCGTCGGCAATGATGATATCCAGCGTCTCCCGGGTACCGCCCGTTTTTTTATCCTTCAATGTTTCCAGCCGTACGTGCATCCGGCCATCGGACAGGCGGTCGAGTAATTCGTTGGCCCGGTGCTCGATTTCGGGTAGCGTCTCTTCGATGATAAGCGACGGGATGCCGTTTTTCCCGAATGCTGTACGCAGATGCCGGTACAGCGTGCGCTCTCGCTCGGCTTCCTGCAGGCCGGCTTTTGCTCGCTCGAGCGCCTCGCGATCCCGCCCGAATTGTTCGATGCGGGCATTCAGTTCCCCACGGCGCACATCTAACTCACGCAGACGCGCGGCGATTTCCTCGCGATAACGGCGTTTTTCTTCGGTGTCGCGCTCCAGCGCACCGCGATCGACAGCATCTGACTGGAGGCCTTCCAGCCGAGTGAGCAGGGTAACCCGTTCCTCACCGATTTGCGTCTGCCGGACCTCGATTCGGCTTCGCTGTGTCAACCAATCAGGACGTTGCGCCCGCGCCGTCGCAAGCGCGTGGTGTGCCTGCACCACGGAGGCCAAACCTCGCACTTCTTGCCTCAGGACGTCGAACCGCGCCGGCTCGAAACCGATGCCGGCGCACTCGGCTTCTAGGCGCTTCAACGTTTCTCTTTGCCGCGCCAGGCGGCCACCGGGTTCATCGTCGCGCCGGGCCTCCTGCCGTTTCTTATCCGCAACCGCCAGCTGGTGGCCAGCCTCTTCAAACCGCCGTTCCAGCTGATCCAGAAATCGCCGGCGCTCTTCAAATTGCTGCAAACGAACGCGATGCGCTCGCGCCTCGTCCAGGGCCTTTTCGTCCACATGGAGTGCATCCCGCTCTTCCAGGAGGGCGTCCAACGCTTCACGTTCGGCTTCGCCGAACGCTTGCCGCTCGATCGTTCGCGCGACATCGGCCAGGCGATCTTCGATCTGATCAAACGCCTCAATCCGTTGGGATAAACTTTTCCATTCTGCCTCCACGCCGGCCAGGCGTTCTGCAATCGTTGAAAGCGCGTTCTGCTGATGGCGGACCTGCCGGTACCGGGTGCGCGTCGCCTCGATTACCTCTTGTTGTCTCTCCAGCCACCGGTTCGCTTCGTCGCGGGCCTGTTCGAGCGTCGCCTGCTCGCGCCGATAACGAAAGACAGCCGTGTCGCGATGGCTGGTAGTGAGGGGCTGGCCGCAGGTGGGGCACTCCCCTTCCTCCACGGCTTCCAGCGTCTTGAGACGCTTGTCTATCCGGGTTATTTCTGCTTCCAGCGCATCGATCGTCCCCTTTTTTTGTGTCAGAGCATCATTCTGGGACTGCCCTTCAGCCGTGAGTGCTTCGAGGGCGGCATCAATTTCCGCTTTTCCGGCAAGTTCTTCCACAAGCCGCGCTCGCCGTTGGGTACATTCCTGGCGCTCGCGTTCAACCGTTTTCCGCTGAGCAAGTTGTCGGGCAAGCTCGCGCTGTTCGCCCGCCAACGCCTCGCGGAAGCCGACCAGCGTTTGCTCGATCGCCCGAATCTTCTCCTGGAGTCGGTTGCGCCGTTCGGCATCCCGTAGCAACTGATCGAGCGCCGTCGAAGCCACGCGTGCTTCCTCGATACGCGCGTCGAGCGTGGGCCGTTCACCGAGTTGTTCGTCCATCTCGCGCCGGCTGTCTTCCAGGCGTTTCTGCTCCACATCGAGTGCGTGGAGCGTTCTTTCCAGCGCATAGGCGGCATCGCGCAACGCACCGGCGTGTTGTTCGATCTCCAGTTGTTTCTCGCGGTAAAGCTCCCGTTTTTCGTCAAGGACATCGAGCTCTGCCTGAAGCGCCAGGTACCGCTGATGGCCGGCATCGATCTCGGCCGCGCGCTCGAGCAGCGCATCGGCGTCGCTCACCTGCCGATCGAGGAGCGCCGCGTTTTCGGACAGGTGGGACTCCTCGCCGGCGAGCCTTTCGAGGGCAACCTGGAGTGATTCGATTTCACGGGCGCGATGTGCGTAGTCGGCCAGCCGACGGGCGCTTTCAACCTCGGAAGCGGTAACGGCAGCAAGCAGCATAGCCCCGTCCTGGAGCTGGGTCTGCAATTCCGCCTGATCCAGCAGGCAGCCGGCCTCTTCCTCGAGGGATTGCGACAAGCGTGTTATGGTTTCGGTTTCCCGGTCGCATTGCTCCGAAAACGCCCGCTCCTGATCCCTCGCGGCCAGCGAAAGTTGCTCATACCGATCGAGATTCAAGATGCGCGCGAGAATGTCTTTCCGCTCATTCGGGCGTTTCTTGGTAAACTCGTCCGAACGCCCTTGCAGCAGGAAGGCCGAGTTGATGAAGGTCGAATAATCCAACCCGAGCAGTTCGTCGAGCACTTCCTGCGTTTCGCGGATCGAGGCCCGCGTGAGCGGCTTGCCCTGATCCAGGTTTTCGCTGTCCCCGAGGAGGTGGAGTTCGAGCTCCGGTTTGCTTGTTTTGCCGGAGGCTGAACGGGCATACCCTCGGAGGACGCGGTAGCGGGCTCCCTCGACATCAAAGATGAGTTCGACCCGCATGCGGTGGGCGCCAATGCGGAGGAGTTCTTCATCCGGTTTGTGGCTCCCGCTGGATTTGCGCGCTTCGCCCCAGAGCGCCCAGGTCATTGCATCGAGGAGGGCCGACTTACCCTGTCCGTTCTGGCCCGAAAGGCAGGCCACGTGGAACGATTGGAAGTCCAGGCACTGCGTTTCGGCGCCGTAGCTGAGGAAGTTGCTGAGGCGTAGTTCTACGGGAACCATGGGGCCTGGGGGCGACGACGCGCGTCAGTTCGGAGTCGCCGGCGGCGCCGCGCCGGCCGCGGGATCGTCACCACGGACATCGATCCGGTTGAGCAGCGGGAGCCGTGCGGAAATGTAATTCCAGGTGCCGGGCAGGATGGCGGATACCGTGTGATAAAATAACGACGCATCGCGGCTGGCCGGCTCCGGGATGCCTACGTAGCCAAACGCAAAAAAGGCCAGGCTAAGAACCAGCATGGCCTTGAAGCCACCGATGGCGCCCCCGACCACGCGATTCACGATGCCCAGCTTGAGCGCCTTCAGGAACGTTTCGAGCAGCCTCGACACCGCGTAGGCGGCCACCTGGACGACCAGGAAGATGGCGATGAACCCCACGATGGGCGCCAGACCCGGCGAGAGCCCCGCGGAGCCGGCCAGGCGATCGCCAACGGACCGCATCAACTGGGCAGCGAACACAAAAGCGAACAGAATGCCGGCGAGGCTGAACAACTGACGGATACCTCCGGTGGAGAAACCACGCGCCAGACCGATTACCAGGCCGACAAGTATGACCAGATCCAGGTTACCCATGGTAGAAGTGACAGACGAGGAACAACAGGGGGATGGCGCGGCCAGGTGGGTCTGCCAGGCCAATTTTCCCCCGGCCGTAGCGTCGGTACGCCACAGCCGGGAGGGATAGCCGGCGCCAAAGTACGTTCATCGCCCTTCATCGCCAAATGAAATGCGGATCGAAGCCTGTGTTGTAGGCGTGTCCCGCCTTTTATTCGCTGAAAAGGGAATCGGCAAAGGCCTGGACGTGCGCCGGCGTCTCCTCGTCCAGCGCATCGTAGATGTCGTAGAACTCGCGGTAGAAGCGTTCGACGGCCGCGGCGTCGTAGTGGCGCTGGATCGAGCGGCCGACCGCGTCCTGCGCGGCTTCGTCGAGGGCGCTCGTAAAACGAACGAATCGCTCGATCTGCTCGTCGTTCGCTTTTTCCGGCTGAAGCCCCTGGGGCATGAGCGCCTGGAGGGAAAACGGTTGCGTGGTTTGAGCCTTGGTAGGTAGAGCCATAGCGTAAGGGGGTTGCACCCCTGTGATGAAGCGGCGTACGGCACGTAGAACGAGCCGGCACGTAGGCCGCGGGCCAGAGTATGTTGCCTTTCTCCTGAACGATTCCACTGGGCTACACCGAGGGTACCGTACGTCGGCCGGGGGGAAGCACGCCGATGGCCGGGACCAAGCCATAAGGCGTACGACGTACACGGATGTCACCAAATGTTCATCGTTCGATCACCAATTCGTCGCAGCTCGCGGGGGGCGCGGAAAGAGCGGACGAAATCGAGTCCTTATTCGGGACTCATTTCACCAATTAATAATCGTGCCAGATCACCCATTAAAGCAAATCGAGATTTGGGTCGATATTTTGTCTGTGTAAATAGACTTTTTTCAAGGAGTTGCCCCACCACGCAGGAACTTGATGAATAAGGGTTAAGTCATACCCGACAACCTGGTCCGATGCTGGCCCTGCTGGCTTCGGGCGACCCATCCCCCCGTTCTCAGTTCTTGCGCGAATTCTCCCAGTACCTAGTGCAGCAGCTGGACGTCCGAGCGATGTCCGCCTGTGTGTGTGACCCACTCCGGGTGAGCGAACTTACTGTCGTTAAACTAGAGTTCGCCGCCGTTTCTGTGACACGACACTCGTGCGACGAGTAGTTGGCGTCGACAGATACGGGTAACCGGTGCCGCACACGGGCCGAACACCGCCGTCCGTTCGCATTGATTAAACAAAGAACTATGGACAACAACTCTTACCCCGTAAGTCGCGGATACTACCAGAATCTTCCCGCGCAGCAAATGGGCCCCCCCGATCCTCGTTTCATGGGCCCCATGTACGGCCGAAAGGAACCGGATTCGAAAACGGCTCTGCACGAGGCGCTCGAAATTTTACGCCTGGGTAAGTGGTACATCATCGGCATCGCGTCGCTGGTGTTCACGGCCGTGACGGTCTATACCTTCACCATGGTGCCGGTCTATCAGGCGAGCACCCTGCTGCTCGTGGACACAAAGGCGACGACGGACGAAGATAAGCTGGCGCCGAACTTCCTGAAGGGCGGCATGAGAGCAGACTCCAAGCTCCAAACGCAGCAACTATTGCTTCAGCAATCCACCGAGATTGCCCGGCGCACGGCGGACCGGCTCGTCGAGATGCGCACGCTCCCGGTCTCGGGCGCGCCGCTGGCCATCCTCGAGGAGAGCACTTCGATCAGCCACCTCGCCCAGCTACTCCAGGAGGAATACCTGGGCATCAAGCCGGCCGACAGCGAGAGCAGTGCAGACGCGCTTATCATCAGCGCCAGCAGCAGCTCCGCCGAAGAGGCCGCGCTCATCGCCAACATGTACGCGGAAGAATATGTCCACCTCACCGAGGACATGAGCCGCGAACGTCTGACCGCCCAGCGGATCTTCCTCGAACAGCAGTTCGCGGAGAAGAAGATCGAACTCGACGAGTTGGAGACCCGTCTGGCCAACTATATGAGCCGCGAAGGCGCCACGGCGCTGGACGAACAGGCCAAGTACACTGTCGCCCAGATTGCAACCATGCAGGCCATGCTGGAGGACGCGCGCATCGAGCAGAGCATGGGCGAATCCCAGCTACTGACGCTCGAACAGGAGTTGATGGACATGCAGCCCCGCCTCACAAACCGTGTCGCCTCGACGGTCGAGCGCGAATTGGAGCAGGCCCAGGAGCGCATCGCCGATCTGGAAATGCAGGTGGATGTAATCTTCCAGAAAAACCCGCAGTTGCGTGACAACCCGGAGGGCAACCCCACCGTGTTGGACATGCAGGCCCAGATCGCGCAGCTCCGCTCCCGGGTCCGCAGCCTGTCTGAAGAATATGTCGACGACCTCGTCAACACAGGCGGCATCGACCCTAAGAAGGAGGGCCTGAGCATGACGTACCTCGCCGATCTCAAGCGCAAGATCGCCGATGAGCGAATCGCCATTAGCGGCCAGCAGGCGAGGGTGCGCGGTCTCGAGCAGCGCCTGCGCGAGTATGACGCCAAGCTCAAGAACATCCCGGACGTAGCGATCGAGCTCACCCAGTTGGAACGCCAGCAGGGCGCCGCCGAGGAACTGTACACGATCCTTTCCCAGAAACTCGGCCAGATCCGGATCGCCGAACAATCCGAACGCGGCTTCGCCAAAGTCATCCGCAGCGCCGTCGCGCCGGAAGCACCGCTGAAACCCCGCAAGGCCGTCAACCTTGCCATGGGCCTCATGTTGGGCCTCATGCTGGGTGTGGGCGCCGCCGTGGCCCGCCGGAAGCTGGACACCCGCGTCTACACGCCGGACGACCTCACGGTGAGCGACATCAACATGATCGGCGTCGTGCCGGACATGCGGCAGCTCATCAAGAAGGAGTTTGGCAAACGCACCAAGATCGACTTCGAGGGCCGCGAGATCAGCACCGGCCTGGTAGCCCTTATTGCCCCTATATCACCGATCGCTGAGGCCTATCGCCGGCTCTATATCAAGCTCCAGTTCAGCCGCGACGACCGTGGCATCCAGAACCTGATGATCACGAGCCCCAAGGCCGGCGCCGGAAAGAGCACCACGGCACTGAACCTCGCGTTTACAACCGCGCAGGCCGGCCGGCGGACGCTTGTGGTGGATGCGGACCTCCGTCGTCCGTCGCTGCATGACAAGCTCGGCCTGCCCGAAGGCCCCAGCCTGCTCGAACTGCTTTCGGAGGATGAAAGCCGCTGGGATTCCGAACGCTTCTTCACCGGGTTCGAGAATCTCTATGTGATCACGGGCATCCCGGTCTCCCAGCCGGCGGAACTGCTCGGGTCGCGTAAGATGATCGATCTCGTCGAACGCTTCCGCAGCGAGTTCGACATCGTCATCTTCGACACCCCGCCCGTCCTGGGCGCCGTCGACCCCGTGCTCCTCTCGCGCCAGTGCGACGCCGTCATCGTCGTTGCTTCGGCCGACGGCACAGACATGGACTCCCTCAAGCAGTCCATCGAAGAACTGCGGAGCGTGGGCGCCAATGTTATCGGTACAGTGCTCAATCGATTCGACCCGAGCAGCATGTACGGCTATCGGAACACGTACGGATATAGTTACGGTTCGAATAGTTACGTGGCCAGCTAGCCGCTGCATCTCGGGCGCAACTCCCAACGATCAGTCGTTCACACACATCCCCGAGAGAATTATCATGCACAGACGTACGCGTCGTGCCAGCGCGAATGCGGTAGCATTCGCGTTGTGCATGCTTGTCGGTTTTTGCTCCCTGAAGCCGGCCCTCGCCCAGCAGAACTTCGGCCGCGTCGAAGACACGCAAAGCAATATCAAATCCTACTTCTACCACGTGGAGCCAGGCTCTGCGACAATCCAGGTGTACGCGTTTGGCAAACTCCAGTCGCCAGGTGTCTACATCATCGAAGAGGGCGAGAACCTGGGCTTCCTGCTGGCGCTTTCCGGAGGCCCTGTGTTTGCGACGAACCCGGATTGGAATCAGACGCCGACCGTGCGCCTGTTCCGCAACCGCGGTGGCGCGCGCATGCAGATCTTCGAGTCCACGATGGATGAGATGCTCAACGACACGTCTGAAACGCCCCTGCTCCAGGATGGTGATGTGTTGACGATCGAAGTCGACCAGCGAAGGCGAATGAACTGGCGCGACGTCTTCACCATCATCAGCCCGATTCTTTCCACGCTTCTCCTCGTCGAGCGGCTCAGCCGTAACTAAACCCTCATGATTTCCAAACACGACCGGATCTTTGTGGCCGGCCACCGGGGGCTCGTAGGCTCCGCCATCGTCCGCCGCCTTACGGCCGGCGGGTACGACCACATCGTGACCCGCACCCGGCAGGAGCTGGACCTTCTCTCCCAGTCGGATGTGGCCTCGTTTTTTGCAAAGGAACACCCAAACGTGGTGATCCTGGCGGCGGCGAAAGTCGGAGGGATTCTCGCGAATAACGCCTACCCGGCCGACTTCATCAGCGACAACCTGGTGATAGAGACCAACATTATCCGGGCGGCGTTTGGCGCCGGCGTCAAGCGGCTGATCTTCCTCGGAAGCTCCTGCATCTATCCCAAGCTGGCGCCCCAGCCGCTAAAGGAAGAGTACCTGCTCACAGGTCCACTCGAGCCGACGAACGAATGGTATGCGATCGCGAAGATCGCGGGCATCAAGCTCTGTCAGGCGTACCGAAAGCAGCATGGGTCGGACTTTTTTAGCATGATGCCGACCAACCTGTACGGCCCGAACGATAATTTTGACCTCAAATCCAGTCACGTCCTCCCCGCGCTCATCCGTAAATTCCACGAGGCGAAGGGCACCAACGGCCTTCCTGACGCCCCCGTGCCCATCTGGGGATCGGGTAAGCCGCTACGCGAATTCTTGTACGTGGACGACATGGCGGACGCCACCGTTTTTGCGATGGAGCAACCGGCCGATGTTATTTATGGGACGGCGCCGGACGGCATCCTGAACGTGGGCGCCGGATACGACCTCTCGATCCGCGAACTGGCCGAGCTCGTGCGCGACGTCGTCGGCAGCACCAGCCCGATCGAATACGACGCCTCCAAGCCGGACGGCACCCCGCGCAAATTGATGGATGTCTCGCGGATGACGAAGCTCGGCTGGACGGCCGGCACCTCGCTCCGAAAGGGCATCGAACAATCCTATGCGTGGTTTCAGGACCATCATATGCCCGCTTGAGCAGGCCGCGGCCTCGCCTGTAATGATTTAAAACCCTTTATCCATAATTTTCGAGTCATGAAAAAGAAATGTGCTTTGATCACCGGCATCACCGGTCAGGACGGCGCCTATCTGGCCGAATCGCTGCTCAAGAAAGGCTACGAGGTGCATGGCATTAAACGCCGCTCGAGCTCCTTTAACACGCAGCGCATAGATCACCTCTATGTCGACCCGCACATCGACAATGCCCGCTTTTTCCTCCATTACGGCGATCTAACGGACTCGACGAACCTGATCCGTATCGTGCAGGAAGTCCAGCCCACCGAGATCTACAACCTCGCCGCCCAGAGCCACGTCCAGGTCAGCTTCGAGACGCCGGAGTACACGGCCAACGTCGACGGCATCGGTACGCTCCGGCTATTGGAAGCCATCCGTATCCTCGGACTCCAGAACACGACCCGTTTCTACCAGGCCTCGACCAGCGAGCTCTACGGCAAGGTACAGGCCGTGCCCCAGAGCGAAACGACGCCGTTTTACCCGCGCAGCCCGTACGCCGCCGCCAAGCTCTATGGCTACTGGATCACGGTGAACTACCGGGAGGCCTACAACATGTTTGCCTGCAACGGCATTCTGTTTAACCACGAAAGCCCGCTCCGCGGCGAGACCTTCGTGACGCGCAAGATCACCCGCGCTGTCGCCCGCATCAAACTCGGGCTCCAGAAGGAACTGTATCTGGGTAACCTGGACGCCAAGCGCGACTGGGGCCACGCCCGCGACTATGTCGAGGGTATGTGGATGATGCTCCAGCAGGACCAGCCGGACGACTACGTGCTCGCCACCGGCCGGACGACGACGGTGCGCGACTTCTGCAACGCGGCCTTCGGCGCCGTCGGCATCGAAGTGGCCTGGAAGGGCGCCGAGGAAGCCGAAAAAGGGTACCGGACTGATACCGGCGAAGTGGTCGTTGAAGTCGACCCCCGCTACTACCGCCCGACAGAAGTGGACCTGTTGCTGGGCGACCCGACCAAGGCCAAGCAGAAACTGGGCTGGGAAGCCACCTGCACGCTCGAAGACATGGTGCGCGAGATGGTAGACTCCGACCTCGACGCCGCACGGGACGAACTCACCCTTCGCGAACGACACGTCGCCTGATAGCTCCGCCCCGATGGACGCACCCGAGTCTGTTTCCCGCAGGCAATTCCTCCAGAAAATGGGTACTCTGGGAGCGACGGGCCTGGGCGGCAGCCTGCTGCTCTCGTCGTGTACCCCTACCGATCCGTCCGCCCCGCCGGCGCCCCTCACGGCCGCCGGCGGGCGCACGATTGTCATCGACGATTTCTCCCGCGACGACGCGCTCGGGCTGGGCAATGGGTGGGAGTCTGTCAATCCGGGATACTGGCGTATCGAAAACCAGCGCATGCGCCGGCGCCTCGAAAATGCCGGCGACAAGCGGCCGACCGACTCGTTCCCCTGGCACTGGCGCACCCGCGGCGACGGCCAGATGCCCGTCACGTACGACATCTCTCTGCCCTACGGCATGGTCTGGCGGCGCGACTGGTGGCTACGTGGCAACTACAGTATCCAGATCGACTTTACCGTCCACGCCCTGCCGGCCCATGCCAGCGGCACGCCGAACCAGCAAGACCGCCCCGGGTATGCGCTTTTCGGGATCGCCTTCGGCTCGGAATGCCTCGGCGAAAGCTGGACCGGCAGCCAGGAGGGCGACACGTTCCTCGACCGGCTGTTACCCGGCAGCGCCGGCGACTCCGCCGCCTGGATGGCGGTCTGGACGGACGACGGGCGATTCGGGATCTACAGCCATACGTCAGACACTCTAAAACCGGTCGACAAGCGCGCCGAGATTACGACCCGCGCACCACGCGCCGGCGAGACCGGATCGATCCTACTCTTCGTCGACGGCACCGACCCCCGGTATGCCTCGATCGAAGCCATGCTGTTTTATGACGACACATGGCAGTCGATTTCTCTTCCCAATGTCAACCGCGAAGCCTACACCGAAGGGTTCTTCGGGATTGTCGCACGCGGCGGCCTGGATGTTTCGATCGGCAATGTGACGCTCGCACCCCGAGAGAACGAAGCGCTCGAAACGCCTCTGAACGAATTGCAGGTCTGTTATCCCCTGCTCGACTCCCTTCAGGAAAGCGACGGCATCTGGCATTGCCGCTTCATCGCCCTGTTCAGGAATGACGGCGGGCACGCCGCCATCCGTATCGCGGATACGGAATCGCCCGAGGGCGGCTGGCAGAGCCTCCCGACGGCCGGCGAGGCCCCCATCGTTACCAACGCCTTCCGGCGTAGCACCGCGGTGATCGATGTGGTCCTCCCCTTCGATCCGTCGACCCGGACGCAGTACTTCACCGTCTGGCGGAACGACGTCGACCTCACCACCGATCCACGGATCGGAACAGCCAGCGTGGGCGCAGGCACCGGTTTTATCGGGACCGTGCCCTCGAGCGGACTGTACGTGGGCCGGCTGCCTCAGTTGGCGGCGCCTTACCGGCTATGCGGACTCAGCTGCCACTCCATCCACGGCAACGGCCCGAACCTACCGCGCGCCGAAAAATACCAGGCCTGGTTCGTGCACGACCAGCCGACCCCCGAGGCCTATCTGTATCTGGAAGACTACGGCTTCCAGGTGATGCTCTGGGAGGACGACGTCTGGTATCTCGAACTCATGTTTCCCCCGCCCAGCACGGACGACGCCTATAAAGTCATCACCACGACCATCGCCGGCCCTACCACGCGGTGGCAGATGATGCGGCACTGGAATGTGGTGAACCCGGGCGACCACGACTACGGGATGGACGACGTGAAGGGCCCCGAGCAGCGCCTCGTACGGGTGCACGACGATCTCGGGCAGGATTCGGCGTACATGCGGCGCAATTTCCAGATCGTCCGCCACCTGATGAGCGGCGACGAAAACCCGAACGCCGAAGAAAACCCAAAGTTATGGCGGCGGTGGCGTTCGCCGGCCAGCGACTTTTCGCTGCTCATCATGGACGCCCGCCTCTGGCGCACTTCCCAGGACACGCGGATCTGGGACGACAATGGCTGGGGCCACAAACGCCAACTCTACGACCGCAGCGACCCGACACGGACGTTGCTCGGCGAAGAGCAGTTCGCCTGGCTGCAGGAGCAGTTGCGCACAGACGCCTCGCCGCTCATCTGCGTCACCGGGATCAACGGGCTGCACACGATCTGGTCCGGCACCGAAAAAGACCCCGAAACCGGCCTCGTCTTTAATCAGGACGACCGGGTGACGGCGGACTACGCCGGCTGGGTGACGGCGGGAGCCGACCGGGTGCTCGAACTGATGGGCGCCCGGGGCGGCGTGGTCACCGTGTACGGGGATGTACACAACGGCACGATCCTGCGCAACATGCACCACAACGTGTGCGAGTGCAGCTTTGGCCCGATCGGGCGGAACTCGGGCCGCGAGCCCAAGGAGAACTTTGGCCGGCTGATGACCGACTATGACGGCCGGTCGATTGAAGTGACCGCGTTTTACCATGCGGATTACCATTCCCCCGATCTGGCGCCGGCGTCGGGGCCGTTTTACTGGAATTTCCTGGAAATGCAGTTTGATACCCGACCGGAAGACCCGGTGGTGACCCTCTCCCTCCGCAATCTAGTGGATCCTCCCGGCGTCCCGCCCCGCGGCGGCGACGCTCTCGTAATGGCCGGCTCCGCCATGGGACGCGCCCGAATGAGCACGTTGCCCGATGACATGCTCACCCTCCCGCTCGCCGACGTCCGTCTGAGCCGGCTGACGGGCGAGCCTATCCGGGCCTTCCGCTCCAATGCGGAGGGTCGACTCGTGCATGCCGGCCTGATCGACATCCCCCCCGGGATGCGGATCGTGATGACGGCGCATAATTCATCCAACGCGGATGCCAGAATCATCCAAACATTGCCGATATAGTCGAAACAAAACAGGCCGTGTGGCACTGTACTTGATGACGCTCGCGTGCCCATTTTTATGATTTTTCGAGTCCACACGCCGCGTCGTCATTCCTTTTTAACGTAGTATCCGATGGATCGCAACGGTTATGTCCAGCCTGCTTGAAAAAGCGTCAAGCCGGCGTTCGCCTGTAGAGATCAGCGCGATGGTGCTCGTCGCGCTGTCGTTTTTTGCGTTCCTGGTGTTTGGAGGGGAGAAGGTTGTTTTGCTCCTCAACGGCCTCTGCCTGGCGTTTGGTCTGGTACTGGTCGCCTACAAGTACCACCTCGTGATGGTGCTGATGTGGGGGCTAGCCACGCAGATCATGGTCGAGGTCGTCATCTGGGACTACTCGAACTACGTCGAGCCCTCGCTCAGCGCCGGCGGCGGCGTGGACATGTTGTATGGCGACCCGATCCTGTTCGCCATGTTGGCCGCGATGGCCGTCAAAGTGTTTTCCAGCGACCTTCGCGCGCGCCACGTATTGCTCCGGGAGAACCTGTGGTGGACCATATTCATGGGATGGATGGTTTTTGAACTCGCCCGCTCGATGATGCTTTTTGGCGTGGTCAGCCCGCTGGGCGAGTTCCGGACGTACTTCCGGGAAATCCTCATCGTGCCCTACGTGATCATTTTCGCGCGCACCCGGCATGATCAGTGGCGTGTCTTCCAGGTCCTGGTCGGCATGACGCTTTCCTTCATCGCCATCGGCCTGTTTCGCGGCGCGTATGTCCACCACTTCGCGTTCCATGCGTACGCGAAGTGGCTGTACCAGCACGGTTCGCTGGCACTGCTGTGGGGAACACTGGCGATTTACCTGATGAAGCAATTTGGCTTCTGGTGGCGGAGCAACACGCTGCTGGCGATGCTGATCGGGATATCGATGGCGCTGACGATCATTGCCAGCCACCGCTCCGTCTGGCTGGCGGCCATCGTTTCGTTGTTCGTTCTGTTCTTGATGGGCTACTTCCGGATGGGAACGATCATGAAATTGACTTTCCTCGCCATCACGGCCGCGCTCCTGCTCGGGCTCGTGTATGACGATCTCGATCTGTTTGGCTACATCCAGGAGCGCATGACAGCGCTCACGGCGCCTTCCGAAGACCAGACAGCCAGCTGGCGCTTTCATCTCTGGATGGACGCCCTCGAGCAATCCCGAGCGCATTTTCTCGAAGGGAAAGGACTCGGTAATTACTTTCAGTTGCGGTCTCCGACCGGATCGATTGTAACAGCGATGCTCCATAATCAATACATCCAGCTGCATTACCAGATTGGCGTCATCGGGCTTCTGTTATACCTGTCGTTTGCCCTGCAAACGTATGTGCGTCTTCGGCGGACCTATGTTGAAACGCTAGACCCCTTTTACAAAATGACCTCCCTGCTGAGCCTTGTGGTGTTGCTGGGTGCCTCCGCCTATTACGTGGCGTACGATTTCGAGCCCTTTACCTGGTTATTTGTGAGCCTTGGCCTGGCCATTGCGCAGAACCACGCGGAAGAGAAAGAGGCTGCGCGGTTGTATTACAGGGCCTATCATGCCCAGAACCGAATCTGATGCCCCTCCTGGCGTTAACGCGCCGCTTGCGACCTGAATCAATGAAACAAGCGTTTATAAACTCGCTGCCCAAATCCGGTACTCACCTTACCGCGAAATGCCTCAAATTGATGGGGTACTCCGAGCGCGACCATGTCGGCTCCGCGCAGGTGTTGAACCCCGGCCTGGCCAGCAAATGGCGCCGGCTAGCCTGGCTGCCCGTACGCCAGGGCTATCTAGTGGGCATCGACACGCCGGTGGAGATCTCTCGCGGCGCCGTGCACCGGATGTTGCGCAAAGCGCCGACCCATTCTTTTTTCACGGCGCACGTCGGATACTCAACGGCGCTGCTGGACGCCGTGGTGGCGCACGATATCCGGCCGATCGTCGTCTTTCGGGATCCTCGCGCCGTTCTGGTTTCTTTTGTTCACTATGTCGCCGAACGCAAGGAGCATGTCATCCACGCGGAATTTGCTGCGCTCAACATGGACGAGCGGTTTGATGCCGTGCTCAACGGACGGCGTTTCCGAAACGCCTACCTCGAACCGCTGCGATCGCGCTGCCTTGCCCTGGAGGGATGGCTGTCGTCGGACGACACGGTCAAGATTCGCTTCGAGGATCTCGTAGGTAACCGCGGCGGCGGTTCGGACGAGATCCAGCGGAACACCCTGCGTCGGTTGTGCGATAGTCTGGATATCAAGAATCCACCGATCGACAAGGTCGTCGAAGAGTTGTTCGGCCCCGGCCGGCACACCTTCCGCAAGGGCCAGGTCGCCTCATGGCAGGAAGAGATCCCCGAGATGCTGATGCCGGCCGTGACCGCGAAGGTGGGCGACATCATCGAACGCTGGGGATACCACGAGCTATACAAGGAGCTCGACATCATTTCATCCTCCTGAGGACCTCTTTCCTCGAACGAGTAATTTATGCACATCCAGGCTCGCGCGGGTATGGCGAGAGATTTTCTTACGAAGCTGCGTGGCAAAGGCCTGGTGGCCCAGCTCATCCGTGGCTCAAGCAGCGGCATGGTTTCGCGGATCGTCGCCGCGGGCGTCGCCTTCGTATCCGCTGGCGTGCTCACCAATTACCTCGGGCTGGCGTATTACGGCGAATATGCGCTGGCGTTGTCGTGGCTGATGCTGCTGGCCACCGTGGGCCGGCTTGGCTTCAACAAATCCGCTATTCGATATCTGGCCGCCTACCGGGGGCAGAAAGATTGGGCCCGCATCCGCGGCTTCATGATGTATTGTCGGCGCACGACGTACTGGATCTCGACCGCGGCCGGCCTACTGGCGGCCGGCGTCGTGTGGATATTCTGGGAGTCGCTGGCCGCGCACTACGGGAACGACCGGTTTTTGTACGCGTTTCTGCTGGCGCTCATCTCCCTGCCCCTGCTCTCCTATCTGCAGGTGAGTGAAGGCGTGCTGGACGGGTTCAAACGCGTGGCCCAGTCGCAAATCCCCCTACGCATCGTTCGTCCGGGGTTGATCGCGCTTTTTACGGTGACGATCTATAGCTGGACCTCGATGGGGCGTACGGTGTCGGATAGTGGCGAGGCGTTTATCACCCCCGAGTTTTCGATGATGATCAACCTCGCGGCCACGCTGCTGGCGTTGATCCTGGCCGGCGTGCTTGTCCGCAGAACGCTGCCCGCTGAAGTCGCGGCCGCGACGCCAGTGTACGAGTCCCGCGAATGGTTCGTCACCTCGCGCGACATGATGTGGACCTCCGGGTTCAACCTCGTGATTTTCGAAGCCGATCAGATCCTGCTCGGCATGCTGGCGAGCACCGATGATGTGGCCGTGTTCAGCGTGGCCTCCCGCGTAGCCCAGCTGCTCATCATCGCCCTGACCGCCACAAACGCCATCTTGTACCCGATGACGGCCGATCTCTTCGCCCGTAAAAAAACGGGTGACTTGCAGCGCATCGTCACCTTGGGCGCCAATTCCGTATTTTTTGTTGCGATCCTGCTGGCGGTAGGATTGTTCTTCGGATCAGCTTATCTGGAGGCCATCTTCTCGGAAGGCTTCGGTGCATCGGCTCCGCTGTTGAAGGTGCTCATCATTGGCCAGATCGTCAACGCGTTCACCGGGCCGGCGCTTCTCCTACTCAATATGACGGGTCACCAGCGGGATTCGGCCCGGATCCTGGGTTTTACGGCCGTTATCAATGTCGCGATGAACGCCGGCATGATCAAACTCTACGGCGCGATGGGCGCCGCCGTCGCGACCTCGCTTTCCATCATCCTCTGGAACACGATCGCCGCGTTTGTCGTCTGGCATCGCCTTAAGATCGTATCCGTCGCCCTGTATTGGCCGGGAAAACGGCGTAATCCCAGCAAAAATCCCCGTGAGTGAGCCCGAACGATACGCCGCAAGCCCGGCCGTCCAGCCTATCTTCCTACTTTCGTTGCCGCGGAGCGGCTCGACGCTGCTGCAACGCATCCTCGCCAAGCACACATCGATTGATACCGCCGCCGAGCCCTGGGTGCTCCTCCCCCTCGTCAGCACGATGCGCCGCGAGGGCATCTATACGAACTACGACCAGAACGCGGTAGTCGACGCCATCCGGGATTTCTACACCGCTATGCCTGGCGGCCGCGCCGCGTTCACGGGTGCCCTTCGAGATCTGGCGCTGCGGCTTTACACCGACCGAGCGCGTCCTGGCGCCCGGTATTTCCTCGACAAAACCCCTCGATATCATCTCATCCTCGATGAGATTTTTGAACTATTCCCGGATGCCCGGTTTGTGTTCCTGTGGCGAAACCCCCTGTCCGTCATCGCCTCCATGCTCGATACCTGGCATCGCGGCCACTGGTACCTGTATTTTTTCAAAATCGATCTCTATGAGGGATTCGAACGCCTGTTTGCCGGCCATGAGAAGTATGAGAATCGGGCGTTCAGCATTCGTTATGAAGACTTAATCTCAGAACCAGAACTATCTTGTAAAGACCTGTGTAGGTACCTGAACATCCCCTTCGACCCGGCGATGATCGACGACTTTCAGAGCGTTCAGCTCGGCGGCGACATGGGGGATCCGACAGGCGTCAAGGCGTACCGCGCCATCAGCGACGGCTCACTCGACAAGTGGAAGCAGTCGCTACGAAATCCCCTGCGTAAATGGTGGTGCCGGCGGTACTTGAACTGGTTGGGCGCACCGCGGCTCGCGGCGCTTGGCTACAACCTCGACGAACTGCACAAGGAACTTCAAACGATCCCCTTTTCCATGAAACGGGTGGCCGGCGACCTCCTCCGCATGACCTACGGCCTCATGTACCAGTTTCTGGAACTGCGTTTGCTTAAAGATAAACTCAAGCGTCTCCCCCAGCTGAAACGAGTTCATCCTCACCTGTAACTCCGATCGCTGAGCGTTTTCGCTCACAGAAGACTGGTTCTATGACGTATCTCGTTGCGACACACTCGCAATTGTTCGCTATAACATTTGATGCCAACTGGCGCGTGACCAACGTCCGCCCCCTTGCCACCGGCCATCACTATGGTATTGGATTCCTAAAAAATAACGACCTCGACGCGGTCCTTGTCAAACAAGACGACCGACGGCTCCGCGTGCTGGATCGTCAAACGCTCGAGGAAGTGGCGAATCCCATCCCCTTCCTCGGTGAAACCGGGGCCATCCACCAGATCAGCTGCACCAACGGCGGGCTGTATTTTACGAATACCGACTTCAACAACATCGTCTACCAGACGCTGGACGGGACGTCGTACCACTCGTATCACTTCGAGGGGAAGAGTTTCGATTACAACCACATCAACTCCGTCTTTCCGTGCGGGAATCAGGTTTACGCCCTGCTGCACAACAAAGGCCGGACGTTGACCGAGTTGGCCGTTCTGGACCATGACCCACGCGCCGGCTTCACCTACAGGCAGTCGCTGAGCGTGTGGGACCATGGGTGCCACAATGTCTTTCTCGAGGGCACCCGGCTCTACTACAATGCGTCGTCGTCGGGACAGTTCGTAGCGGTGGATCTACCGACCCAGCAAGTCCTTGCCCGGCTCTCCTACCCGGGCCATACAAAAGGCATTTCTGTCGTGGGGGATCATATCGTGATCGGATTCTCCGAACACGCCGAGCGCCACGCGCGCGACAAGACGCGTGGCTTTCTCGCGGTCATCAACCAGAAGACCCTCAAGGAGATCGATATCATCGACCTGGATGACCTCGATCTGCCGATGGCCGTCGGCAACATAAACGAGGTGCGTTGTATCTCAGGCGGAGAGCGCACTCATGCGTCTGAAACGCCGCTCGATCTCGATTGGGCGAGCCTTCGCCTCGCCCGTCGCAACCCGGCGGAATACTTCATGAAACACCTCTCCCTGTATGCCACGCGAAGCTTCAAAAAGCTGACGGGCAACCGGAAGCTTTAGGCGAACGCCGCCGGCTCCGATACACAGGACGTCGTCTATCCTCGCTTTCAGCGAAACCCCGAGGGGTGTGACGAATTGGAAGGGCAACCAGCGGTTCCGGCGTGTCGCCGGCGACCGCTGCGCGCGTGCACCGGGTGAACCCGCCTCGTCCCTATGCGCCCATCGCCTTTGCATCGCAGCCTCCATTCAATCCGATGTCCGCAAAAACCCGCATTACAGCCGTGCTGGCCTGTCACAATCGCAAGCCCCTGACGCTGAAATGCCTTGAGAACTACTTCGCCCAGGAATTGGACGACGCGTATTCCCTGCAGGCCGTCGTGATGGACGACGGAAGCACCGACGGCACCGCCGAGGCCATCGCGACCCGATTTCCTCAGGTGCGCCTGCTCCGTGGGGACGGTTCGCTATTCTGGAACGGCGGCATGCACGAGGCTTTTGGCGCCGCTATCGAAGCCGGATCCGAGTATTTTCTGTGGCTCAACGACGACACCCAGTTGTATCCCGGCACGCTGGCTCGTTTCATGGAAACGGTGCGCCAGCTCGACGTGGCCGGCTACGAGCGCAATATCGTTGTCGGGTCGGTGCAGGATCCCAAAAGTGGCTCCCTCACGTACGGCGGCTCGGTGCGAAGCAGCACGTGGCATCCACTCAAATTCGAACTCGTCGCCCCGGCCGATCATCCGTTGCCCTGTGTGATCATGCACGGCAACTGCGTGCTCATCCCGGAAGAGGTGGCGCGCGAGGTGGGTAACCTGGATCGAGGTTTTTCGCACGCCATCGGGGATATCGACTATGCGCTGCGTGCGATCGCGCAGGGTGTGTCGGTCTGGATCGCGCCGGGCTACGCCGGCACATGCGCTACGAACCCGATCGACGGCAGCTGGCTCGACACGCGGCTCTCGCTGCGCGAACGCTGGCGCCAGGTGACCGGCCCCAAAGGGCTGCCGCCACGCGAGTGGATGTATTTTGCTCGGAAGTACGCCGGCATGATGTGGCCTATCTATGGGTCGTTGCCGTATGTGCGCATGACCCTGTCCGCCGTGACCGCCCGGCTCGGCCACCAAAAGCTTCGCCCCATCGCCTGATGGAGTGATCTCCTTTCCGTACGTTCTGACCCTCATCCTCATGGTTTACGTCGTCACGCCGGTCTTTAACCGAAAAGCCATCACCCAGCGTTTCCTCGCGTGCCTCGGGCGCCAGGATTACCGAGACATTCGGGCCATCATCGTCGATGACGGGTCGACCGATGGCACCTCCGACATGATCCGCGCCGAGTTTCCCGAAGTGACGATCGTGAAAGGCGACGGAAATCTGTGGTGGACGGGCGGGACCAATGCGGGGTTACGTCATGTACTGAAAGAAGCCAGAGCGGACGACTTCGTGCTGATCATCAACGACGACCTCGAGTTTGACGATGCCTACGTAGGCCGGCTGGTGGCGTTTGCCCGGGCGCATCCGCGCACGCTGGTAGGCTCCGTGGTCGTGGACATCGAGACGCCCGACACGATCTGGGATGGGGGCCGCATCACAAATTGGTTCACGGCCAAAGATCGCGTACTGCATGTTGGCCGGCGGTTGGCGGAATTCCCACAGGGCCACGCCGTCGAGGTCTCCCAACTCACAGGCCGCGGTATGCTCGCGCCGGTGGGCGTGTTTAAGGAAGTGGGGCTTTACGATGAAGTGCACTTCAAGCACCGCGGCGACACCGAATTCCCGGTGCGCGCTTGCCGGCGGGGCTACAAGCAGATCGTGTCGTATGACGCGGCCGTACGCAGCCACGTTAACAAAACCTACGAATTCGATGTAAAGGAGGTCTATCGGTTGAGCGATGTCAAACGGTACTTCTTCGATTTCCGCTCGTCGTTCTGGGTCAAGTTTCGTTTTTACTTTGCGCTCAAAACCGCCACGTCGCCCATTCAATTCGTTTCTTTTTTTACGTGCGACATGGTACGCGTAACGGTTCACTTTCTGAAGCGCCTTCGCCTGAGCGCCTGACGGCCGCCCCCGAGCGTGCCACTCTCCAATTTGCCCATCGTCTACTCCCAGGGGGGGTCATGAAAAGAAATAAATCGCGCAAGGAGCGGTGTCTGTTCATCGTGTGGAAAGGATATCAGCGCCGAGCGGAGGTGCTCGCGCCGCTATTCGATGCCGAAATCAAGTGGGTACCCCACCTGTTCAGGAGCAAGCGGCTACGCCCGCTGGACTACCTATACAAACTCGTCGTCACCATCTTCCACATCCTCCGCACGCGACCGAGCTACGCGCTGGTCCAGGCGCCTCCGCATTACGCCGCGCTGCCGGCTATCCTATGCCGGCTGCCCTTTATCCTGGATGCGCACAACGGCGTCTTTCAGTCGTACTGGCACAAGCTCCCTCTGTTCAACCTCGTCATGCGCCGCGCGCGGGCGGTGCTTGTCCACAACCCCGAGGTGCTGGACCTTTTCCACGGCGACTACCCGGATAAGCCGTTTTTTGTCGTCGCGGACCCGCTGCAACGGATTGAGGCGCCGAATGCGGTGCGTGAAACGAACAAAATCCTGTTCATCTGTTCATTTGACCCGGATGAACCCGTCGACACCATTGCGGACGTGATCGCGCAGGTACCAGAATACACGTTTGTCATCACGGCCGACCTGAAGAAGCTGCCGGCCGCGTTGCGCCAGCGGATCGAAGGGTATCCGAACGTCCGGCTGACCGGCTTCCTGAGCACGGCTGACTACCACCGGATGTTGTGCACGAGCACCGCGGCGATCGCGCTTACGAACATGGTGGCCACCCAGCAATCCGGTGCCTGTGAGGCGCTTTCATCCAATACCCCCCTCATCGCCAGCCGCTCCTCCCTCTCCGAAAAGCTGTTTGGAGAATGGGCGACGCTGGTGGAAAACACGCCGGACGCGATTGTCGCCGGCATACGGAGTCTCAATACGGCGCCGCTACATCTGGAAGCATACCGGACGGCGTGGAATCAGCAGGTTCGAGCCGGTGTCATCTCGGTTTTGGAGGATGTGTTGCACGTTCCGGCGGGTGATTCGGCCCCCGATGTGCGTGAACAGCACCTCGCATCGTGACGTTTTTAGCGCCGATCTAGAAACAGATGCGCCATCCCGGGTGAGGCGCTGCAAGTTTGGCACAATTCTGCATGGGGCTGCCGTCATCGTATCACCGATGCCGGCAGCCCCCTCCTGTTTCGCGCATCCCTGATCTCGCCGGTCCCCGCCGCCGTGATCGCTCCCCTGACGTTACAAAATTACGCGCCACGCACATCCCCTATGCGATCCAATCGAATCGTTTCCCTACTTGCGACTGTTCTATCATTATCTCTCATCCTTCTTCTCCCCCGATCCGCGCACGCCCAGCAATGTTACCTGCAACAGGATTGCGGCCCCGGTTCGATGTGCGGGGCCAACGGCACCTGCCAGCCCGTCCGTGATGTACTGACCGCCGGCGGCGGCGTGATCCACTGGGTGGATGCGTCGAAAGGCAGCAACAGCAACCCCGGCACCGAAAGCGCCCCCTGGGCGACGGTCGTTTTCGCGGCTCAACATAGCAGCGTACAACCCGGCGATGCGATCCTCATTCGAGAGGGCACGTATTACGGCGAGATCATCCCGGTGCGTGGAGGCACGGCAGGGAAACGCATCGCGTACGTAGGGTATCCCGGGGAGCGTGTGGCGATCTCCGGTGCGGTTCCGCTATCCGGCACCTGGACGCTCGATGCCGGCCAGGTGTGGAAGATGACCTGGACGCTGCCGGCCCTCTGGGTGCGCCGCGTGAACGACGGCGTTCCGCAGGACGATGACGCGCGCCGGCGCGATGTCCTCATCGCCGACGACCAGATGCTCAAAGCCGTATACACGCGCGCCGATGTCGTTGAAGGCACGTTTTTTCTCGAAGGGTCGCCGGCAACCCCGACCCGGATGTATGCCTGGCTACCCGGTGGGAAGAACCCCAACAACGCCACCATGCAAACGAGCCGCACGAACAATCTCTTCACCCCTTCGGGAAGCGAATCGAACTGCAATGTAGGCGAGGAGCGCGGCTTCTTCCATTTTGTGAACCTCATCTTTCGGCATACGGCGAACGACGGACTCACCGGCGCCATCTGTGTGGGAAGCGAGGGCTCGCTCATCGAAAACGTGACGGCCGAGTGGAACAACGGCGCCGGCATCTTCATGCGGGGCGACGACCACATCGCCCGCGGTGTATACGCCTTCAGCAACGGCATGAGCGGCATCCGCGGGGAATATTGTGACCGGTGTTTGCTCGAGTACGCCGAAAGCCGATACAACAACTGGAAGGGATACAAACCTTTCTGGGAATCCGGCGGCGGAAAATGGCTTTATACCACCAACTCCACATTCCGGCATCTGGACTTTTCCGACAACGAGGGCCCTGGCCTCTGGCTGGATACCGAGAATTACAACAACACGATCGAGCGCAGCGTGTTCGACAATAATTACGGGGTCAACCTCTTCCTCGAGTTGCTCACAAACGACACCATCGTACGCAATAACGTGATGACCCGCGCCCGGTTTGCGCGCCCCTCGTTCTACGGGTACGGACTGCTTGTGCACGCCGCGAACGACAACGTGATCCTGCACAATACCATGATGGCGAATGAGGGCGGTGCCATGCGTATCCGGGCCGATTATCGGGGCAAGGCCACGGGCAACCGCTATTACAACAATCTATTCGTCGCGAATACCCGGATAGTGCACGGCACGGAGCGGCGCTCGAGTGAACTGTCGTTCGAGGAGCATGTCAACGTAGATGACGCGCGCAGCAACAAGGGCGACGGAAATGTCATGTGGTACCGCGATTACGCGACACACGAGTACAACACCTTCCAATTCCGGCCGGCCAGCGGCGTCAGCGTCACCCGTTCCTCCAGCCTGAAGGACTGGCAAAACGCCGCGCAGACCGATTACAACTCTATGGTGGTGGACCTTTCAAAAGCGCATGTCGTTGACACCACCGACATGGCGTTGGGTTGGCGCCTGGCCAACGGTTCGCAGTTCACAGGCAGGGGGGTTGCATTGCCTTCGGATATACCGCCCCTGCTTGCCGATTTTGATGGCGACCCTCGTCCTGTCGCCGGCTCCGATCCGGGCGCCGATCAATTCAGTAATGATACGCCGGATGAAACAGGAGCCGGCGTGCCCGGCGACGCCTCGGGAAATGGACTGGTTACCGCGCTGGATGCCTCGCTGGTGCTTCAACATGCAAGTGGACTCCTCAATCTGAGCGGGCAGGCCGGCGCGGACGCCAGTGGAGACGGCGACGTTACGGCGTTCGACGCCTCGTTGATTCTCAAATATATTACGGGCTACATCCCCTGTTTCCCCGCCGCACCAGGGTGTGCGAGCTCGGGAAAGCGGATGCTTTGACCTGGATTCCGTCACCCTGTCGCCTTCGCGATGAGTGAGTAGCGCGCAAATGCCGGCCCTGCGTGTCATTCGCTATAAAAACGAGCTATGAGAGTATTGTTAGCGGCCTACGCCTGCGAGCCCAATCGCGGATCGGAGGAGGGTTTCGGTTGGAACTGGGCCACGCATCTGGCCGGACAGGGCCATGAACTGTGGGTGATGACGCGTCCGTTGGCCCGCGCGGCTATCGAGCGCGCGTTGGCCGAAACGCCGATCCCGAATCTGCATTTTGTCTACGTAGACATCCCTACCCCCTACCGGCGCTTTATCAAGGGCTTGTTCGGGGTATATGCCCACTATTTTTTGTGGCAGCGAGCCGCGTACCGTGAAGCGCAGTCCCTGATTGGCCTGCAGGGAATCGACCTCGTCCATCACGTCACCTGGGGCAGCCTGATCGGGGGCTCCTGGTTATGGAAGCTCGGGAAACCGTTTGTATTTGGCCCTGTGGGAGGCGGTCAGGTAGCCCCTTCGGCGTTCGCACGGTATTTTCCCACCCGCTGGCGGGAGGAATCGCTGCGCACGTACATTACCGAAACATGGCTGCCCCACCTGCCCTCGACGCGGCGGATGCTGCGGCATACCGCGTTGCTGCTGGCGACCAATAGCGAGACGCTCGCGATCGCACGCCGGATGGGTGCACCGCGGGCCGAGTTATTCCTGGACACGGGGCTGCCGGCGACCTATTATGCGGCCGAACCCAAACGTCGGTTTCGCGACGGCACCGCGCACATCCTCTGGGTGGGCCGGCTCCTCGAGCGCAAGGCGCTGCTCCTTTCGCTGGAAGCTGTCGCCCGGCTGGACATCCCGTTTTCGATGACGATCCTGGGCGATGGCCCCCAGGACGCCGATGTGCCTCGCTGGATCGAGGAGCTCGGGCTGACCGGGCGCGTCCATGCCCCGGGGCGGGTGGCCTGGAGCGAAGTTCAGCGCGCCTACGAAGAACACGAAGTCTTTTTATTCACCAGCCTCCGGGATTCGTTTGGCTCCCAATTGTTGGAAGCCATGAGCAATGGACTGGCGATTGTCACGCTGGATCACCAGGGCGCGCATGATTTTGTGCCGGACGAAGCCGGCCTCAAAGTGCCGGTTACCACCCCCGAAGAAACGGCCGAACAGCTCGCCGGCGCCATTTCAACGCTGTTTGGGCATCCGGAACGGCTCGCCGGCATGAGCGCGGCCGGGCTTGCGTTCGCTCGCACCAACGAATGGACGCTGAAAGCCGAGCAGGTGACCCGGCTCTACGAAACCATTACCCCCCGAACTCCCCGTCGCGAACCCGTGTATTGATCTTCACCGCCTCTTTATCCGCCCACGCCACCTATTTTTCTGCGATGGCGCGGGGCTGGTACGAACAAGACGGTAGTAATACACGACCGCGCGTCACAGATTTTCCAGTCGTAACGGTATATGTACTCCGCCCCAAGGGACAGTCGCACCATCCTCACCATGCAGGTTGATGTGACGAGTTATCCCGATGCGACGCAAAAAGTGGTCAATTGGGCGCGCGAAGGGCGTTCGCGGATCGTTTGTGCCGCGAACGTGCACATGGTGATGGAGACTCACGATGACCCCGCTTTCGGGCGAATCGTGAACGGCGCGGACCTCGTCACCCCGGACGGCGTACCCCTCGTTTGGGCGCTGCGCCTGATGGGCGTCGAGGAAGCCACCCGGGTATACGGGCCCGATCTGACGTTGCACGTCTGCGAAGCAGCCGCGCAGCAGCGCATACCGATCGGGCTCTATGGCGGCACGCCGGAAAGCCTCGACGCTTTCGAAACCTTCCTGACGCAGCGGTTTGCCGGCACCCGGATCGGCTGCAAAATCGCGCCCCCCTTCCGCCCGCCCACGCAGGAAGAGGACGCTCGGTATATTCAGGAAATCAATGCGTCCGGCGTCCGAATCCTGTTTGTTGGCATCGGTTGCCCCAAACAGGAAAAGTGGATGGCGGAGCACAAGGACACCATAAACGCCGTCATGCTGGGCGTCGGCGCCGCGTTCGATTTTCATACGGGACGCGTGCGCCAGGCCCCGAGCCTGATCCAACGAATGGGTCTGGAATGGGCCTTCCGCCTGGCTATGGAGCCCGGGCGGCTCTGGAAACGATATTTGAAGCACAACCCTCGCTTTGTCGTGCTGTTTTTGCGTCAGTTGCTCGGACAGCGTGCGAAGAAAGGCATCAACACGAAACGATAACCAAAAGGAAAGGATGAGTACGTTGACCCTGATCGAACCCCACGGTGGTGAACTTTGCGAGCTCCTGTTGAAGGACAAGAAATTGGAAGCCGCGCTGCAGGAAGCCATCAAACTCCCCTCCATCACCCTGAACGCGCGCCAGCTGTGCGATATCGAGCTGCTTCTCAACGGAGGCTTCTCGCCGTTGCGCGGCTTCATGTCGCAGAAGGATTACGACCAGGTCGTCGAATCAATGCGCCTCGCCGACGGCACGTTGTGGCCGATGCCGATCACGCTGGATGTGGCCGAAGCCATCGCGAAGGACTACAAAGGCGGCGAGAAAATCGCCCTCCGCGACCCGACGGGCCTCCTGATCGCGCTGATCACGGTTTCCGACGTTTGGAAGCCGAACAAGGAGAACGAAGCCAAGAAGGTCTTCGGCTCGCTCGATAAGAAGCACCCGGCGGTGGCCTACCTGTTCGACCAGGCCGGCGACTACTACATCGGCGGCACCCTCGAAGGCGTGCGCCTGCCGATCCACTACGACTTCATGGAGCTGCGCCACACGCCGCGCGCCCTCCGCGTCGAACTGGAAGCCCGTCAGGCCGAAAAGGTCGTCGCCTTCCAGACGCGTAACCCGATGCACCGCGCCCACAAAGAGCTGACTGACCGCGCCGCGGCCGAAGTCGGCGGGCACCTGCTCATCCACCCGGTCGTCGGGTTGACGAAGCCGGGAGACATCGACTACTTCACGCGCGTCCGCTGCTACAAGAAGCTCGTCACCCACTACCCGGGCAACCGGGCGCACCTGAGCCTGTTGCCGCTCGCGATGCGCATGGGCGGCCCGCGCGAGGCCGTGTGGCATGCGATCATCCGCAAGAACTACGGTTGCACGCACCTGATCGTCGGCCGCGACCACGCCGGCCCGGGCAACGACAGCACCGGCAAGTCGTTCTACGGACCGTACGACGCCCAGGAGCTCGTTTCGAAGCATGAAGCCGAACTCGGCATCAAGATGCTCGACTTCAAGATGATGGTGTACGTGCCCGCGCTGGACACCTACAAACCCGTCGACGAAATCAAGGAAGGCGAGAAGACGTTGGACATCTCGGGCACCGAGCTGCGCAAGCGCCTGCAGGACGGCGACGAAATCCCGGCCTGGTTCTCCTACCCGGACATCGTCGAGGAGCTGCGCACGACGCACCCGCCGAAGCACCAGCAGGGCTTCACCGTCTTCTTCACGGGTCTCTCGGGCTCCGGGAAGTCGACCATCGCGAACGCGCTCATGACGCGCTTGCTCGAACACTCGGGCCGGCCGGTCACCCTGCTCGACGGCGACGTCGTCCGGACCCACCTCACGAAGGGCCTCGGCTTTACGAAGGAGGACCGCTCGATCAACGTCCAGCGCATCGGCTACGTCGCCAGCGAAATCACGAAGCACCGCGGCATCTGCCTCAGCGCTCCGATCGCTCCGTACGAAGCCGACCGCCAGGCCAACCGCGCCGCGATCGGCGCGTATGGCGGCTACATCGAGGTGTACGTCGAAGCGTCGGTTGAAGTGTGCGAGAGCCGCGACACGAAAGGCCTCTACGCGAAGGCACGCGCCGGCCTGATCAAGGGCTTCACGGGGATCGACGATCCGTACGAGGCTCCGACCAATGCCGAAGTGGTTTGCGTCACCGAGAAGGAAACGATCGACGAGAGCGCGGAGAAGGTCCTCCAGAAGCTCTTCGAACTCGGCTTCCTGAAAGCGGGCGCCTGATCCGGCACTCAACAGGCGTATGATGGTATCCGGACGAAGGGAGCGATGCTCCCTTCGTCCGTTTTATTTCAGACGCTCCTATTTTTTGAGCGGGCTCCGTCGTCTGATAGTAGCGATACGACCGGGGAGGAGGATCGATTGAAGCGTGTCGCCCACTGTCGTTTGATCCGACTGCACATCCCCTTGAAGCCCCTCGAGCCGTCCGCGGGGCCATCTTCCCGCCGGCCGTTTTCTTTCCCCCTTTCTGGATCGTATTCCCGGGTGCGACGTACGCAGGAAATCATTCTTGACGCCGCCGCCCCGGTCCCATTTTTGATAGTATTCGCTAAAAACTACGCGCACTCATGCATATAGCCATTGTAGGAACTGGATATGTAGGCCTGGTCTCCGGAACGTGTTTTTCCGAGATGGGCAACGAAGTCGTCTGCGTCGATATCGATCGGTCGAAGGTAGAACGGCTCAGCTCTGGCAAATTGACGATTTTCGAACCCGGGCTGGAGATATTCTTCGAACGCAACCTCCGCGAGGAGCGCCTGCATTTTACCTCGTCGCTGATCGACGCGGTGCGTCACGCGGAGATCATTTTCCTGGCATTGCCCACACCCTCGGCGAGCGACGGCTCGGCAAATCTTTCCTATGTACTGGGCGTCGCGGCCGACATTGCCGACCTGCTCAGGAAGGATCCAGCCCTGGGCTACAAGGTGATCGTGAATAAAAGCACCGTGCCCGTGGGCACGGCGGACCGCGTGACGGCGGTTTTTCTCGAACGCGGTCTGGTCGCCGGCGAGCACTTCGATGTGGTCTCCAACCCGGAATTTCTCCGGGAAGGCGTGGCCGTGGAGGACTTCATGAAGCCGGAACGCGTCGTGGTGGGCTCGACAAGTGCCCGTGCCCTCGAACAGATGCACTCGCTCTACGAACCGTTTGTTCGCCAGGGCAACCCGATCCTGGATATGGATCCGCGCTCGGCCGAGATGACGAAATACGCGGCGAACGCCTTCCTGGCCACGAAGATCACGTTTATGAACGAGATCGCCAACCTGTGCGAATCCGTCGACGCGAACGTGGACATGGTCCGTGTCGGGATCGGCCTCGACAGCCGCATCGGCAAGCAGTTCCTGTATCCGGGCATTGGGTATGGCGGGAGCTGCTTCCCCAAAGATGTCAAAGCTCTGAAGTACACCGCCGACGAACACGGCTACACGTTTGCCATCCTGAATTCGGTACTGGAGGTGAACGAGAAACAGCGCGGCCTGCTGGTAGATCGTGTCCTGACGCATTTCGGTGGCAACATCGCCGGCAAGAAGATTGCGATCTGGGGCCTCTCGTTCAAACCGAACACGGACGACGTCCGGGAGGCGCCGGCGCATGTCATCATCCGGGGGCTACTCGCCCACGGAGCCATAATTAGCGCGTTCGACCCCGAGGCAATCGAAACGACGCGCGCCGAGCTTGGCCAGACCATCACCTATCACGAGGATAGCTACAGCGTTCTCGACGGTGTCGACGCGCTTGTGATCTGTACGGAGTGGAATGAATTTCGGCGGCCCGACTTCGAGAAGATGCGCAGTCTCATGCGTCATCCGATCGTATTCGACGGCCGCAATCTCTATAAACCTGAAACGATGGCTACCAAAGGATTTACGTATTTTTCGATCGGTCGCCCGCACGTTCCCGCGAACGTCGGCGCCCTCGAAATCGAGCGATAGATTCTCAATGGCGTTGAAGTAACGGAATATGAAACGTACTCTTGTCACGGGCGGAGCCGGCTTCCTGGGTTCGCATTTATGCGACCGGTTTATCCAGGAGGGGCATGAAGTCCTCTGTGTCGACAACTTCATCACGGGCCGGCCCGATAACATCGCGCACCTGATCGGCAATCCCCAGTTCACCTTTATCGAGTTGGACATCACGAACTACATCTACGTGGATGGGCCGCTGGATTATATCCTGCATTTTGCCAGCCCCGCTTCGCCAGTAGATTATCTGAAATACCCGATCCAGACGCTCAAGGTGGGTGCGCTGGGGACCCATAAGGCGCTCGGCCTGGCCAAGGCCAAGGGTGCGCGCTTCCTCATCGCATCGACGAGCGAAGTCTACGGAGACCCCCTCGTGCACCCGCAATCCGAGGAGTACTGGGGCAACGTGAACCCCATCGGTCTCCGCGGGGTGTACGACGAGGCCAAGCGGTTTGCCGAGGCCATGACCATGGCGTATCACCGCTACCACGGTGTGGATACGCGGCTGGTACGCATCTTCAATACGTACGGCCCGCGGATGCGCCTGGACGACGGCCGGGCGCTCCCGACGTTCATGAAACAGGCGCTCAACGGCGAGTCCATCACTGTTTATGGAGATGGCAGCCAGACCCGCTCGTTCTGTTATGTCGACGACCTTATCGAGGGGATTTATCGCCTCCTGATGAGTGATGAGACGGGCCCGGTGAACATCGGCAATCCGGATGAGATCACGATCCTCGACTTCGCGCGTGAGGTGATCTCCCTCACCGGAAGCCCGAGCGAGATCATTTTCAAGAACCTGCCCGACGACGACCCGAAGGTCCGCCAGCCGGATATCAGCAAGGCAAAGCGGATATTCAACTGGACGCCTCAGATCGAGCGTCGGGAGGGGCTGCGGCGCACGCTGGCTTATTTCCGCAAGGAAGAAGCCGCATTGCCCCAGCACTGACACGACTATTGTCGCAGGGCCGGCACCTTCCGGTGCGCCCATCGGCTATGCCCCCCATAGCCATATCGGATCTGAACCGGTAGCCTGCGGCACGTAACGACGGCTTCCACCTTCCCGGTGGCGCATGTCGCTTGCGCTCAAGGTTGAACGGCCCGGCCAGGGGATGATGTAACTTGCGAGTCACGTCATCCCCTGGTCTGAACCTGGTGTGTGCATCCCCCACAATTCCGAGCGATGCAGACACCCCGGTCACTCATTTTTGAAGGGTCATACTGAATGGAACTTGTTGAGGTACTTTCTGAACGCTCCTTCTACGAGCGGCTTCCGCGTCGAGGGGAATGGCTGGTCTCTTACCTCAGACATCGTCTGCAGAATGTGCTCGTGCTCGCCGCGAGCGACATGATCGCTATCGTGTTCGCCTTTCTCCTGGCCGGCTCGATCCGTCTGTTCTGGCAGGGCGCCCTCCTCATCCCGGAATGGGCCTGGTATCTGATCCCGGCCTGGTGGGTCGGCACGGCCATCACGCACCTTTTGCCCAGCTGGGGACTCGGGCCGGTGGAGGAACTCCGACGGACGGTGCTCCTGTTGATCGTAATATTCGCCGGCGCCGCCGTCGTGCTATTTATCAGCAAAGCCTCTGAATCCGTAAGCCGTATCACCCTCACCCTCTCCTTCCTGTTCAGCGTGGTAACCGTTCCGTTCATGCGGATGATGGTGAAATACTTGCTGATCCGGCTGGGCGTCTGGGGGCTGCCCACAGTCATCTACGGGGGCGGTGACTTCGCCGAGCGGATCGTCCGCTTCCTCCAGGCAGAAAAAGGCCTGGGCTACAAGCCGATTGGCATCTTCGACGACGATCCCTCTTCCTGGAATACCGCGCTCCTTAATGTACCGATCGAAGGCGGGACAAACCTTGTGACGCCGGAAGCCTCCGTCGCCATCCTTGCCATGCCCAGCATGTCCAGCGCGCGCGCCACGGAGTTATTGGAAGGGCCGCTATCCTACTACCGCACGGTGCTGCTGGTGCCGGATCTCCTGGAATCGCCTTCGCTCTGGGTAAAACCCCGCGACCTGAGCGGGATGCTGGGGCTCGAGATCACTTCCAACCTCATCAACCCGGTCTCCCGGTTCGCCAAGCTCACGTTCGACGTGATGGTCGTCCTGTTGACGAGCCTGATCTGGTTTCCCATCTGCGCGACGCTGGCGTTCTTGATCTGGTTCGAGGACCGCCAGAGCCCGTTCTTCCTGCAGGAGCGGGTCGGCCGCGGGGGCAAGATGTTTCGCACGTTCAAATTCCGCACGATGGTGCCCAACGCGGAAGCCGTGCTGCGGCAGAAGCTGGAAACTGACGAAGCGATGCGGACGGAGTGGGAGACGTTTTACAAGCTGCGCAAGGACCCGCGCATCACCAAAATAGGCCGGCTTCTCCGCCGGCTCAGCCTGGATGAACTCCCGCAGCTGATCAACGTGCTGCGGGGCGAGATGTCGCTCGTAGGCCCACGCCCTCTCCCCACCTACCACTGCAACGAACTTCCACGACGCGTCCGCGAGCTGCGCGAGCGCGTCCGACCGGGCATCACCGGGCTCTGGCAGGTATCCGGGCGAAGCGACACCGGCAACGAGGGAATGGAGCAGTGGGATCCCTACTACGTCCGCAACTGGTCGCTCTGGCTGGACGCCGTGATTCTTGTCCGCACCATCACGGCCGTCCTGAAAGGCTCCGGCGCCTACTGACGCACGAGACGGATCGCAAGGACGCCAACCCCAACCTGCATGGCACCAAGCGCCACCGCGGCGCGGCGGTCAAACCGCTCGAAGCTACCGCGGAGCCGTGGGTCGCCGTCAACCGCATAGAGATCATACCGGGCGTCGGCCTTCATCTTGAAATGAACGGCCAGAACACCCGAAGCAACGGCGGCACCGCCCAACGCCAGATTCAGCCAGCGCCCACGCGGCCCGCGGTCCAGTTCGCCGACCGCGTCGAGGGCCAGGTCCGGCGCCTCCGGCGTGAGGCTCTCGTCATGCCGGTTCCAGATGCGATCACCGGGGGTAAGCCGCTTCAACGCGTAGCCCTCCTTCTGCAACAACAGCATCCCCTGCAAAGGCTCGGACGACGTGTGGAGCAGCGGTGTTGTGCCCAGCAACGAACGCCCATCCGGCGTTTCGAGCAACACGCTGGCATCAAACGGGTCCGTGGTGATCGCGTAGTGGTACATAAAATCCAGCGTGACCCGCAGCGTATCCACCGTGCGTAGATCCACGGGAAGTTGCGCGGGCGTCATCGACCAGCTATCTCCCGACGGGTAGACAAGGCGGAGTTGCGCCGTTTCTCTGGGCACAAAAAACCACTGTGTCTGCGCCCGCCCCAGGTAGAGCGAATCCGCGTAGACGAGCGCATCAGCGGTGTTACTTTCGACAGAAACTACGGCATACTCCTGCGCGCGCGTCGTCGCCGGCAGGGCGAGCATCAGGAGGCCGACCGCAAGCCACCCGACCAGACGGGTCGCGACAAAACTCGGGAAACGGTTCATCTCGATTACTCGGTTATCGCCGCCTCCGCGATGCGGAAGGCGACGAGGCGTTGCGGTTCCGACAAGACAAACAGCATGTCCTCGGTGGCGGCCATGGCGGATTGGACCCGTCCTGGCATCGTAAAATCCCAGAGCTTGAGGCCCGTATTTCGATCAAGGGCGATCAACTGCCGGCCGAGCGTGCCGGCATACACGGTCTGTTGCGTCATTAACGGGGCAGCCGTCACTGGATCCCCCACATTGGCGACCCACATCTCCACGCCCGTCTCGGCGCGAATCGCCCGGACGTGCCCGTCGGTCGTTCCCACGGCGGCGACGCCGTCGCGTGAATCGAATGCCGTGGCCGAGAAGCGAACGGTCGTATCGGGCAACGCGAAGGTCCACCGCGTCTCGCCCGTGCGGGCGTCCAGCCCATAGAGCCGGCCGCGCGTGGTGGGCACGAGGATCAGACCGGCGCCAATACCCAGGGACTGAAGCACGGGCGTGTTCAGATCCCGCCGCCAGAGGCGCATCTGCCGAACTACATCCACTGCAAACACCACCCCCTCCTCGTTCGCCGCATAGACCACGGAGCCTTCGGCGACAGGCGTGCTCAGGATGTACGCCATCGAATCAAGCGCGTGTGTCCATCGCTCTTCACCGCTCCGCACCTCGACAACCCGCAGCATGGCCTGTGCGTCGATCACGACCGCCAGGGAATCGAGCGCGAGCACGCCGGATTCCACCGAACCCTCGCGTACTTTCCAGGCTTCCTTGCCACGCACGAGGTCAAAGGCCGTTACGGACTCTTTTCGTTTGGCTCCTGGCACAAGCAACATCGTCCCGGCAATGCCCATTCCACCCTCGACAGGAGCGTTGAATCGCTGGCGCCCTACCCGTTTGCCCTTTTCTATATCAAGTGCCAGGAGCTGCCCCTTCCGATTGGCCACGAGGACCAGATCGCCGGCGACCAGCACCGAGCCCGGACCTGTACCGGCGCCCACATCGAATTCCCAGGCTTTTTCGAGTGGCGGTTCGAGCCGCCAGTCGGCCATGGAAGTTCGGGCAAGATCGGCCCCGGACGCGATCCAGTCGTCGGGCGAGATGGGGCGCGTCTTGTAGGAAAACGAGTTACAGCCGGCAAGGCAACACGCGAGAACGACCGTCGCGAGGGCCGCTGCCGCAGAGGGGCTAGAAGTCATATCCGAAGAAGAATTGCCGGAACAGCCGGTCCGATGGCACCCAATCGCGGTAAGAGTAACCGAGATCGTACCGCAACACAATGCCGCCAAACAGATTCATCCGTAACCCTAAGCCCACCGCACCGAGCGTCTGACCGGTTCGGATATTCGGCTGGGCGACGTTGTAGCCGTCATTCCAGGCATGGGCGGCATCAAAAAAAGCCGCGCCTCGCAAATTGGCCACCCCAAACGGCGCAAGGACGGGGATATAGAGGGTCGGATTGTTCAGGATGGGGAAGCGTAGTTCGTTGGAGACGAACCACATCTTCTTACCGCGGACGCTAAAGAGGCTCTGCCCACGCAGGTCCCAGCTGCCGCCCAGGATAAAGAGCCGTGCCTCGCGTCCTTCGTTGAGCCGGCCCACCAGGCGGGACGCGAAGGTGAGCTGACGGGTCAAGCGGAAGTAGTACCGCACATCCGCCATGAGGCTAAAGTAGTTGACGTTGGAGTACCGCACGTCCGACGTATAGCCGGCCGTCAGATTGGCGCGCCAGCCCTGCACCGGGCCGTTCATGCCGTAGAGCGTATTGTCGTGGACCAGCGAGATCGTATTAGAAAGCAGGATGGCTTCCCGATCGATCTGCTGAACGGGGATCTCGCGCCGGTTCCAGTTGAGCGAAGTGCTCAACTCGACGCGCTGGAACATGGAGATGGGATAACTCACGGCGCCGACGCCCCCATACATCGTTTCGAACACAAAAGGAAAACTCGTCGGAGCGTCCGGGTCGGTGATATCGTAGCGTTCCCCTCCGTAGCGGTACAGGCCGTACGAGTAGTTGGTACGCCGGTGGGTTTGCACGCGCGTGACGGCCACGTTCATGCTCTGGAGGAAGTCCTGCCGGGAGCGCCCGAGATTAAAGAGCGTGAGAAACCACCGATCGTTGCTCATCAAGTCCGACACGGCGACAATGGCGCCGCCGTAGGTCCCCAACACCTGATTCTGGCTGACCATGCCCTGGGCGACATCAAGCGAGTACTTACGCTTGTAGGGATTTCGCGTGACCTCGCTTTCCGCGTCGATCCGTTCGAACGCCCAGTGCTCGCCCGTGAGGGTGACGGGATGTTCGATCTCCGTGTTGGGATGTTGGAGCAACGAGTCGGCGCTGGCGAGTGTCCGAATTGTGAAGCTCAGCTGTTCGAAGCTGGTGAACACTATTTGGCCGTCGCGAGTCCATACCGGGTCGTAGGCCGCCGTGGTGATGTCCGTGAGCCGGCTGGCCGTCCGCGTCATCGTGGGCGCGGTGGGCAGGTCGTCGATGGGCGCGAGCGAAGCGGACGCTACCGCCGGCGGGACGCCGATTTCCGCCGTCATGTCGATCGCCCAGATGTTTTGTGGCCCGAAACGGCCCACGCTGTCCCTACGCGCGCTCGTGTACAGCAGGAATCGCCCGTCGGGCGTCCATTGCGGCGAGAAATCGTGCTGCGTACCAAAGGTGACGTACCGGATCGATCCGTCATCCACTCCGAATGTAAAGAGGTTGTACGCGCCGGCATCACCCAACGAGGTACGATCGGATGAAAACGCGATGTGCCGACCATCCGGGCTCCAGGACGGGTCGCGTTCGTCGTAGCTGTCGTTGGTCAGCTTGACCAGCGTCTCCGTACGCGTGTCGAAACGATACAGGTCATTAAATCCGCTACGATCGATCGACGTAAAGGCCAGCTCTTCACCCTCTGGATCCCAGGTGGGCGAGTAGACCGCGATCAGGTCATTGAACTGATACGAGGCCGCCAGTCGGTCGGCCACGAGGTCGTAAACATGGAGGCTATTGCTCCCGCCGCTTTTCGTGACAAACGCGAGTTTGCCATCGGCCGAGACACTGGTTCGGCTCTCAAAAAAATGGAACGCTTCGAAGCGTTGGTCGCGCTCGCCCTTGATCAGCACGCGTTCCTTCCCGGCCGGCCGGAAGAGCGAATCGAGCTCGACTTCATAAAGATTGGTATAGCCCGTCCGGTTGGCGATGTAATACACCTTGCGCGTGCCGTCTACAAATTCGTAGAACGCCGGCTTCGAACTAAATCCCGGCCGTGAGAGCGGCTTCGACACCAGCGAGGGCGGCGCCGTCGTCTCCAGTTCCGGGTAATACCGCTCCTTCATCCACGCGACCCACCGATCCGAGATGCGGCTGAAATCCTCGTGCAACGTGAGTTCGAGCACTTTCCGGAAATCCGTCTCTTTCCAGAAGTTGTCAATCATCCGGAGGATTTTTTCCTCCCCGTAAGTATCGGAGATAAATCGAAATACGGCCTCGCCCTCTTTGTACATGAGGTACGTGCCGTTGATGCGGTGCATGCTCTCCAGAGGCACGAGGTAGTTCGAGAAGATGGCATCACGCATGACCATCTCGTGCTGGTAGTCCGGTTCGCCCGACCAGTACTCGGCCAGCCCTTCGGTGAACCACAGCGGCGGCAGGCGATTGGCCGGAAGTCGGTACTCCTTCATCACGCGCAGGACCTTCACAAACGTGAATACGTGGACGAGCTCGTGCCGGATCACCCGGCGGAATTTGTGAATGTCGCCGTTGGCGGGAATAACGACGCGACCCTTCAAAAACTCAAAGAAGCCGCCTACCCCGTCTGGAATAAAGCCTGAGGTGGTATTTGTCTGCTTGAAATGGAGGTTAGACGAATAAAAAATGAGCGGGACGCGGTGGTTGAGGGTATAGTTGAATCGGTTCTCTAGCTCGGCATACACGGTTTCGGCGAATTGCGCCCCGTACTCCGCGAGCTCCTGCATCTCGGGGTAATAGAGCACGTCGAAGTGCTCGGTCTTCAGCACCTGCCAGTCGAAGTTTTCGTACTGGATTTTATTGCGGCCGAAGTGATACTGGGCCTGTGCCGGCTGGATGACGCACAAAAACCCGAGAAGTAGCGTAGCAACGCCCTGCCGAAATGTCGCCATGGTGCACGGATCCTGAAGGTGAGTGAGCCCCTTTCGCGCGGAACGCCAGCGCCCCGCCGAGGGCTTCACCATTTCTTGTTTTCTGGCAACGAAGCAGAGGCAATTCTCGTTCCCCCGCTGTGTCGTCAGCCAGCCAGGGATATTACGCTCGAACCGCCACCAACACCTACTGATTGGCCCCGACGATCGGCCAACTGTTGCTGGCGTCGGGCCACCGGGCAGGAGCACCGGGGCGAGTAACTTCGCGACCGGTGCCCCCGGGCCAGCGTCAAACGTTGGCCAACGCGTCCTTCAGCTGGTCGATGAGGCCGATCGGCGTCGGGTCCACGGCGCGAACATAGGCCGCGTAGAGGCTGGCCCAATCGCCAAGATTGACCAGCGACACCATCCGGGTGAGGCGATGTTCGCCCGAGGTCGACACTTCGGTCCAGCTGCCGGCGCGCGACTGGATGAGCGATCGCGTCACGTCCATCCGGTGCTGGATGCGGGGATGGTCCTCGCGGTCGCGCAGGACAATCACGCCCATCTGGCTCTGGAGGGAAGAGGCGCCCGTCTGCTCCCAGCCCATGATTTCGTTGTGATTCAGTTCGGGGTAGAGGTTGCCGGCGGCCAGCATCTTGCTGTTTTCCTGAAATTGACCGCGCCAGCGGAGGTTGACGGCTTCGAGCAGCCCCAGAGAGCTGTACACAACCGGCAGCCGGCCGACGACGCCGTCGGCGACCGTCCGGGCGAGGTGTGCCGACGTAGGGTCGCCGTAGAGCGCCGTCTGCATCCGGAGGAGCGAATCCGCCTCGTCCCACGCCTCATCGGGCACCTGGATGACGCCCATCTTCCGGGCGAACACCATCAACACCGCGAGCGAATACCCCAGCGCGGCGCGGGGCGGCATGCCGCCTGGAATCTGCGCATACGGGAGCCCGTGCTTCCGGGCCAGATCCAACAGTTGGCCCCCGGACGCGATGCACACGACGGTGGCTTTACGCGCCATGGCTTCCTCAAAGCCGGCCAGCGATTCCTCGGTGTTGCCCGAAAAGCTGGAGGCCACGACCAGGGTTTGACGGTCGACTGACGCCGGCAGGGCATAATTGCGGACTACCTGGATCGGGATGGGCGACTGATCGACCCCGTAACAGCGGAGCAAGTCCCCGGAGATGGCCGATCCTCCCATCCCGATCACGACCAGCTGCCGCATGGCCCTGGCGTCTATCGAGAGGGAGACGGCCTCGGCGATGGCGCGGCCCTGCTTGAAATGATCGGGGAAACCGGCGACGAGGTCATACATGCCCCGGGTGTCGGTACGGCGAATATCGGAAAGCGACAGATTCGTTTTGGATTGCATAGGTACGATTCACTGGGGTCAGGCGACGCCTGACTGGATCATGGGAAGGGAGCAACAAGAACGGCGCCGGGCCGGCCAGGGCGGACCCGCTGATGCATCACGTGAGAGAGGCCTGGGGAGACGCTGCGTCGGCGCCGGCGGCGCCTTCCGGGTCTTCCCGTATGAACTGGAAATAATCGATATCTCGGTCTTTCAGCCAGCCCAACAGGATCCGCGTGCGCGTCTTCTGGTCATGTGTCTGCATCATTTCCTGCGCCAGAAGCACAGCTTCCTGTCGTTCCATCGACCGGATCACGCGTTTGATCTCGGGCAAAAAGATGGGCGCGGCGCTCAGTTCGTGTACCCCGAGCCCCACCAGAACGGGGATGGCCCGAGGGTCGGCCGCCAATTCCCCGCACACACTAACCGGGATACCCTCCTGTTCCGCCGCCTCCACAATTTTGGCGATCAGAAGCAACACGGACGGGTGGAGCGCCTGGTAAAGGCCCGAAACGAGGTCGTTGCCACGATCAACCGCCAGCACGTACTGCGTGAGATCGTTTGTACCGATGGAAAAAAAATCCACCTCACGCGCGAACCGTTCCGCGGCCAGCGCCACGGCCGGTACCTCGACCATGATTCCGAAGGGTATCGCCTCGTCAAAGGCATGCCCTTCCTTGCGCAACGCCGCCTTGACCTCTACGAGGAGCTGTTTGAGCTGCATCACCTCGGACAGATCGGTGATCATCGGTACGAGGATGCGGACCGGTCCGTGGGCACTGGCGCGGAGGATAGCCCGCAACTGAGGCAGCAGCAAGTCCTCCCGTTTGTCCAGCAGCACCCGGATGCCACGCCATCCAAGAAACGGGTTGTGCTCGCGATGGGCCATCGGCAACATCTTGTCGCCCCCGAGATCGAGCAGCCGCAAGGTGGTAGGCCCGCCTCGGTTGGCCAGCACGATGTCTCGATACGTGGCATATTGCTCATCCTCGGTACAGCTGAGCGTGCCCCGCATGAGAAACAGAAACTCGGTCCGAAACAACCCGATACCCTCAGCCCCGAATTCCTCGACCAATTCGATCTCTTCTTTGAATTCCAGATTGGCGCGCAGCGCCACGTGCAGCCCATCACGGGTTTCGGAAGCGAGGGGGATATAGGCGCGTTGCTCTTTGAGGAGCCGCTGGTAACGCTCCCGCAGCCGTTCGTAGACCTTCAGCGTTTTGCGCGAGGGGTTTACGATGACGCGTCCGTTGAAGCCGTCCAGGACGACACGGTCTCCCTGCTCTACTTCGCGGCTGAGGCGGTGCATGCTCACCACGGCCGGCACGCCGAGCGCACGCGCCATGATCGAAACATGCGATGTCGGCCCTCCGAAATCGGTGGCGCACCCCCGGATGTTGCGCCGGCTGAAGAGGAGTACATCAGCGGCCGTCAGGTTTTCCGCCACCACCACCGTCTCCGGCTCGATGGCCGAGATCAGCTTGCCCCGGCGGAGGTTGCGGATGATCCGATCCTGGACATCCAGTAAATCGTTGGCGCGCTCGCGGATATACTCGCTTTCGCTGGACTCCATCCGTTGCCGGCTCTCCGTGATAGCGGATTTGACCACATAACCCGCATTGATCCGCTCGCCCCGAATGCGATCAATGACTTCCTCTTGGAAGGCGATATCCTGCAGCATCAGGGATTGCGCCATGAAGATGCCGGCGCTCGTATCCCCGAGCTTTTCGCGGGCCACCGAGGCGATCTTCTCCAGCTCCCGCTCCGCACTCGCAACGGCGTTCAGAAACCGTTCGACTTCTGCCTCGACATCGCCCTCGGGCAGATCGTGCCGCTGCACGTCGAGCGCTTCCCGGGCATAGAGATATACGGGGCCGATAGCGATGCCCTGCGAAACGCCGATCCCGTGCAGGATGCGTTCGCCGACTTCGGCGGGCCCGGTTTCGTCCCGTTCGAGCGCATCGTGGAAGCTCGGCCTGTCTGCGTGCATGGCGGGAGTCCGTTCTGATGAAGGCCGGCGCGGCCGTGTTACTTTTCTTCGCCGAAGCCGTCCGCGAAGATACGCGCGATCTCGTCTGCGGCCTGGCGTTCGTCGGCGCCGTCGAAGGTGAGCGTCAGGCTGGCGCCCTGTTCCGCGGCAAGTGTCATCACGCCGATGATGCTCTTGCCGTTGATTTCGTACCCGTCTTTTTTAATGTAAAAATCCGCTTTGAACCGCGCCGCGGCGCGCACGATCATCGACGCCGGCCGCGTATGCAGACCCGCCTTGTTGGTTACGGTTACTTCTCGAACAAGCATCGCCTGATCATGATTTATCACGGTATGACGGGAGCACTTTCCGCCAAAAAAATCCCCACGCCCTCGCCTTTTAATGGAGGCGATGTTGAAGACGAGCAACCAGATAGTGGAGCGTGGCCCGCGTCGGCGATTCGGGGAGCGCGCTGAGGCCGGCCAGTGCGGCCTCGCTATGCGTGATTACGGCGGCGCGCGCCTCATCG